>DATHHO010000043.1:0-87456 GCA_035317125.1 Puia sp.
GGACGCGCTGATGATAGCCGGCTGCCGGTCATTGCCCATTATTTTTATTTTTTTCTGGTACACGCCGTCCAGCTCGTATTGCAGGTAGTTATGCCCGCCGGCATCATCGATATGCGCAAAGACCAGCACTTCTTTTCCTTTGAAGCTGAACCCGAAGTGAACGGCGGAGCCGATGAGCTCTATGGACTGGACTCCGGCCGCGGGGGAGCCACCTGTCGACCCGCCGCCCGCGCGCGCTCCGACCCCACCTGCCGCTCCGCCCACTCCATCTCCCAGCAGGAATCTCCCGAAAGGATGCAGGGCCGCGGCCCTTAGGGTATCGTCCGTTGCTACGGCACCTGTGACCGCGCCAACATTGTTTGCGGCATGTGGGTTTGCGACGTGTACCCCTCCGGCAATCGCCGCAGCGCAGTAATTCAGGGAACAAATCAGACAGGCCGCGATCGCGAGGGAATTCATTTTGAGGCGCATGCTTTCGTATTGTTTGATACAATATATTATTATTTGCCCTCCGCGATCGCAGGAATGGCAGCAAAAAGGGATCATTTTTATAATTATGGATAAATTATCATCAGAGGCTGCGTCGCGCTGATCAAAAAGGCGCTTGCCTTCCTGGATAAATAGTCTTATTTTATGGCATGAAGCGAGCTGGGATCATATTGCTGGACACCGTGTTTATTTTCATCGTCGCCCTGTTGCTGGTCACTTCGTTCTTATCCTACCAGCGGATCACCCGCTTCGACACCGCACACGCTTGGGTAAATCACAGCAACCTTGTCAAGCTGAGGCTGGAGCAGGCCTTTTCCATATTGAAAGACGCCGAGACCGGTCAGCGTGGATTTCTGCTGACGAAAGATTCCACCTTCCTCTTACCGTTCATGGGTTCGACCGGAAAGATCACGCAGATCCTTTCCGTGCTGGACTCCCTGACGTCCGACAGCAAGGAGCAACAGGCGAGAATGGCCACCCTGAAAAAGCTGATAGCCCTCCGGTACCAGAGTCTTGTGAAGAACCTCACTATGTCCGGCCAACCACTGGCTAACCTCTACCCCTATCTCGCCAACGGGAGGCAGACTATGGACCATATCCGCAACGTCATCGGTGAAATGATCGACTTTGAGGACCAGCTCCTGCTGAAAAGGATCCGGGATAAGGACCAGTACGCCACGATCACCCCGCTGTATTCCCTTATCTTTTCCATTTTCGCGATCCTTATCGTCTCAGCCGCCTATTTCGGGCTGAGGAGCGAGACGAGGCTACGCTTCAAGGCCCAGGACAGCCAGGCGACCATTCAGAATTTCTTCACGCAGGTGCCCGCCATGCTGGCCATCCTGAAAGGGCCCGAGCATATATTCGAATTTGCCAATCCGCTGTATCTCGATTTTATCGGCAACAGGAACATCGTCGGTAAAAAAGTAAAAGAAGCGCTTCCGGAATTGGAGGCGCAGGGGTATACGCAACTGCTGGACAAGGTATACCGGACGGGAGAACCCTTCACCGGAAAAGAAATGCCGCTGGCCCTCATCCGGGCCGACGGGAAGACCGGACAAGTGTATATCAATTTCATCTACCAGGCCTTTGTCGATCTGGCAGGCAAGACCACGGGCATCCTTGTGTATTGCTATGATGTCTCCGAAATGGTGCTCACCCGTATGAAGATCGAAGAGACCGAACTCCGTTCCCGGCTGGCCATCGAGGCGGCGGAAATGGGCGCCTTCGACTGGGATTTCGCCAACCAGACATTCCTGAGCTCCCCGCGTCTGAATGAAATATTTGGTTTTGGCAGCAGGCCCAACGTTCCGCATGAGGATCTTCTGGAGACTTTTTATCCCGAGGACAAAGAGGTCCGCGACCGGGCAGTACAGGAGTCTTATACAAAAGGATCGCTCGTGTACGAGGCCCGCATCAACTGGCCGGACAAGACCACCCACTGGATCAATGTATATGGAAAAGCGATCTTTAACGAACAGCGCGAAGCGATAAGGATGTATGGCACCGTAATGGATATCACCCGCCAGAAAAGGATCCTGGACGACCTGCGCGAGAGCGAAAGCAAGTTCCGTCTGCTGGCGAACTCCATGCCGCAACTGATCTGGACCGGGGATGAAAAGGGCAACCTGAATTATTTCAACGAGGCCGTCTATAATTATTCCGGCTTGAATGATGAAGAGCTTCAGCAGGGGAAATGGATCAATATCGTTCATCCCGATGACCGGGACGAGAATATCAGGAAATGGCTGTATGCGATCGCCAACGGCGAGGAATTCTTTTTCGAGCACCGGTTCCGGAATTATAATGGAGAATACAGATGGCAGCTCAGCCGCGCGCGTTCGCAGAAAGACGGGAATGGCAAGATCCAGCGATGGGTGGGGACCAGCACCGATATCCACGATCAGCGGAATTTTATGCAGGACCTCGAAAAAAAGGTAATGGAAAGGACGCAATCCCTTCTGCAGGCCAATGCCGAACTGGAACGTATCATCCGTGAGCTGGAACGCAGCAACTCGGAGCTGGAGTCATTTAATTATGTCGCCAGCCACGATCTGCAGGAACCCCTGAGAAAAATAATCGCCTTCTGTCAGCGGATCACCGAAAAGGAGAAAGACAACCTCTCCGATCTTTCCAAAGATTATTTTGGGCGGATCACGGGTGCGGCGTCGCGTATGCAGAACCTTATAGACGCATTCCTATCCTATTCGCAATCCAGCAATTCCAGCCTGGACTTTGAACCAACCGATCTGAACCAGTTGCTGGAGGAAGTAAAGAACGATCTGCATGAGTCCATCGAAGAAAAAAAAGTTACCATAGTATCCGGGCCTCTTCCATCCCTTAAGCTGATCCCTCTTCAGTTCCACCAGCTGCTGATCAACCTGATCGGCAACTCCATCAAATACAGTAAAGAGGGTGTCGGTATGCTGATAAAGATCTCGGCGGAACGGGTAGCGGGTAAAGCGTTCGGGAAGGAAGGCGGCGATCCCGGCAAAGACTACTGGAAGATCAGCGTCGAAGATAACGGCATCGGCTTCGGTCAGCAATATGCGCATAAGATCTTTGAACTATTCCAGCGCCTGCACGGAAAATCCGTCTACAGCGGGACGGGTATCGGACTTGCCATCTGCAAAAAGATCATGCGGAACCATAACGGGTTTATAACGGCTGCGGGCGAAGAAGGGGTAGGGGCTACGTTTGATATATTCATCCCTCTAGCTGTGATTTAGCTCTTTTCGATATTTATCCCCGTAATTGCATATTGAAGTTTTTTATACTATCTTGTCGGTCTGATCGTAACAACCAAAAATGCCGCGAAATGGACCCTGTTAAGAAAATATTATTGGTAGACGACGACGCGGATGATCAGCTTTATTTTCGCGATGCGTTGAATGAGATCTCGCCCGATTCACACTGTGAAATAGCCAGTAATGGCAAGGAGGCGCTCGAACAGATAGGGATACCCCCACCCCCCGACCTCATTTTTCTGGACCTCAACATGCCGGTCATGAACGGATATGAATGTCTCGTCGCCTTGAAACAACAGCAGCGGTATAAAGACATTCCGGTGGTGATCTTCACGACCTCCAAAAACGCGCTGGATGTACAGCGTTCGAAGGAATTGGGCGCCGACCTGTTCCTCACCAAACCCGCCGATTTCGGGATCCTCTGCGACAAACTGCTGAAGATCCTTGACCTGGATTTTTCCAATCTGCCTTTTTACCGGTTCAATTAAGCGGCAATCATCGCTCCCCACAATCAACGCCCACCAACATGGGTCCCTGATCGCATCAGCGGCTCCGTCAGTCTTCCTGAGAAGTGGGATCGGGGAATTCTTCGTACCGGGGTATTTGCCCTGCGTGCTGTAATACGGCCGCCTTCATGACAATTATTTTTACAAATATGATTATGTTTGGTCAGCCAATCAAATTCATGAATACACAATCGCATACCCTACCAAGAATTGTCATCCGCAGCATCGCCGGAGGGCTTTTTCTGATGGCCTTTTTTACCATGATGTGGACGGGGATCGCCCAGGGCGGCCTGCTGGGACAGGATCATCGCATCGTGCTCATCGCCTTTGCCGCCATCTGTCTCGTCTTTATCATCGCCGGGATCAGGCTGTTCCTTATATCCGGCAAGTTCCCGAAGTTCACCACCGACGCCGACAAGGCCGAGGGCAAGAAAATGGGGAGAGCCTTCGGGATCATTTTTGGCATCGAGGGATTGGCCATCCCGGTGGCTTCGGTGATCCTCGTGCTGCTGGGGCACGACCGGTATATCTTACCCGCCATCGCGCTGATCGTCGGTCTCCATTTTTATCCCATGGCCCGCATCTTTCAGCGGCAGATCGATTATTATATAGCGACATGGACCTGTCTGATCTCTCTGATCAGCATGACCATGATCGCAGGCGACAGCCGGAGCGAACCCTTCATCCTCGCCTTTCTGGGTATCGGCGTCGCATTGGCCACCACCACATACGGGATCTATATGCTTGCCTCGGGCCGGCAGCTCCTGAAAAAATTCCGGCCAATCCTGTTGTTATTATTAATAATAACAACAGGATTGGCATCCTCCGCGCAGAAAAAAACCATCGCGCAAAGAGTGGATTCCGTGCTCCGGCTGATGACCCTCGGAGAAAAGATAGGGCAGATGAACCAATACTCGGGCAACTGGGCTCAGACGGGGCCCATTACCGGAGACGATAACAAGCTTCAGGAAATCAGAGAAGGTAAGCTGGGCTCCATGCTCAATATCAACGGTGTGGCGCACACGCGGGAGATCCAGGAGATAGCCATGCATTCGAGGTTGAAGATCCCTTTATTGTTCGGCCAGGACGTCATCCACGGATACCGGACGACATTTCCCGTTCCGCTCGCCGAGGCAGCTTCCTGGGACCTCGAAGCCATAGAGCGATCGGCCCGGATCGCTGCGACGGAAGCGGCAGCAGGCGGCATCCACTGGATCTTCGCACCGATGGTGGACATCGCCCGCGATCCACGCTGGGGAAGGATCATGGAGGGCGCCGGCGAAGACCCTTATCTGGGCTCGGCCATCGCGCGCGCAAGGGTAAAAGGATTTCAGGGAAAAGGACCGGGCAACACCGATGCCGTGCTGGCCTGTGTAAAACACTTCGCTGCTTATGGCGCGGCTATCGGGGGAAGGGATTATAATTCCGTCGACATCAGCGACCGGACCCTGTGGGAAGTTTATCTGCCGCCCTTCAAGGCCGCCGCAGAGGCAGGCGCCGCGACCTTTATGAACAGCTTCAATGACCTGAATGGCATTCCCGCATCGGCGAACGGTTATCTGCAAACCACGATCCTGAAAGGGAAATGGAAATTTTCGGGTTTTATCGTCAGCGACTGGGGCTCCATCGGGGAAATGATCAACCACGGCTTTGTAAAGGACAGCTATGAAGCCGCCCTCGCCGCGGTCACCGCTGGAAATGATATGGATATGGAAAGCCGCAGCTATATCGGCAGCCTGGCCCGGCTGGTAAAAGAGGGCAAGGTGTCCATGCAGCGGATCGATGGATCGGTGCGACGGATCCTGACCAAAAAATTCGAAATGGGATTGTTCGACGACCCTTTCCGGTATTGCAATGAGCAGCGGGAGCAGCAGGCGCTGAACGATCCGGAGCACCGGCGCATGGCCCGGAGCATGGCGGATAAGAGCATCGTGTTGCTGAAGAACGAGCATAATCTCCTGCCCCTGTCCAAGGAAATTAAGAAGATCGCCGTCATAGGGCCGCTCGCAAGATCAAAGATGCAGATGCTGGGTTTCTGGGCGACGGAGTGGCCGGACAGCAATTATATCGTCTCTCCGCTGGAAGGCATCACCGCCAGGCTGGGCGGATCTGCCGACATCGTATATGCGAAAGGCTGCGACATCGAAGACAGTTCCCGCAATGGATTTGCCGAAGCGATCTCCGCTGCCGGACAGTCGGATGTGGTCATTATGACGGTAGGAGAAAGAAGGGATATGACCGGCGAGGCAAAGAGCCGGGCGGACCTTCATCTGCCGGGAGTGCAGGAAGAGCTGATCCAGGCCATCTGCAAGACAGGTAAGCCCATCGTGGTCCTGATCAGTTCGGGTCGTCCACTGATCTTCAACTGGACGGCAGATCACGTCCCCGCGATCCTGTACACCTGGTGGCTGGGAGACGAGGCGGGCAATGCGATGGCAGACGTACTGAGCGGAGACTACAATCCCAGCGCAAAATTGCCGGTCAGCTTCCCCCGGGCGGAAGGCCAGATCCCCATCTATTATGCGCATATGAGTACGGGTAGGCCAGCCTTGAGCGACAGCGACCGCTTCTACCGGTCCTCCTACACCGATCTCAGTCTCTATCCCCGGTATGCTTTTGGATATGGGCTCAGCTATACGAGTTTCCGCTATTCCGATCTGAAGCTCAGCAGCCTCAGGATGAAGACAGATCAGACCATCACCGTGAGCCTGACCCTGACCAATACCGGTATATATGCCGGAGAAGAAGTCGTGCAATGCTATCTGAGGGATGAAGTGGCCTCGCTGGTAAGGCCCGTCAAAGAATTAAAGGATTTTGTCAAGATCGGACTTCAGCCCGGTGAAAGCCGCGTCGTCCGGTTTACGATCGGCAGGGAGAAGCTGTCCTTCTACAACCAGCAGTTGCAATGGGTGGCCGAGCCCGGGGTCTTCGACCTGATGATCGGAAGCGCCTCCGACGATATCAGATTGCAGAGCAAATTCGAGCTGGTGAAATAAACAATTGCGCGCACTCCCCGCTCCTCCCGCAAACCCAGCCGGTCCTTCTCCCGGCAGCACCACTCCTTCTTCGGGGAAAATAGTCTGAGGCTTTCTTTTTATTTTGGCGTATGGGAGTAATGAAATAGTTACTAACACCTATTGCATTTGCTGACCAGGAACATTAATTTACGGTAGACCTATTTTTTATGAAAGCAACCCGGACGCTTATCGGCACAGCCCTGTTTTTATTTTCCCTTTCGACCCTGAAGGCGCAGGAATTTCCGAAAGGATGGGTCATGTACCTCGAAGGCGCACAGGGTATGGTCACCAATTTCAAAGCATCCCCCGATGTCTATACGGGCAGCCTTATGCTCAGCCCCCAGGTAACGGTCGTCCCTTCGGTCCTGAGGGTGGGCGCCGCAGCCGGCCTCGCCTTTACCGGCAAAAAATTATTGGGTCTTGCCGGTCCCGAAGCAACGCTGAAGCTGGCCCAGTTCAATGCCGGTCCTCTTGGCTCTGTCGCCAACGTTCAGGCGCAGGTCCAGTATTTATGGGGCGGCACGAGCGAAAGGATGGTGGGAGGAGGATTAAGGGCAGAGCTGGGACAGTTGCTGGTGCTGGGTGTTACCGCCCACCGGGACTACAACCTGAATACCTGGTGGTTCCAGGGTGTCCTTGGGTTCAACCTGCTGCACAAGAAAAGAAGCCCCAACCCACCGGATCCATTTTCAAAACCATAAACGATCATTATGAGCAAAAGAGCCCTGGTCATCAGCGGCGGAGGCAGCAAGGGAGCGTTTGCCGTCGGCGTCATCAAACAACTGGCTACCCAATTCCCAGCCATCGGCTTCGATATATTCATCGGCACCAGCACCGGGTCACTGATCGCACCGCTGGCCGCCACGGGGGAGATCGATGTCCTCGAACAATTCTATACCGGCGTAAAGACCTCGGATATCATCATCAAAGGGAATGTCGTCACGCGCATCCTGTCGGACAATGCCCTCTTCGATGCGGGACCGCTGGCGAGTCTGATCAGCAGGACCTATGACGACAAGCGCAGCAATACCATCTTCGGGCTTCCAAAAGAGCTCTTTCTGGTGACGACCTGTCTGCAGACCGGTCAGCCCGTTTATTTCGCTACAAAGGACCATCCCATCGTATCCGATTTTGAAATTGAAAAGCTCAATACGCCCGACGAACTGCGCCGGGCGATCATGGCCTCTGCCTGCCAGCCCGTCTTCATGCCGCCTATCGAAGTGCATAAGGGAAAGTTGCCCATGCGTCAGTTTGTGGATGGAGGGGTGCGTGAATATGCGGGCGTACAGCTCGCTATCGATGCGGGAGCCGATGAGATCTATGCGATCCTGCTGACTCCCGGTGACGATCCTCCCGTCGAACAGACCTATAATGACGCCTTTACCATCCTGGAAAGAACGATCGATATTTTTACCACGGATGTAGCGGTCAACAATATCCGCATACCCCTGCAGTATAATCTCGCGTTGCGGTATATAGAGTCGGCGAAGGAAAAGATGCTGGCCGCGGGCATTACCCAGGCCGCCATCGACGGATTCTTCCAGGCGCCCTTCGACAACCCCTTTGCCGGCAAGAAGCCGCTGAAGATCTATGTCATCCGTCCCGACGCCCCGCTCGGTGGAGGGGAAGGCGGCCTTGACTTCGACCCCGTTGCCATGAAAGGCATGATCGCCAAAGGGGAAACAACCATTTCGGATTTTATGGCCAGCCTGCCGCCTGAGGGTAGCACTGCGGTGTAGGGACTCCGGGCACCGGCCGGCCGCCAGGACAACGAATTGACTCCTCCCTCTATTTCTTAAACGCATCCAGCCACGCGGGGTCGCTCAGTTGCTTCTGTATACGCGGAATATCACCAAAGGCCGTCACCAGCAGATCGCGGTTGTCGGTGGCAAGATCATTCTTAAACCCGTTGCCGCTGTCTACGATAAAAGCAGCCACCTGCCCGCCGATGATCTTCATCAGATCGAACTTTGTCACATCCGCCATATCGATATCCCCCAGGATCTCTTCGGTAAGGTCATGCAGCCATTTGGAATGATATTTATGTTCATCGAGGGTATCGGTATTGGGTATCCGCTGGATCGCTGCGGGATCGAGGGAGATCTGGAACCTGCGGAAATCGATGGCCTTCCGGATCATGGGCGAGCGCATCGTGTCTACCTGCATGGCGCTGGCATCCTGTCCCGTGGCCGTCATCAGCCAGTTCAGCCAGAAAGCGATATCCAGACCATGAGGGTTGAGCGTATCCGTTGGCTTGATGAACTGGCGTGCGATGCCCGTTCCGAAACTGAACAAGGTGATCCCATCTATTTTATAACAGGACAGGTCCTCGTTCTTATCTGGACGGCTATAGGAGACGGCCTCCATATAGGCCGCCAGCGCCGGGTTATTATAGGTCGTCGTGCCGCCGTCGACAAATCTTTCCAGCGCATAGAAATAGGTGGGGGCGCTCATGGTCGCTTCCATTGCCGCACGCAGCAGCACATCCTTATAGGTGCCGTAATAACTGCCTTCGCCTTGCTTGAAACAGGTAAAGAAGGTCTCTTCCGCAGCTGACATATCACGGGAGGTGATCATCAGGTCGATGTCCGTTGTCATACAGGCCTGTTGTATCGTGGCATCCTTGACGACCCCTTTCAGCAGGTCGCGGTATTTCTCTTTCGTAAAGGCAGGTGGGTTGATAAACCGGTTGCCCAGGGTGCGCTTGTCGAAGACCTGCGTGACCAGGTTCTCATACAGGGTCTCGATCTCGGTGGCATTATGACCTGTCGTGATCAATCCCGCTATGATCCCACCCGTGGAGGTCCCCGCCACCATATCGAACAGCTGATGACAAGGGATACCCGCTATTTCTTCCAGCTTTTTCAGCAGTTGTATGGTCAGGATGCCTCTCATCCCTCCTCCATCGAGACAGAGGATCGCCCTGCGCTGAGGATCTATGGCCAAATTCTTAAATGCCTGCAGTCTTGCGGCGTCCATCTGAGGTCCGTTGGGTTTTGCCATTTTTTTGTTTTATATGATAAGAATTTCCGGGCGGGGCATGGCCCATTTTGCCCGGGCCAAAGGTTCTTAAATAAAATGAAATGACAATACCATAAACTGGGGATTTTTGTCCTCTGTACCAGGAGAGCTGGTTGCCCACTGGCTGATCTTAGAAGCGCGAGCGGTGTGTCCGGCTTATTCCGCTTTTAAACTTTTCACCGGATTGGCGAGCGCGGCCCTCACCGCACGGGTGCTGATCGTCACCACCGTGATAAAGATCGCCACACCCGCCGCAAACACAAAGATCCATCCGCCGATAGGAACACGATAGGCAAAGTCCTGCAACCATTTATTCATTACCCACCAGGCAATGGGACCTGCGATCACAAAGGCGATCACGACCAGTTTTAAAAAATCCTTTGCCAGCAGGGACACGATCCCCGATACCGATGCTCCCAGCACTTTCCGGATACCAATCTCCTTGGTCCGCTGCTCCGCCGTGAACGTAGCCAACCCGAACAACCCCAGACAGGCGACGAAGATCGTGAGCCCGGCGAAGATGCCGAGGATCATCCCCGTCTTTTGGTCTGCCCGGTAGCTATCCTCGAACCGTTCGTCGAGGAACGAATAAGAAAAAGGCTCTTCGGCCTTGAGGTCATTCCATTTATTTTTGATCGTGGAGAGCAGTCCCGGGATATCTTTCGTCTTTGCTTTGACGATCAGGTTGCCGCCGCCGCCCAATACCATCACCAGTGGAGAGATCAGTTCGTGCAGGGACTTGAAATGAAAATCTTTCACCACCCCGATCACATGATAGTTGATGGCATGGCCGCTGTTGTCCGGATTGGTGATCGTTTGTCCCTGGGCGCCCTTCTTCCATCCAAGGGCAGCCGCTGCCGTTTCATTCAGGATGGCCGCCGAGGAGTCCGTTCCGAAATCGGTTGAAAAATTCCGGCCGGCGGCCATCTGCATTCCGAGGGTCGGTATATAACGGTCATCCACCTCGTAGCGCAGGCTTTTCACGATGAGCCCCGAATTACCACCCGGATAGACAAAGAAGTTATTGTTATCGCTGGACCCTGCCGGCAGATATTCGGAGCTGCTCACATTTGCCACCCGGGGATCCTGCAGGAGTTCCTGGCGGAAGGCCTCCGCATTATTATGGAGCCACCAGGTCTCCTGTACGATCAATACCTGCTCCTTATCGTATCCTAATTTTGCATGCTGGATATACGAGAGTTGCCGGTAGACCACCGCCGTGGCGATGATGAGGGTGATCGAAATAAAGAACTGAAAAACGACCAGCCCGCTTCTTAATCCGGCGCTTTTCCCGCTCCCCGTGACCTTCCCCTTCAGCACCAGGATGGGGTTAAAGGAAGAAAGAAAGAAAGCAGGATAGCTCCCCGCAAGCACGCCCGTTAACAGCCCGAACAGCAACAACCCTGGGATCAGCCATGGATTGGCCGTCAGGGAAAGTACCAGACTTTTACCGGAAAGCTCGTTGAATACCGGCAACGCCACCCTCGCTATAATAAGGCCCAGCAACATAGCGATCACCGTCAGCACGGTGGATTCCAGCAGGAACTGCCGCACCAGATCCGACTTCCCCGAACCCAATACTTTCCGGACCCCCACTTCCCTGGCCCGTTTGGAAGCGCTGGCCGTGGAGAGATTCATAAAATTGATACAGGCGATCAGCAACATGAATACCGCGATCGCCCCAAAAATATACAGATAACGGATATCCCCAGCCGGCGCCAGGTCAACGGCAAAATCCGAATGCAGATGGATATCCGTAAGCGGTTGCAGATAGAATCCGAGATCGTTGCCCTTCTGACGGAACTCGGTAAGACTCATGTGCATCGCTTCCAGTAACTGCGGACCCACATATTTTAGCATTACCTGGGGTAGCTTCGCCTCCAGTTTCCGGTAATCGTAACCGGCAGGCAACACCAGGTAAGTGTAATAACCGGAGGTCAGCCACGAAGGCTCGGAAGATACCGGCGCCGTAGCCATGGACACAAAAATGTCGAAATGAAAATGAGAATTATCGGGCACCTTGTCGAAAACGCCCGTTACCTTACAGGTAGCCTTCGCGTCCGCAAAGAATAACATCTTGCCAATGGGATTGTCCGTCCCGAAATACTTCTGGGCAACGGCCCGGGAAATAACGACGCTGTTTGGCTGTAAAAGGACGGTCCCGGCATCGCCTTTCAGCAAGGAAATGCTGAATACCTGAAAGAAATTGGAATCCACAAAGGCCTGCCTGTCATCCCGGAAGGTTTTATTCCCGTAACGCACCCGGGGAAATCCGAAATCACGCAGACGGGTGGCTTCCTGCACTTCCGGATAATCCGATTTCAGCGCCTGGGCGACGGGACGCATCACGTTCGCCTCGTTCAGCTTCTCCCCCTGGAACTTGCCCCGGAATACGACCCGCACTATCCGGCCGGCCTTTTTGTTATAACGGTCATAGCTCCATTCATGCTGAACGAACAACCAGATGACGAGGCAGGTGGCAATACCTATCGCGAGGCCCATTATATTCAGGATGGAGAAGACCTTGTTCCTGAGGAGATTGCGAAACGCCGTCTTAAAATAATTTTTTAACATAGTGTAAATTTTTGGATGCCCGGGCGGTAGAACAACGTACAGAACCATGCGGCAACGAATGGCTTATAACGCGCACACCGGCCTATCGCGGCTAAAAAAATGCCAATAAGATATCTTATTGGCATCCAACTGTTTAAAACCTGATATAGGGCAACGGAGTGTACGATTTTGGTATTCCCCTGTGCGGTTCCATCGCTCCGGCTGGGGCTCGATGGCGGGGCGCCGGAGACCCATCGTTCCAACCGGTCTCGCGCGCGTTCACAGGCATGTACTGTGCCCTCCGGCGCGCATGTGCGTGTTCGCGGGTCCTACTGCGGACGCAGGGTATGGTCGAATGCCCAGTCCCCGACCTTCTTCCCCATGGCCTCGCCGGTCATCACCGCATTCCGGAAATGATAGCCGGCATAGATACGCGACAGCGAATTATCCCTGGCAGCCTGGGAGAAGCTGTTGTAATTCCGGGTGACATTGGGCAGCGAACTGCTGGTGGCCGCAAAATGGATATTATCCTTCCCAAAGAAATCGGTCAGGATCTGCGCTGCAGCCCCGCCATTCACCGCATGATTGGATGGATAATCGGGTATCGGTGGCGTTGGCGGCGCCAGCACATCCCAGCCTGGATCTCCTGTCGTGGCGGCGTTCCCATCGCTGTTGCCAAGCCGGGCGGCGGTGATCGGCCTCCAGTAGTTGTAATAGAATTTCGCATCGAAAGAACTGATATTCGCATCGGCAAGGGCCATATGCAACAGCCCCAGCAGACGGGCGGCATCCCATGCATCCAGCTGCCTGCCGATGATCAGGTCCCTGGCGATCCTGTTCCAGCCCAGCGGCGAATTCTCCAGCCAGAAAAGCCCGATCTGCGTCTGGTCCGGCGTGCGGCCGCTGCCCACTGCCGCGCCAAGATTTTTAGACTCATTATAGTCGGCGGTGTATTCCTTACTGTTGACCGGATAGGGCGCGCCAGGCCTGAACTGAGCATCCTTCGCCAGCGCGAATGGCCTGATCTTTCCCCATGCCGGTACGGCAACAAAACCATTGAACGGCGGTCCGTCGAAAGGAGGCGTAGGGCGATATTGTCCGGGAAAAGTGCCGCTGACATATGGGATCTGGGCGACATCCGCACCGTCCAGTGCGCGTTTGGCCAGCATAGCGGCCGCGGCGGCTGCGCCTTTGCTGACCCCTTTTGTTTTGGCGGGTCCGTCGGGCACCATGGCGATCGTCACGGCATAAAGACTGTCGGCATACCCGCCCATTGGTGGCAACAAGGTTACCAGCACGTCATGCGCGGCTTTGGCGACCGCGGCATCAGGGCTTGCATTCTTATCCGTTGCACCGGACAGCGCATAGGTTCTGAACTGTGGTTTCACGCCGTTGAGCGCATCATGCATGGCCAGGTTCACCATCGCATAGATCCGCGATTCGGGCATCGGTGGCAAGGCACCGTCCGGACCTGTTCCCATGCGCGTTACCGCCTGCGTTGCCGCGTCATTCCACACCAGCAACATGGAAGGATCGCCGGAGGAACCTCCATGACCCCCGTGGCCTCCACCCTCCCACCAATTCGTTTTTTTCCCACATGAAAAATAGGTAATGGAAAGCAAGGCAAATAAACCGGCGATGACGAGGGGGGTCTTCCCGGTGTGCCGAACTCCGGAGAACAAATTCCTGAAGAGCAGATTCCCGATGTGCCGGGCAGCAATATTTTTTCTCATAAATAATAATTTTGATAAAAATAAGTTAGCTGCGCGCAGAAGGCTTATCTGGAAGGACGGCAATTCTATCTTTGCGGGCCGAAAAATCAGATCGGATGGAATTCAGCGATGGGCGGGGTTTTGCGGGCGGATGAAGACGACAACGTGGACAGCAATAGCTCGTTATGCCCTTTCTTCGCCTGGTCATCGGTGCGCGTCATGGCCGTGCGGATCGTGTGCGTGGCATCCGGCTCAGGCTTGCTGTACTTCCCCCTGTCTGCGGTATTGCAGCGGAGGCGTGCCGAATTTCTCCTTGAACACGCGGCTGAAATGGGTGGCGCTCTCAAATCCGCTCTCATACGAGATATCGCTGACGCTCTTCTGCGAAGTGATCAGTAAGAGCTGAGCATGTTCCAGTCTTTTATTCACCAGCCATTTCCCGGGCGTGGACTTGAACAGTTCCGTGAATTCTTTTTTAAAGACGGTGAGGCTGCGGTTGCTGATCTTCGCCAGTTCCTCCAGCGAAAGGTTGTAGGTATAGTTGGCCTCCATGACCTCCGTCAGGGATGGCTTCTGCTGGTCGCTGATGCTGTTAAGATAAGACAGCAGTCCGCCATTGGCGGTATTGACGAAGATATTGAGCATCAGCTCCCGGAACTTCAGTTCCAGCAGGTTCTCCGGCGGAGCGGGGTGTTGGGTGAAATAGGGCAGCAGGCTATAGAAATAGGCGTCGGTCGTATCGTTGGTGCTCAGCTCGATAAAGGCGTCATGCGAGGAAGAGGGGATCTTTTGAAGGGGTAACTGCGACCTGTATTCGCTAAACAGCTTTTGCAGATAATTATCGGGAGCGCAGAAGACGATCACCTTCCAGCTCTTTTCGTGAAATCTGCCCTGAGTGAACGCGCCTTTCCTCAGAAAGACCAGCGAACCTGCGGTCAATGTTTTTGAATTGCCGGGACGATTCACCAATTTTTCTCCTTCGAGCGTGTAGATGAAATGATTCATATTCGTCCACAGGTCCACCCATTTCTCCATCTGCGGACATTGATAATTGACCAGGAGCAGATCTTTTACCGTAAACTGCTTGAAATAATCGGGGTCGGCCTTCATGGCTTCGTACACGTTGGTCATGGGGGAAATGTTGGCGTTTTACAAAACTGGGTCTATGCCAAATTAAGAGATTTTCCCATATTATCCTATAGTCCGTCGTGAAAGCAGTCGCGGGACAGCGCGATAGGCGGACGGGGAGGGGGCGATAGGGCATGCCTGCGGGCGTAGTCTGGCGGGGCACAACAAAAAGGCCGGCGGTAACCGGCCTTTGAAAATTTATTCGGAGTCCTTGCGGTTTATTTATTCATCATCTGCTTGGCCTCGATGCTCAGGGTGGCATGGGGCACGGCTCTCAGCCTGGCTTTATCGATCAGCTTGCCGGTAACCCGGCAAATTCCGTAGGTCTTGTTCTCGATACGCATGATGGCTTTTTCCAGATGATCGATGAACGTGATCTGGCGGCTGGCCATCTGGCTCAGCTGCTCTCTCTCCATGCTCATGCTACCATCTTCCATGGTCATGTATCTGGCGTCATCATTATCGCCTCCCATCTCATCCTTACGTGTGATCAGTCCCTGCAGGTAAGCCAATTCTTTCTTAGCCGCATCCAATTTCCGGTTGATCAGTTCTCTGAATTCTCCAAGTTCTGCGTCGCTATATCTCATAGTGGGTCCTGTTTGTTCTTCGTGTACGGTATCTAATACAGATTTTGTGAATTCCGGTTCATATTTCCGGACCGTTTTCGTTTTTATTTCTGGGATGACTACTTTAGCTGGTTTGGCCGGAGCAAGTATTTTCCTGGGTTCAGGTTTTGCGGACGTTGATTCGGACCCCTTTCCTGCTGCTTTCTTTGGTTCCTCTTTAGCGGCGGCGGCAGCGGCGGCAGCCTTGGCGGCGGCGGCACCTGGCACCGGATGAGCGGATGGTTTAAATGGAGGTGTGGAAGGAGGTACGGGTGTTTTGATAATGGGTTTTGAAGGCACTGGTATGGATTTAGAGGGCAAAGGTACGGGTTTTGCCACTGGGACGGCCTGTTTGATATAGGAAGGCAAGGGTTTGGCGGCCACAGCTTTTTTAGCGGGGACAACAACCGGTTTTTTTGCAGGAGGTGGCGGGGCAACCTTTTTCGCTACCGGTTTGGCGCTGCCTTTGGCGTGCGGTGCAGCCGCCTTCTTCGCAGGTTTGGTACCTGACGAATGTGCTGGCTTTGCAGGCGTTTTCTTCGCCGGCGCCGCTTTTTTCACGGTAGTAGGTTTTTTAGCGGATTTTGCCGCTTTCTTCTTGGTTGCCATACTGTTAGGCTTTTTTAATAACAAACACCTTTAAATGAATATCATTCACTTCAATTTCAGTGCCATTCGCTATTTCCGGTACCAATTCTACAGAATCTGCCAAAATTTCGGCACAGATATAATCATGGAATTGGGTTAAGGAATCCGTAAGGGTAGGGCTTGATGCAATTTGTACCTTTATCCTGTCCGTCAGGTCATATCCGTTGTCTTTACGTATCTTCTGGATACGGTTGACCAGTTCACGGGCATTCCCTTCATTTGCCAGTTCCGGGGTGACCGTTACATCCAGGGCAACGGTAAGGGAGTCCTTATTTGCGACTACCCAACCCGGGATATCTTCACTGACAATCTCCACTTCATTAACCTGTAATATTAAGGGTTCGTTATCAATTAACAAAGTATAATTGCCCTCTTTTTCCAATTTTGAAATATCTTCCTGCGAAAAATTCGCCAGGGCGGCGCTGACGGACTTCATTTTGCCGCCCAGCTTTTTGCCAAGGGCTATGAAATTCGGTTTGATCCTTTTCTTTATAAACCCATCGGTGGCCGCCAGGTACTGCACCTCCTTTATATTCACCTCCGTCTTTAACAGGTCTTCCACTTTTTCCAGCTGTTGTTTCATCAGCGGGTTCAGCACGGGGATCAGGACCTTCTGCAATGGCTGACGGACCCGGATATTGACTTTTTTCCGTAACGATAAGATCAGGGATGAAGCATCCTGGGCAAGCTGCATCCTTTCTTCCAGCGAAAGGTCTATCCTGGCCTGGTCTGCCACTGGGAAATCGGCATGGTGGACCGAGCCCACTCCGATGCGGTCCGTGACCTCATTGAGGTTGCCGAAAAGCCAGTCCGCGAAGAAGGGCGATACCGGGGCCATCAGCCGGGCTACCGTTTCCAGACATTCGTACAGCGTCTGATAGGCGCAGATCTTATCATGCGCATACTCGCCTTTCCAGAACCTGCGGCGGCAGAGCCGGACATACCAGTTGCTGAGATGTTCGTCCACAAAATCCTCGATCAGGCGGCCCGCAAGGGTAGGTTCATACTCATCGAACCCGGCCTCCACCTTTGCTATCAGTGAATTAAGCGAAGAAAGGATCCAGCGGTCTATTTCCGGTCTTTTTTCCAGCGGAACAGGTGCTTCGGTAAAAGCAAAGCCATCCACATTGGCATAAAGGGCAAAGAACTGATACGTATTATACAGCGTCCCAAAGAATTTACGCTGGGCCTCGCGGATACCGTCGATGTCGAACTTCATGCTTTCCCAGGGGGAAGCATTGGTGATCAGGTACCAGCGGGTGGCGTCGGCGCCGAATTTTTCGATGGTTTCGAAAGGATTGATGGTGTTGCCCCGGCTCTTACTCATCTTATTGCCATTCTTATCCAGCACGAGCCCGTGGGAGACGCAGGCCTTGTAGGCTACGCTGTCGAACAGCATGACGGCAAGGGCATGCAGGGTATAGAACCATCCCCGGGTCTGGTCGACCCCTTCGGCGATAAAGTCGGCGGGGAAGTTCTTTTCGAACGTTTCTTTATTTTCAAAAGGGAAATGCCACTGGGCATAGGGCATCGCGCCCGAGTCAAACCATACGTCGACCAGATCGGATATGCGCCGCATCGGCTTGCCGCTGTCACTGACCAGAACGATCTCATCCACAAAGGGTTTGTGAAGGTCGGCCGTCAGCCGCTGTACGTCTTCTGCCTTCATGAATCCCGCTGCCACCGATCTTTTGATCTCCTCCTGCAACTGAGCGATGCTGGCGATACATTTCTCTTCTCTGGGCGCTGCGCCGCCCGCTTCCGCACTGTCTTCTTCCGTCCTCCATATAGGCAGGGGTGTGCCCCAGTAACGGCTCCTGCTCAGGTTCCAGTCCACCATATTTTCCAGCCAGTTGCCGAAGCGTCCTTCGCCTGTAGAACGGGGCTTCCAGTCGATCGTCTTGTTCAGTTCGACCATCCTGTCCTTTACGGCAGTGGTTCGGATAAACCAGGCATCGAGGGGATAGTACAAGATGGGCTTGTCGGTGCGCCAGCAATGCGGGTAATTGTGTTCGTATTTTTCGATCTTGAAGGCCAGGCCTTCCTTTTTTAATTTCACACAGATATCGACGTTGACATCCTGATAAGCGGGATCGTCCTTATAATTCTTGACATAGCGGTTGCTGAATTCTCCAAGACCGTCAACGAATTTTCCCTGCTTGTCCACCATGATCAGGATGCCGATATTATATTTCTTTCCAACCTTATAGTCATCCGCGCCAAAGGCGGGTGACGTATGTACGATGCCGGTACCATCCTCCGTAGTCACAAAATCTCCCGGGATCACCCGGAAAGGGTCCGCTCCGCTGCCGGCCTTATCGGGGCTGTTGGCCTCGAAGGGAAGGAGTTGCTCATAACGGCATTCTTCGATGCGGCTGCCCTGGAATTCCGCCAGGATCTTCCATGGCAGTTGGGCCGGGGAGTCGGTAAAGTATTTGCCCAGCAGAGCCCTGGCCAGGATGACGTTGGCAGGCGCCTGGGTGTAGGGGTTGAAGGTCTGGACCAACACATAATCGATACGGGGACCGACGGTCAGGCCGAGGTTGGATGGCAGGGTCCAGGGGGTAGTGGTCCAGGCCATGAAAAAGATGTCCGCGGGTGCGGCGGCTTCCGCGGCGGCCTCGAACAGAAATTCGCTGCGGGGGTCGCGGATGGCCCTGAACATGGCTACGACACTCGTATCCTTTACATCTTTATAGGTACCCGGCTGATTGAGCTCATGTGAGCTGAGGCCCGTACCCGCAGCGGGCGAATAGGGCTGGATGCTGACGCTCTCGTATAAGAACCCTTTATTATACAATTCGCCGAGTACCCACCACAGCGATTCGATATACTTGTTCTCAAAGGTGATATAGGGATGTTTCAGGTCTACCCAGTAGCCCATCCTGATGGTGAGATCATCCCATTTGTCCTTGTATTTCAATACTTCACGACGGCAGGTCTCATTGTATTCGCTGATGGAGATCTTACGCCCGATATCCTCCTTGGTGATGCCCAGCATTTTTTCGACCCCCAGCTCCACGGGCAGGCCGTGGGTGTCCCAGCCACCCTTGCGGTTGACCTGAAACCCCTTCATGGTCTTATAGCGGCATACCAGGTCCTTGAGCGTGCGGCTGATCACATGGTGGATGCCGGGCAAGCCGTTGGCACTGGGCGGACCTTCATAAAATACAAAGGGAGTGGCCCCTTCCCTCCTCTCCACGCTCTTTTCAAAAGCCCTGCCCGCCTCCCATTTCGCCAGTATTTCCTGGCTGATGGCCGGTAGGTTCAGTTGCTGATATTCTTTATACTTGCCTGCCATATATTATCCGTTATAAAGGGGTGCAAAGGTACGGAATTCCAGGTAAGAACAGCCAGCAGTATGGGCGGGAGCGCCAGGGAGCCAAAATGTTAAGGTTCTGCAAAAGCAGAATCCTGCAGGCGGAAAAATGCCCCGTAGTTATCCACATAACGGCGCTTTGGCATAATTTATGGATAACGTATCAAGAAGTTTGAAATACACGGGGATGACAACATCCTGAAGCTCATATAAATAAAGACATTTCGATTTCCAAGGACGGTATAGCTTGTAAATCAATAGTTTGCAAGCTTCTTCTCGGAAAAACTCTTTCTACGGTTTAGGGTTTAGGGGTTAAAAAGGGGGGTATTCCTACTCCCCTTCCTTTTCTCTCTCCGTCGTAAACCTACCTGATGATTTTACCCTATTTTTTTAGTTTTATCTTATCCATATGGGATCCGTCACCACCCGTTTTTAATCTCTGATTTACCTTTAGAAGAACCTGAAGCAAGCAAAGCACCACCAGACCAAATTTACTCCAATCCTTGGATGACCAAGTTTCCAATCCTGAATGACCATTTCGTTCCAATCCTGAATGACCAACTCATGTAAAATCGGTTTCCTGAAAGGCCACCTTTTTACCCCGGATAGAAAAAGAGCCCTCCCGGCACGTGCCGGGAGGGTTTGTGTTTTCAGCTCTTTTCAGCCGTTTTCATTCTTTTACCTTTTTGTCCCTTTTTGTCGGAGGAGCTTGTAGATCCGGATCGCGCTCATCAGCAGGATCACGAACAGGATCAGACCGGTCAGACCCCATGCCCAGCTCATCGCTGATTTCACCGTCGCCAGCATGACGATCGTCACCAGAAAGATGGTGGCCACTTCATTCCAGATCCGCAACTGCCGGGAAGACCAGCGGAAGATCCCTTTCATCTGCTGCCGGAAGATCATTTGCAAAGAAAAATGGTACAGGTACAACAGTACGACAAAGCCGATCTTGACCTCGAGCCAGACCGGCACGGAACCCATCAGGACCATCATCCAGGGGCCGAAGATCAGCGTGAGTATCGCCGAGGGCCAGGTGATCCCCAGCCAGAGCCGCCTGATCATAAGACGGAATTGCTGTTGGAGAAGGGTTTTTTCCGCCGTGTTCCGCTCCTCCGCCTCCGCATGGTAGACGAACAACCGGACGATATAGAACAGGCCACTGAACCAGGTGACGACAAAGATGATGTGCAGCGCCTTTATATAATTATACATTCGATGGATTTTCTGATGCCAATGCCACCGCACGCGCTCCCGTCACCCATCCCGCGATAGCCTCCACCCAGAGGGGATGTGTATTCAGACAGGGGATCATCGTATATTCCTCCCCGCCAGCCCCCATGAATGTTTCCTTTCCCCTGATGGCGATCTCTTCCAACGTTTCCAGACAGTCGCTGACGAAGGCAGGGCAGATGACCAATAATTTTTTGATCCCCTCGCCCGGCAGCTGTTCCAGCCGGATATCAGTAAAAGGTTCCAGCCAGCCTTTGCCCAGCCGGGATTGAAAGGAGATGCTGAATTTTTCGGGAGGAATACCCAGCAGACGGGTCATTTCCCGCGTAGTGGTAAAACACTGGTGCCGGTAACAATGGGCATGCGCGGGTGAAGCGACCTCGCAGCAATCCGGGGAGTTCAGACAATGCGAACCGGTAATATCGCTCTTCCGGATATGCCGGCCGGGGACGCCATGATAGCTGAAAAGGATATGGTCGTAGTCCTGGGCCAGATACGGGCGCATATTCCCGGTCATGGCCTGGATATAATGCGGCTCCTTATAAAAAGGAGGGATGAAGCTCAGGGAGAAATTGTATTTTTTCCTGCGGTACACCTCTTTTGCATTTTCCACGGCCGTCTCATAAGAAGACATGGCATAATGCGGATACAGCGGGACGGCAATCACTTCTTTCAGTTCCGGCGCCCTGCGCAATAAGGTTTCATAGGCGGACTCCATGGACGGATTGCCATACCGCATGGCTATTTCCACGGGATCCTGCACTTTCTGCTGCAGGGCCTGCTGGAGCTGCTTCGTCAGCACCACGAGAGGGGAACCTTCCTTTGTCCAGATCGTCTTGTAGGCTTCCGCCGACCTGGGAGCCCTGAAAGGCACGATAATGCCCCCCACCAGTATCTTCCGGAAAAGCCAGGGATAATCGATCACCCTTCCGTCCATCAGGAATTCCATCAGATACCGGTGTACGTCCGGGGTCGCGGTAGAATCCGGAGATCCCAGGTTCATCAATAAAATGCCTCTTGTAGCTGGTTGCGCCATAAAAAATGAATTTGCAAATTTAACAGGCGTAAGGCTGAAAACTTCATGGGATTTTGGCCCCGCGTCTATTAATGACATAACAATGACACAAAAATTCAAGTTTAAGCGTCCGTGGAGACTATTTTTGCGTTTAGTATCCATTACAGAGCAACCCCATGGTGAACAAGCATTCCGACATATCCCAATTTTTTATTGCCGGCATCAATTATAAGAAGACGAACGCCCCTGTCAGAGGTCAGTTCGCCATCGGCAATGAACAATACGGGAAGATCCTGGCGCTGGCGCCCGTATACGGGCTCAGGGAACTGTTCGTCCTGTCCACCTGTAACCGCACCGAAATATATGGTCTGGCCGAAGACGCCGGCAAGCTGATCGACCTGCTGTGTACCCAGACAACGGGCAGCCGGGAGACATTCGATGAACTGGTCTATTGCAAGAACGGGCTGGACGCCATGGAACATCTTTTCCATGTGGCGGCGGGGCTCGATTCGCAGATCCTCGGCGACTATGAGATCGTCGGCCAGCTGAAGCAGGCCGTAAAGTTTGCCAAAGAGCAGGACGACAAGAGCTATATCGGCGCCTTCCTCGAAAGATTGGTCAACTGCGTATTGCAGTCGTCCAAGTCGGTGAAGAACCAGACGGCCCTCAGCGGCGGTACGGTGTCCGTCTCCTTCACGGCCGTTCAATACATCAAAGAAAAAATAAAAGATATTTCAGGTAAGAAGATCCTGCTGGTCGGCACCGGCAAGATCGGCCGGAACACCTGCCGGAACCTGGTGGATTATCTGGGGACCAATAATATCACGCTGATCAACCGTACGGAAGAAAGGGCTTCGGAGCTGGCCGGAGAAGTGGGCGTTTATTCCGCCCCGATAGAAGAGCTGGCTTTTCACGCCGGGACTGCGGACATCATCCTGGTCGCTACCAATGCGGAGCAACCGACGCTCCTGCGTTCACATATCGCGAACAAGGGGGACAAACTCATCATCGACCTGTCGATCCCCTGCAATGTAGAGGCCGGAGCTGGGCTGCTGCCCAATATCACGCTGGTGAACGTGGATGAATTATCAAGGCTGAAAGACGAGACCCTGCAGAAAAGAGAGGCGGAAGTGCCGATGGCCCGGGCCATTATCGCGGGATATATCACGGAGTTCCTCGAATGGTATGAGATGCGCAGACATGTGTACGTGCTGAGGGCCGCAAAAACAAAATTGAAAGAATTACATACCTGTCCCGTATTTATGCGGGTTTCTGGGGAATCCTTCCCTTCAAGGGCCGATACAGATGCGCAGATCCAGCGCGTGATCAACGGAATGGCTACCAGAATGCGCCAGCATAACCAGGGCGGTTGCCATTATATCCAGGCGATCAACGAGTATATCGCTCCGGACAACAATTAATTTCCTTATGCAAAAACTGATCAGGATAGGCACAAGAGAAAGCCAACTGGCCGTCTGGCAGGCAACGCAGGTAAAAGACCTGCTGGGGCAGCGGGGCGTTACAGCCGAGCTGGTATATATCAAAAGTGAAGGTGACCTCGATCTGAAAACGCCCTTATACGAAATGGGAGTGCAGGGCATCTTCACCAAAAGCCTCGACATCGCCTTGCTGAATCATACCATCGATCTTGCCGTCCACTCGATGAAAGACGTTCCAACGCAGCTTCCGCAGGGGCTGATACAGGCCGCGGTCCTGAAAAGAGGTCCCGTACAGGACCTGCTTGTACTGAAAAAGGACAGGGATTTCCTCGGACAGAAAGATCATACCGCTCATATCGCGACCAGCAGTACACGCCGAAAGGCACAGTGGCTGCACAAATATCCACAGCATGCCATCCACAATCTCCGGGGGAATGTCAATACCCGGCTGAGGAAGCTTAGTGAAGAGAACTGGGATGCGGCGATCTTCGCGCTGGCTGGTCTGGAACGTATCGGTCTGCGTCCCGCAAACAGCATCGTGCTCGACTGGATGCTGCCGGCCCCGGCACAGGGCGCCATCATGATCATGTGCAGAGAAGAAGATGAAGAGGCCTGGACCGGATGCCAGCCGCTGAACGATGAGAACACCGCCCTCTGTACAAAGATCGAAAGAGAATTTTTGCGGGGCCTGCTGGGTGGTTGCTCCACCCCGATCAGCGCTCTGGCGGAAATAGAAGACGATGAAGTATATTTTTCCGGGAATATTTTATCACCCGATGGTAAAAAAAAGGTGGAGATCGAAAAGATCATTCCTGTCGATATGGCCGATCATATCGGCCGTGATGCCGCAGCCGGTTTGCTGGAGCGCGGAGGACAGGAAATACTCGACAGCCTGAGCGTCGTGGAGAAATGAACGGAACACTGCGCGGATCGCCCCGGGGCCTGGAAATGAAACCACACGGATCGGTAACGGAGATACATGAACGAAAATAAGACACGCATATTATGTACGAGGCCCGTGGACGCAGCCCTGGTGGAACGGGCAGCCAGTCTGGGGATCATCCTGGAATCCCTGTCCTTTATAGACACGCAGGCAATGGTGGATGAAGAGACGGGTGCGCGGATCATGGAGCTTTCCGGCAAGCCCATCGTGGCGGCATTCACCAGTATGAATGCCGTGGAGGCGGTGGCCGGCGCGCTGAAAGGAACGGGGCTTGAAGCCGCATCGAAAGATCCGGCAGCAGTTGCGCAGAAGGGTTATGCCGCGTCGGGCGACAAAGTTCAGGATGCGCGGAAAGTTGGGAACGGTCCGGAGGTCCGCTGGAAGATCTTCTGTATCGGATCGGCGACCCGGAGGCTGGCCGCTGAATATTTCGGGGGAGACCGCATCGCAGGCACAGCCGGCTCCGCGCGGGAACTGGCCGATACGATCCTTGGCGATCCAGCCGTCGGAGAGCTGTCCTTCTTCTGCGGGGATCAGCGCAGGGATGAATTGCCTGACCGGCTCAGACAAGCGGGTCTGCGCGTAGAGGAGATCGTGGTCTATCATACCACCCAGACCCCGCACAAGGTCGGCACGGACTATGGAGCCGTTATTTTTTTCAGCCCCAGCGCCGTACACAGCTTTTTTTCGGACAATACCCTTCCCGCCGGAACCCTGTCGTTTGCCATCGGCCAGACCACGGCGGAGGCCATCCGCCAGTATCCGGAGAATAACGTGATCGTCAGCGGATCACCCGATAAGGAAGCCCTCGTATTGCAGGCCATTGAATATTTTCAGCATAACCAGCCATCATCGGAGCAAAAAAATTTATGAGCATACTGAAGAACGATCTTTTATTGAGGACCTTAAGAGGAGAGCAGACCGAGAGACCGCCGGTCTGGATGATGCGGCAGGCGGGGCGTTACCTCCCCGACTATATGAAGCTGAAAGAAAAATATTCTTTCTTCGAACGTTGTCAGACCCCCGAACTGTCGGCCGAGATCACGATCCAGCCGGTGGAACAAGTAGGGGTAGACGCAGCGATCATCTTCTCTGATATCCTGGTAGTTCCCCAGGCCATGGGCATGGAAGTGCAGATGGTCGAGGGCAAAGGGCCTTTTCTGCCGGACCCCGTCAAACGCGCAGGCGATCTCGGCAAACTATGCATACCCGATGTGACCGAGAGACTGGGCTATGTCTTCGATGCGCTGAGTCTGACCAAAAAGAACCTCGGCGGACGGGTGCCGCTGATCGGCTTTGCCGGCGCGCCCTGGACCCTGCTCTGCTATATGGTGCAGGGCAAGGGCTCGAAGACATTCGATGAGGCCAAGGCATTCTGTTATACCCAGCCCGCGACCGCACATCGTCTGCTGCAGATGATCACCGACACGACCATCGCCTATCTGAAAGGACAGGCCAGGGCCGGGGCCGATGTGGTGCAGATCTTCGATTCCTGGGGCGGGCTGCTGGGGCCGGATGATTTCGAAACCCTGTCCCTGTATTATATCCGTCAGATCGTGGCCGCGCTGAAAGACGAAGTGCTGACGATCGTCTTTGCCAAAGGCGCCTGGCATTCGCTGAAAGAGATGGCCGCCACCGGTGCCCATGGTCTGGGTATCGACTGGTGTATCCGTCCTGAAATGGCAAGACAACTGGCTGGTCCTGCCGTCATTCTCCAGGGCAATTTCGATCCGGCTAAATTGTTGTCACCCGTCGATACGATAAAAAAAGAAGTACACAGCATGCTCGATGCCTTCGGTGGCCATCGTCATATCGCCAACCTCGGCCACGGCATCCTGCCGGATGTTCCGGTGGACCACGCCAGGGCATTTGTGGAGGCGGTGAAGAGCTATCAACCGACCAAGAATGCTTTATAAAAAAGATACACACGCGTTCAGGGATAAATGGATCGGTCATCTGTATGACCTGCAGGACCAGATCTGCCAGACGCTGGAGGAGCTGGACGGCAAGGCCCGTTTCGCGGATGATGAATGGGAGAGAGAGGGTGGTGGGGGCGGCCTGACCAAAGTGATCGCGGAAGGAAATGTATTTGAGAAAGGCGGCGTGAATACATCGGTAGTCTGGGGAAAGGTGACCGACCCCATGCGCGCGCAATTAAAGATCGAAGGCAGCAGCTGGTTTGCCTCCGGACTTTCGCTGGTGATCCATCCCCTGAACCCATACGTCCCCACTGTGCATGCAAACTGGCGTTATTTCGAACTGTATGACGGGCAGGGAAAGGTGACCGACCGCTGGTTCGGCGGAGGCTGCGACCTCACTCCCTATTATATCTTCGGAGAGGATGCCCGCCATTTTCACCGGACCTGGAAGGATGCCATGGACCCCTTTGGAAAAGAACGGTACCCGGCATACAAAAAAGGCTGCGATGAATATTTTGTCAACCGGCACCGGAACAATGAAATGCGTGGCATCGGCGGGGTTTTTTATGATTACCTGCGACCGGCCCGGCCCGCGGATGCCGATGAACTATTCGCCTTCCAGCAGGCAAACGGCAACGCATTTCTGCCGGCTTATATTCCCATCGCCACGAAAAGAAAGGACAGTCCCTGGGGCGAGCGGGAGAAGGAATGGCAGGAGATCCGCCGCGGACGGTATGTCGAGTTCAATCTGATCCACGACCGCGGCACGCTGTTCGGACTGAAGACAAAGGGCCGCACGGAGAGCATCCTGATGAGCCTTCCACCAAGGGCCCGCTGGGGTTATAATTATCAGCCCGCACCCGGGACGCCGGAGGCTGATCTGCTGGACGCCTGCCTTCACCCGAGAGAGTGGATCGTGGAATGATCATGCGCCCCGCCGCGCCCTTACCGTGGCGGCATTGACATAAATACATATATCTTTAACCATATGCACTTACAACGACGCAACCGCATCTTACGCCAGTCACCCTCCATCCGGTCGATGGTGGCGGAGACCGCACTGACCCCGAACGACTTTATCGTTCCGCTCTTTATAGACGAAGGGCGGCAGGTGGAGGTGGAGATCGCCTCCATGCCCGGCTATTTCCGCCGGAGCACGGACCTCACCGTGAACGAGGTGAAAGAACTGTGGAGCCTCGGCATCAGGTGCGTCCTGCTCTTTATCAAATGCGCCGATGAGCTGAAAGACAATACGGGTAAAGAAGCCTGGAACCCCGACGGGCTGATGCAGAGAAGCGTCCGGGCCATCAAAGAGGCCGTTCCGGAAATGATCGTCATGACGGACGTGGCCCTCGACCCCTATTCCATCTATGGCCATGACGGGATCGTGGAAAATGGAGAGATCGTCAATGACCCCACCGTCGAAGCGCTGATCACGATGAGCCTGAGCCATGTTCGTGCCGGCGCGGACTTTGTAGCCCCCAGCGATATGATGGACGGACGTATCGGCGCGATCCGCAGCGCGCTGGAAGAAAATAATTTTACAAAGACCGGCATCATGGCCTACAGCGCCAAATATGCGTCCTGCTTCTACGGACCTTTCCGCGACGCGCTCGACTCGGCCCCGGGTTTCGGGGACAAGAAGACCTACCAGATGGACTATGCAAATCGTCTCGAAGCCGTGAAGGAAGCGCTGATGGACGTGGAGGAAGGAGCGGATATCGTTATGGTCAAGCCCGCGCTGCCCTATCTCGATATTATCCGCGAAGTAAAAAATGCAGTACGGGTACCCGTGAGCGCCTATAATATCAGCGGCGAGTATGCGATGATCAAAGCCGCCGCAAAAATGGGCTGGATCAACGAGGAAAAAGCCATCCTCGAGACCCTGACGTCCATCAAAAGAGCCGGCGCCGACCTTATCGCCACCTATTTCGCAAAAGACGCGGCGAAATTGTTGAACCATTAAGGCCAGCCAGCCAGGACAGATCACCGCGCGACCGGCGAAGATCTTGCCGGGCGCCGCCAAAACCTACAACCGCCGCAGGGCTACCAAAAAATAACCAGCATGTACGAAAAAAGCCAGCAACTGTTCGAAAGAGCGCAGAGGAGCATCCCCGGAGGCGTGAACTCGCCCGTTCGCGCATTCAAAAGCGTGGGGGGTACCCCGTTATTCATAAAGAAGGCGCAGGGAGCATATCTCTACGATGCCGATGGCAACCGCTATATCGATTATATCGCCTCCTGGGGCCCGATGATCCTGGGCCATGCCTGGGGGCCCGTGGTAAAAGCCATCCAGGAATATGCGGCTTATTCCACTTCTTATGGCGCCCCGACGGAACTGGAAGTGGAAATGGCCGAGCTCATCGTCAGCATGGCGCCGAATGTAGAGCTGATCAGAATGGTCAGCAGCGGTACGGAAGCCTGTATGAGCGCCATCCGTCTGGCCAGAGGATATACCGGCCGTAACAAGATCATCAAATTCGAAGGCCATTATCATGGGCATGCCGACCCCTTCCTCGTAAAGGCGGGCAGCGGGGTGGCTACCTTCAATATCCAGACCGTACCGGGGGTGACGCCGGGCGTCGCACAGGATACGCTGACGGCTGCCTACAACGATCTCGAAGCGGTAAGGAAATTGACGGTTGCCCATAAGGGTGAGATCGCCGCCATCATCATAGAGCCTGTCGCGGGAAATATGGGATGCATCCTGCCGGCGGCTGGGTTCCTCGAAGGGTTGCGGTCGCTCTGCGACATCGAAGGCATCGTCTTTGTCCTGGATGAAGTGATGACGGGGTTCCGCCTGGCGCCCGGCGGCGCTCAGGAAAGATTGGGGATCCGGGCCGACCTGCTCACGTATGGAAAAGTGATCGGCGGGGGCATGCCCGTCGGCGCATTCGGTGGGAAAAAAGAGATCATGCAGCATATCGCCCCGCTGGGGAATGTATACCAGGCCGGCACCCTGAGCGGCAATCCCATTGCCATGATTGCGGGATATACCCTGCTGAAGGAGCTGAAGGACAATCCATCCATCTATAAAGACCTGGAAGAAAAGACGATCTATCTGAAGGATGGTCTGGAAAAAGTTTTACGGGCCTGGGGGCAGCCCTTCCAGGTCAACCAACTGGGTTCCATGATCAGCCTGCATTTCAGCGATCACCCCGTCACCGACTTTGACACGGCCGCGGCCGCCGATAATGCCCGCTTCCCGAAATTCTTCCACGCCATGCTGCGCCGGGGCGTCTACCTGCCGCCCTCGGCCTTTGAGAGCTGGTTCCTCAACAACGCGCTGACAAAGGAAGACCTCGACGCGACGATCCTCGCGGTGAAGGGGAGCCTGGAGGAAATGGGGTAATGGCCGAGCTGACGCCATGAGCCCGGACCCGGCGCCAGCGATGCAGGCGGTTCACTCCGATCTCAGGCTCTTCACGGGGTTGGCCAGCGCCGCCTTTACGGACTGGAAGCCGATCGTAAAGATCCCGATGAGCACCGCTATCAGCGCCGTATAAACGAAGATCATCCAGTCCAGCGGCTGACGGTACGCAAATCCCTGCAACCATTTATTCATGACCCACCACGCTATCGGCGAGGCGATCACCACGGACACCAGGATCAGCTTCAGAAAATCGACGGACAGCAGCGATACGATCGTGTTCACGCTGGCGCCCAGCACCTTGCGTACGCCGATCTCCTTGGTGCGTTGTTCCGCGCTGAAGGCGGCCAGACCGAACAGGCCGAGACAGGAGATCAGGATGGCGATCACGGTGAAATAACCCACGATACCCGCCAGCCGGTTATCCGCTTCGTAATTCTTCTGGAACTGATCGTCGAGGAAATTGTATTCGAAAGGCTCGTTCGGATCGAATTTTTTCCAGGCAGTCTGTGCCGCCTTGACCACCTGGCCGATATTACCCGCCCTCGCATGTACGATCAGATATTCGAATCCTTCCCGCTCCGTAACCCTTCCAAAGGCATAAGGCGTGACGGGTACATGCAGGTCCTCAAAATGAAAATCCTTCACGACCCCGATGACCTCTCCTGGATGAGCGACACCCTGCCATTCCGAAAAGATCTTTTTGCCGATGGCATCCTGCGCCGAGGCAAACCCCAGCGTTCTTACAGCCGTCTCATTCAGGATCATACGATTCACCGGCCCGGCGGTATCGGCCGGGAAATCGACGGAGAACAGGCGGCCTGCGACCGGCTCTATGCCAAGCGTCTTCATAAGGTCCTCGTCCACATAATTCTGTTTGGTCAGGCTGGCCTCCTTTATCGACTGCCCTTCGCGGTAATATTCATTATCGCTGGAGTTGTGGATGCCCGGATAATACATCGTGGCGCCAACAGACAACACCTGATTATTATTTTTCAATTCCGCCTTCAGGGAATGGTACAGTGACTTGGCATCGTGGCTGCGCAGCTTGACGACCAGCTGCTGGTCCTTTTCGAATCCCATGTCCGTGGTGCGCAGATAATGCATCTGCCGCGCAATGACCACGGTGGCGATGATGAGCACGACCGAGATCATGAACTGAAATACGACCAGTCCACGGCGGATGGATACTACCGCCAGCGAATTGCTCAGCTTGCCCTTCAGTACCTTTACCGGATTGAAGGAGGAAAGGTAAAAAGCCGGATAGCTGCCCGCGATCAGACCCGTTATCACAGCCATCACCAGAAAACCCGAAAATAATTTCCAGTCCCCGGACCAGGACAGGGTGATATCCTTGCCCGACAGCTGATCGAACAAGGGCAGGAGCAGCACCGTGATCCCGATGGCCAGCATAAAGGCCAGCATGGTCATGATCAGCGATTCACCAAGGAAATGCCGGACCAGCCCGTTCTTCTCGGCGCCCAGCACTTTCCGGATGCCTACTTCCGTAGATCGCTTTGACGAGCGGGCCGTGGAAAGGTTCATAAAATTTATACAGGCGATCAACAGCGTAAACACGGCGATAGAAGCCAGGATATATAAATAGGTGCGGCTGGCGGGAGGCGTCACATCATCGTCGACCAGCCTGGTCAGGTGGATGTCCTTCACGGGCACGAGGAATTGTCTTTTGTCAAAACCTCTCGCTTTCAGGTCCGCAGTCGCATATTTCTTCATGAATTCCGGCAGCTTGGCCTCGAGCTGTGCGGCGCTGGCGCCGGGCCTCAGTTTAAGATAGCTGTAGAACATATTGTTGATCGCGAAGTTCATCGGGTTCCGCTGGATATACTTATCGAGGTCGCCACCCTTGAAGGTCATGAAGAAACGGGTGTCAATATGCGAAGAAATCTTAAACGGTCTGAATACGCCGGTGACCGTATAATCGAATGACCCATTATTGGTGCTGACCACATGGATCACCTTGTTCAGGGCGGGCTGATCACCGAAGAATTTCTGCGCTATTTCGGTGGAGATCACAATGGAAAAGGGGTTCTCCAGAGAATGGGCGGGAGACCCTTCCGTAAAGTCATAGGTGAAGATCTTAAAAAAAGCGGGATCGGCCAGGGCCCCCTTATTTTCCAGAAAGGATTTCTTTCCGCTGCTGTCGGGGATATACTGCATCAGCGTTTTGTCTTCACCGATCAGCCCGAGCATTCTCGCCGACTCCTCCACTTCCGGGAATTCCTTTTTCAGGGTCTGGGCCATCGGAGCAGGCGTACGGCCCGTATGCTGGTCTTTCTCCCCGTTACGGATAAACGTAGTACCCACCTGGTACAGGTCATTTATATGCTTATGATAGCTGTCATAGCTGGTCTCATAATTAAGGTACAGACTAATGAGCATGCAGCAGGCCAGGCCGGCCGAGAGACCGAAAATATTGACAAAGGAGAAGAACTTGTTCTTCATCAGATTGCGCCAGGCGAGCCTGATATAATTTTTCAGCATGGTGGTGGGTTTATGGGGATGGGTGACCCAAAAAAATGCCAGAAAGGCAGATGATTATCAATCAATTACTTAAGTTCTCGCCTGAGGATCGAACTGTCCGGTTTTGATATGCAGGGTGTCCGGTTAATGCAACAGCAATTCGCAAGGCTTGAGGCCGGTGTGTTTCTTAAAGGCGGTGGAAAAATGAGAGATGGAGGAGTAGCCGAGCATGACCGAGACTTCCGTCACGCTCAATCCTTTTTCATAGAGCAGGTAACGGGCATGTTCCATGCGCTGGCCCTGGTAAAAATCGAAAATTGTGGCTCCGAACATTTCCTTGAAGCCCTTCTTCAGATAGCACTCATTGATGGCGACCTTGCGGCTGAGCTCTTTGATGGTCAGGGGTTCGCCGATGTGCTGCAGCAGCACTTCCCGGGCCCTGACGATCTTTTCGCGGTCGGCCTCGTTGGCCAGGAACTTGCACTGGAAGCCTTCTACCTCTTTCTCACCGAGCATGCATTCGAGGCTGTACAGGAGCAGCATCTGGCTCTGTGCATTGATAAAAATATTTTCGAGGCTATCGGTAAAACTATGGTTAAGAAGCGTCTCGAGAAGCATCCGCGTCCTTCCGCAAAGGCTGAGGATCTTTGAAAAAGAAGAAGGATGTCTGAAATCCAGGATGTCATCGGTGATCTTGCTGTCCAGCTTATTGGGCCTGGCGAACTGGGAAAGATGGACGGCGAGGAAGCGGAAGCTGAGGATGTCCACGGTATCGACCTTTTCCCGGCAAGTCGGGGAAGCATTCAGTTTGCAGGAATTGCATTCTACATCCTTCTGACGGCACCAGGTGTTCCCAGCCATGCAGAAACGCAGCTCCAGATAGTTCTGCCCCGGATCATCCCGTTTGTAATGATAGACCATCATCCCCGTATCCTCGATGCTCCAGCGGGGGTCCTTGTCATATCGCTTGATGTTGTACTGCACGGAACCCGGGATCTGGCGCTCCTTTTCCTGCAGGAGCACGAGCTGTTCCTGCATCATTGGCTGCTTGTACGCCATCATCAATATGTCCTGGGGTTGGTGCATGAGCGGCAAATTTACGGTTGAAATCCCAGATAATACCGCTTTCCCGGCCCTGGCCGCAAATGAGCCGGAATTTTGACAAAACAGTGACGGAACGGTCTGATGGAATCCGGGACGGAAACAACCCTTTCCGGCGATGGAAAACATCGCGTTTTTTACCCCCCGGAAAGAGCACAATTTGGGGATATTAAAGACGGTAGAACCCCTTATTCTTCGTACATTTGCAGACCTTATTAATTTATTGTTAACACCAAGATTCCCACCTAAAATATGAGTGATCAAACACAGGAAGTCCTGACCCCCGCGAGCAATGGATATGGAGCAGATAGTATTCAGGTTTTGGAGGGTCTGGAAGCTGTACGTAAACGTCCTGCCATGTACATCGGGGATATCGGCACGAAAGGGCTCCACCACCTTGTCTATGAGGTGGTAGATAACTCTATCGACGAAGCACTGGCCGGTTATTGCAAGAATATCATCGTCACTATTTACGAAGACAATTCGGTAAGTGTCGAGGACGATGGGCGCGGTATCCCCACCGGCATCATGTCCAAAGAAAAAAAGAGCGCGCTGGAGGTGGTGATGACCGTCCTGCATGCGGGGGGTAAATTCGACAAGAACACCTACAAGGTCTCCGGCGGGCTCCATGGCGTGGGCGTAAGCTGCGTGAATGCGCTGAGTAGCGATCTGCAGGCGACGGTGAGAAGAGAAGGAAAAATATTCCAGCAGAATTATAAGATAGGCGTCCCACAGGCCCCGGTAAAAGAAATAGGTGTCAGCGATGTCACGGGCACCACCATTCATTTCTGGCCCGATGACAGTATCTTTATCGTAACCGTCTATGTCAAGGATATTCTGGAAGGCCGTCTCCGCGAGCTTTCCTTCCTCAACAGGGGTGTCCGTATTGTCCTGAACGACCTGCGCGAAAAAAACGAAGAGGATGGGACCACTTATTCCAGGACCTTCTTCAGCGAGGGCGGGATCGTCGAATTTGTAGAATTACTGGATAAGAATGCGGGGCGCAGCCCGCTCATCCCCAAGGTCATCTTTGTAGAAGGCCGGGACGAAGTAACCAATGTGGCCGTTGAAGTGGCGCTGACCTATAATGACAGCTACAGCGAGCATATCTATTCCTATGTCAACAATATCAATACGATAGAGGGGGGTACCCATGTGGCCGGCTTCCGCCGCGCCCTTACCCGTGTATTCAAATCCTACGGGGACAAGCAGGGCCTTTTCGAAAGGGCCAAGGTCGAGATCGAAGGCGACGACTTCCGGGAAGGACTGAGTACCATCATTTCGGTAAAAGTGCCGGAACCCCAGTTCGAAGGACAGACCAAGACCAAACTGGGGAATAATGAGGTGAGCGGGGTAGTGGATTCGACGGTATCGAAAGCGCTGAATGAATTCCTTGAGGAAAATCCCCGGGAGGCCAAGAATATCATCCAGAAGGTGATCCTCGCCGCACAGGCCCGCGCCGCCGCTAAAAAAGCAAGGGAGCTGGTACAGCGCAAGAGCGTCCTCAGCGGAGGCGGTCTTCCAGGCAAACTGGCCGATTGCTCCGAACGCGATCCCGAACGCTGCGAATTGTACCTGGTGGAAGGGGATTCGGCAGGTGGAACGGCCAAACAAGGCCGCGACCGGAGCTTCCAGGCCATCCTGCCGCTGAGGGGTAAGATCCTCAACGTGGAAAAGGCGATGGAACATAAGATCTACGAGAACGAGGAAATCCGCAATATGTACACGGCCCTGGGCGTGACGGTAGGAACGGTGGATGATCCCAAGGCGCTGAACCTGGCCAAGCTCCGCTATCACAAGCTGATCATCATGACCGATGCCGATGTGGATGGCAGCCATATCGCCACGCTGATCCTGACGTTTATCTACCGCTATATGAAGGAGCTGGTCGAACAGGGATATGTATATATCGCCCAGCCGCCGTTGTATCTGGTGAAAAAAGGAAAGGAACAGTCCTATGCCTGGAACGAGGTGCAGCGGAAGCTCTGGGTAGAAAAGCTCGGCGGTGGCAAAGATGACAGCGTAACGGTACAGCGCTATAAAGGGCTGGGAGAAATGAACTCCGACCAGCTGTGGGAGACTACGATGAACCCGGATACCCGGACCCTGAAGCAGGTGACCATCGAGAGCGCCGCGGAAGCCGATCTGATCTTCAGCATGCTGATGGGAGATGAAGTGGCCCCGAGACGGGATTTCATCGAGTCGCACGCGAAATACGCAAAACTGGATGTTTAGGATCGGGCACGGCGGATGGGAATGTGCGGTAAAGATTGTGTGAAAGACGGGCGGGATCGCCGGGATGGCACGCCCTTTGTAAAACTTTTTAAAGCAAAATCGGGCAAAATCACTAATATTACAGCGTTTCTGCCTTTTTTATACTAACCGGATCTGCCCAGGCAGGCATTAAATTTATCAAATATGTCAACTGTAACACTTACAGCCTACAACGTAAAGACGAAAGAGAAAAATGTTCCCATGAAAGATGCAGTGATCACCAAGACTGCAAAAGGCGCCTATATGGCACAGGGAAATGACGGCAAAGGCAATAAATTGACCACGCTGCTCGGCGAAGAGAAAGCACTGGCAGCCATCAAGGCCGGAATAGCCAAACAAGGCTGGTAGAATCCCATGGACAGATTGTGGAGAGGGGCCCGGCCGGTTATACGACTGTGCGGGCCTTCATGGCGGCGCACCGTCAGATAAAGCCCAGGTAGGATGATTGCCTGCCTAAGATGCTTCTGTCATCTGCTCCAAGCCATTTTTTCAGCACCGTAGCATAGACGTCCTTAAAATCGACCTGGTATTTCAGATCTCCTTCCGACAGGTCGTTAAGATCCGGCAATCCATTTATCAGCCCCTTCTGGCGCAAGCCACCACTGACCATGAACATGGTATTGGCCGTCCCATGGTCGGTGCCGCCGCTGGCGTTCTGCCCCACCCTCCTGCCAAATTCGGAGAATGTGAGCAGCAGCGTATCGTCAAACCGGTGGCTGGCCTTCAGGTCGGCTACAAAAGCGACGATCGCATCGTTCATTTCCGAAAAAAGCCGTTGCTGCTGGGCAGCCTGGTTCACATGGGTGTCGAAGCTGCCGAGGGACAGGTAATAAACACGGGTATTGATATCGGATAAGATCAGCGAGGCAATGGTATGCAGGTTCTTCCCGATCTCCGTATTGGGATAAGCCGCCGTGGAAGGCCGGAGCTTACTCTGTTCGAATATATAATCCGCGCCGGACAGGGTCTCGGCCATCGTCTTGTAGAGATAGTCGACGGAGCCGCCTGTAGCCACCTTTCCCTGCGCATCCACGCCCGCTGCGGCACCATGCGCGCCAGGCTGCGTTGCCGCACCCGTCTGCCCGGCCTGACTGAAATGACCCGCTACCACATCGCGGAAATATTTGTCGTTGCTGATCTGGTACAGTCTCCGGGGGTCCTTCAGCGCCATCCCTCTGATCTTCTCGCCCTTCAGGGCCAGGCTCACCACATCATCGATCTCGAGGACCTGGGTGGGATGATCGCATCCGTTGCACTGCGCATCCAGATAGCGGCCCAGCCATCCCGTCTGAATATATTCCCGGCTGTCGCTGGCCGTCTGCCAGATATCCATGCTCCGGAAATGACTGCGGTCCGGATTCGGGTAGCCGACACTGTTGAGGATGCCCAGGCTGCCGTCGTCATACAAACCTTTCAGACCGGTAAGGGCTGGATGGAGACCGGCCTCATCCGTGATCATCGCCGCATGCGCCTTATCGATGCCCAACCGCGGCCGCTCCCGGTAATAAATATCATTGCGTACAGGGATCACCGTGTTCAGCCCGTCGTTGCCGCCGCTGAGTTGCAGCACCACCACTACTTTGTTGCCGGGCGGAACGATGACCGGCCTTTCGAAGGCCTTCAGGAACCTGGGCAACAGCAGGGAAGCCGTGGCCAGAGAGCCTGTCTGAAGGAATGTTCTGCGCTTGATCACCATGTATTTAAGTTTAATGCTATTGATAACTGGATCATTCGTCGTCGCGGATCGGGCGTCATATGCGGGTCGGAATTCGTCATCGCCCGCCGTCGCGGATCGTGCGCCTCATACAGGTCGGGCGTTATCGCGGATCGCGGTTCAGCACAACTGATATTCCGGCGTACTCATCAGCCTGATCGTGGCGGTTTTGATAAAGCCCTCACGGCTATCATTATCCGTATATTTTTTCAGCATGTCCGCGCCGATGCCCGATGCTGTCTGAAGTACGGTAGCACCGACCGCCGCAGGCAACTGCTCGCGGGATACGCCATCGAACCTTTTGAGATAAGGGGCCCAGTCGATCTCCGCCCGGATCATCTGTGCGCCAGCCTCGGCCCCGCGGCCTTTTCCGAATTTCCCACCCCCAAACCTTCTGCTGCTCCGATCTCCGCCTTCCGGCTGATCATCACCGGAACTCGTATTCCCCGATACGCCGGCCGCATTCTGCGCCTCTCCCATTGGCCGGTCTTTCATTCCCATCATCTGGTCATCATCGTCCTTGGGCTGCTGCTGGAATTCCCCGGATGCATAGATCAGCTCTGGCAGTCGCAGCCGGAACATCAGGCTGGAGCTGTCGATCCAACTGGCGCCACCCGGCCAGCCCGCTACATTCGGAGGATAGAACAACAACTGTCCCAACAGGCGCTGGATCAGCAGTTGTACCTGTTCATTGGCGATCTTCATGGGGAGGAGCCGGCGGATGCCTACCAGCAGGTCCACCGGAGATTTGATCCGCGAACCGATGTTGCGGCTGTCATAGAACCATCCACCGTCGAAGATATCCAGCAACAGTCCTTTTATATCGTAGTTGCTCTGGTAGAATCGTCCGGCCAGCCATTCCACACGGGCTTCGTCCACCTCATCGTTCACCAGATAGCGCCAGAGCTTGCGGGTAATGAACAGGGCCGTCTGCCGCTGTTCCAGCAGAATATCCAGGACCGCGTCGCCATCTAAATTACCCGTCTTCCCCAGCACCGTTTTCTGCCCGTCGTCATGCTGTCCTTTGCGGAACTGGAACTCCCCGCTCAGCGTAGCGCCCCAGCCGGTAAAGGCGCGGGCGGATTCCTTAACGTCATGCTCCGTATAGTTGCCCCTTCCGATCGTAAACAATTCCATGACCTCCCGGGCAAAATTCTCATTGGGATGATCCTTTCTGTTCTGGTTGTTATTGAGGAAATTGATCATGGCAGCGCTCTTCGATACACCTCGGAGCAGGTCTCCGAAATTCCCAAGGGCGCCCTGCCGGATCGTGTCCAGCAACAGCTGCTGATAATAGATATTCAGGTTGCGCGAGGCAAAATGCCCATGCCAGAACAGGGCCATTTTTTCCCTGAGCTGGGCGTCTGTATTCACCATTTCCCCCAACCATGCTAGGTTGAGGCTTTTGAGATCCTGTTGCGATTGCTGACGGATCCGCCTTTTTTCCTCGGGCGACAGGTCCTTGCGTTGCGTTATCTCCCCAACGCCCATTGCCAATCCTTTCAGGACATTGTCCGCTACCATGATGGGCTCGACGGATCTCGCCGATGCCTTCCACAAGGCATTGGTAAAAGATTTTTGGGAGCTGGCGGTCAGTGCGGTCAGATCCTCCGCCATGGGCCCAAACCCAGCCCGCCAGAGTAAATGCTGATTTTTCAGTTGATTGGTAAACTCCATGCCTGCATTTTGCGGGTTGGACCGCGGGGATGGGGCAAGGTTTAAAGGGCTGCCGGCCCCGGGTGCAGAAATTCATGCAGAAAAGCCGGGACTGATCCCGGCTTTTCTCACTACCCACTGAACGCGTTGCTGCTAACCCTTGTCTTTGATCTTTGGCCATATTTCATTCGCCTGATCGATCATGTTCTTGCGGTCGCTGCTCCATTTTACCTTTATGTCCTTGTTATAGTTCAGGTACAGTTTGCCATCCACGATCGTCCATGCCTCGGGGTCTGTCGGCGCCTTATGTCCCATCGAAGTTCCGTAAGCGCAATATCCTCCCTACTGTGGGGCATATTAATTACTGCGTCTTATCGTCCGGGTATTGTCCATCAGTTGACAAAATCCATTTTTTTATCCGTTGGTTGTAAACCCCGGATACAGGGTCATGCCCCCATCCACAAAGATGGACGTGCCATTGATATAATCGCTGTCATCGCTGCAAAGCCAGACCGCGACGTTGCCGATATCTTCCGGCTGTCCGATCCGCTGGTAAGGGATCAGGGTCAGCAATTCCTTCAGCGCTTCGGGAGTGCCCCACGCCTGTTTGTTGATGGGCGTCTGGATGGCGCCGGGACAGATGCTGTTGATGCGGATCTTCTTCCATGCAAATTCCTGCGCAAGGCTTTTCATCAGCAGCATGATCCCGCCTTTCGAGGATGCATAGTTGGCGTGCCCGGCCCAGGGGATAACTTCATGGACGCTGCTCATGTGAATGATCTTTCCCGCGGCCCTGGACTTAGCCGGATCGACGCCTCTTCTCAGGAATTCCCGGATAGCTTCCCGGGAACATAAAAATTGTCCGGTAAGGTTGATACCCAAAACAAAGTTCCACTGGTCAAGCGTCATATCTTCAAATGGCGAATCCTTCTGTACGCCCGCATTATTTACAAGAATATCCACGGTGCCGAATTTTGCGATCGTGTCGGCGAACATCTTCTGAACTTCAGGCTCCTTGCTGATATCGCACTGGTAGCTGATGCCCTGACCACCGGCGGCAACGATCTCCTCCAGAACTTTATCCGCGGCGTCCTTTGTAGCCGGCACGGGATAATTCACGATCACGACAGCGCCCGCCGCAGCTAATGCTTTGGCGACTCCAGCGCCGATGCCGCTGCTGGCGCCGGTAATGATCGCCGTCTGTCCCTGTAATTTCTTTTCCATTGTTGATTATTTAAATATTATTTAATAGCTCCGCCCCAAAGTCAACCACTATATTAGCATAATACCGGAAGACTTCCGCAGAAGAGTTGAGAAGATTCTTACCGCACCGGTAAAATGAAGTAAATTCGGGGTGATGCAAAACGATCCCATCCTCCCCATTTTACTCTGGCCTTTTCTGACCCTGATCTGCATAGCATTCATCCTTGCCGGTCTGAAAGCGGTCCTGAAGAAAACGGACTGGCCGGCAGGCCGCCAACAGAAGATATTTTATACGACGGCCGGAGTGCTGCTGCTATGGATCGCGCTGTTATCGGTGCTGGCGTTGCAGGGTTTCTTTGCCGACTTCGGCAGACTACCGCCACGTCCCGGTCTGGCTATCCTGGCTCCGCTGCCGGTCATCTTATTCATCGCATTTTCAAAGACTGGAACAGCGTTGCTCCGGCTGGTGCCAGCACAGTGGCTGGTGCTTATGCAATCTTTCAGGATCATCGTTGAGCTTTTGCTGTGGATGGGCTTCGTGGCGGGGAAGTTGCCCGTGCAGATGACATTCGAAGGCCGGAATTTCGACGTGTTGACCGGGCTCCTGGCCTTGCCCGTCGGGTATTATATCGCGCGGTCATTGCTGCGCGGCGGAACTGGTCCGCGCGCGGGGGCAGGTATTGTCGGCTCGCAGCCCGGTGCGGGAACTGGTCTGTCTGCCGGCGGAGAGGATGCCACTCGCTCACAGGCAGGAGTCGGTCCGCTGACTGACGCAGGTATCGGCTCATGGTCCGGCTCCTCCCGGATCCTGGCCCTGGCCTTTAACATCGCCGGCCTTCTGCTCCTGTTTAATATCATGGCGATAGCGTTGCTGTCCATGCCGACGCCCATCCGTTATTTTATGAATGAACCGGCCGCTACACTGGTGGCACATTTCCCTTTTATCTTTTTGCCAGGCGTGTTGGTGCCGCTGGCGTATACGCTGCATATATTCTCGCTGAGGCAATTATGGCTGGGTAAAAACATTCAGCAAGGTCATTAGAAAGGGCAGCAATTGATAACTAATTTATTTAGTATTAGCTATTTATTTTAGTATCTTTATCGCTGTAAACCTCCCGCCTATGACACAAGTTTCGTACCCATTCAGGCATCGGGCCGATCGATATATTTTTACAAGTATTGGTAAAAAGAAGATTATAAAAGCAGTGGATTTTACACCTACAAGTATCAAAAATCTTTATAGTCTGAGTTTTGGTGACTTGTTGCCTGATGGTCTGATAGATGATGCAGCAAATTCGAACAACGGGGACATTGTGAAGGTGCTAGCAACCGTAGTCCAGATAGCCAAAGATTTTACAACCCAATACCCTGATATAAAACTCGTTTTTACGGGAAGCACGGAAGAACGTACGAAATTGTATACGCGTATACTTAATATGTATTACAAGGATTTCTCCAGGGATTTTAAAATAACTGCTTTTATCAGATCATCCGACTTTTATGAAGAAGTCAATTTTGAGCTCAATGCTACAATTGTTTATTTTGCTTTTTTTATAAAAAGAATTGATTAAATTTGATATATGTCGCTGACAAAGAAAAAAAATATAACAACATCGGGTAAAGCCAGGAAAAAACCTGGATTAGATACCTCAGACATAATAGTGGTTACACATACCGTTGTTCCTGCAAAAAAGACCTTGAAGGTAAAAAAGATCAACGAGATGCTTCGCAATGCCAAATTGCTCCCCTTCTGATCCGGTCATAGCTGCTGAGTAAATAATTTTGCTTGTGACAAACGATAAAAAATTAGCAGCCAGAATTTGCAGGCGACACGCTGGATCTCTCTTGTCGATGAAAACGTAAATGCTGCTCCGATAAGTCATTCCTCAGCGCAATGATCGGAAACATCAGATCCTTTCCGCCCCGAAATAAGCATGCAACACCTTCGGCAGCTCGATGGAAGTCGCTGTCTGGTGATTCTCCAGCAGGCAGGCCACGATGCGGGGCAGCGCGAGCGAGCTGCCGTTCAGGGAATGAACCAACTGCGTCTTGCCGCCGGTGTCATCCTTGAAGCGGATCTTCATCCGGTTGGTCTGGAAAGCTTCGAAATTACTGACCGAGCTGACCTCGAGCCATTTTTCCTGCGCCGCGCTGTACACTTCAAAATCGTAGGTGAGCGCAGAAGTGAAGCCCATATCCCCTCCGCACAGCAGCAGGATACGATAGGGCAGGTCCAGCGACTGCAATAGTTTTTCTACATGCGCCACCATCTCTTCGAGGACGTCATAGCTTTTGTCGGGATGCACCAGCTGTACCACCTCTACCTTATCGAACTGATGAAGACGGTTGAGCCCGCGGACATCCTTTCCATAGCTGCCTGCCTCCCTTCTGAAACAGGGCGTATAGGCCGTCATCATGATCGGCAGCTGGCTTTCCTTCACGATCTCATCGCGGTAGATATTGGTCACGGGCACTTCGGCCGTGGGGATCAGGTATAATTTATCCTCGCCCACAAAATACATCTGTCCTTCCTTATCGGGAAGTTGCCCCGTGCCGCGAGCTGAAGATTCATTCACCATCAGCGGAGGCTGGAACTCCGTGTAGCCGGCAGCGGTATTATAATCGAGGAAATACTGGATGAGGGCACGCTGCAGTTTGGCGCCCCTGCCCGTATAGACGGGGAAGCCGCTGCCCGTGATCTTATTGCCCAGCTCAAAGTCGATGAGCTCATATTTTTTTGCCAGGTCCCAGTGAGGAACGGCACCGGCGGGAAGTGCAGGTTTTTTTCCTCCTTCGCGGATCGTCACATTATCCTCGGGTGTTTTTCCACGGGGTACTCTGGCAGCCGGAAGATTGGGCAGCCGGACCAGCGTCTCGTTCAATTCTTCTTCTACGGCAGCGAGCTGTTCCGCCATCGGCTTCAGGCTGGCTTTGAGCGCAGCTACTTCCGCCTTTATGGTTTCGGCCTCCTCCTTTTGTCCTTTGGCCATCAACGGACCAATCACTTTGGAATGTGCATTTATCTTCGACTGGGTGGTTTCGGAGTCCAGCTGCAGCTTCCTGCGCCGGTCGTCAAGCGCGACGATCGTGTCGACGAGGTCGGTCTCCTTAAAATTCCTGACGCCCAATCTTTCTTTCACCAGTTCCGTATGCTGACGGATAAATGCCAACTGTAACATTTCAATTTTTATTTGGGCAAAGGTAATGAACTTAAAATCTTAATTTCATACAAAACCCTTACTATGATCGATCCAGCAATGATCACTACCAGCACCGCAATGGAAGGCTACCGCGTCACCAAAAATCTGGGCGTCGTACGCGGCATCACCGTCCGCTCGCGCAGCATATTCGGAAATTTCGCAGGCGTCCTTCAGACCTTTATGGGAGGCCGGATCTCCATCTATGTAGAATTATGCGAGACCACGCGGGAAGAGGCTTTTCAGCATATGCGGCAGCATGCCGCCGAAAGAGGCGCCAATGCCGTCATCAATATGCGTTACGATGCCAACGAGGTGATGAACGGGGTGACGGAAGTGCTGGCCTATGGCACAGCGGTGGTCCTCGAAAAAATTTAGGGCAGCGATCATCGGCGCGAAGAGTATGGCCCTGAACAATCGAGCGGCGGGTCGGCATCTCCTCATGGGGGCGGCATCGCCCATTCATCGATCATCGGCTCGCAGCGCGACCGAAAGGCCTGCGGCCTCAATCCTTTTTCCGGTAAACGTCCGGGGAATTCTTCGCCATGAGGCGGTCCGGTTCTTCGATGGGCAGGAACCCAAATTGTGTATAGAGGCCATGTGCGTCGAGAGTAGCCAGCATCCACCGGCGGAAGCCCTGTAGTTCGGGGTGGGCAAGAATGATCTCCATCATCCATTTGGACAACCCCCTTTTCCGGTAATTTTCATCGATAAAAACATCGGCAAGATATCCGAAAGTAGCCTTATCCGTAATGACCCGCGAAAAACCAACCTGCTTCTCCCCATGATAAATGCCAAAGCAGAGGGACCCTTCCACCGAAGCCCTTACCGTCTCCACTGGGATTCCCTCCGCCCAATATGACCGCCCCGAAAGCCAGGCGTGGATATAGGGAATGTCCAGCCGCTGACTATCCGTACTGATCGTAAATTCATCCTTTTGCCAATCCATTGCCTTCTTATTTTTACAAAGATAAGGCGCAGGTAAAACAATGTATCTTGCCACCAAAAAATCGGACCGATAAATGTCAAAAGGGCTCAGGAGCAAGCGAAAGAAAGAACAGGTCCCCGGCACGGGAAAAGGGCTGCCGTTCTGCGTGGTCGTCTGCTTGCTCGCCGCGACCATCTCCTCACATGCCCAGAAAGAGGTCCGGCTGGACGACCATTTCAACCAGCATATCTTCTCTTATGGCGAAATAGAGTCTTTCGAGGACTCCCAGGATATCTATACGATCAGTGAGGTCAGTGCTCCCGATTTTGCAAAATTCCAGCCCGGCAGAGAATTCATACCGAAAAACTATCATTATAAAAGCACCTATTGGTACCGGATAAGGGTCGGGGCCGGCGAGACGCGGCAAAAGAACTGGATCCTCGAATTCTACGACCCGACGATCGACCATATCGCCTTCTATGCCCCGACCGGAAGATCTGTTGCGGGCAGCGCAGTAACGCCAGCCACCTTCAAAGAATATCTCTACGGCGCCGGCCAGCCCTTTGCGCAGCGTCTTTATTATCACAAGAATTTCACCATCCCGCTGGATGGGATTATGGGCGCGGCAGAAAAACCAGGGTCGCCGACGAACGATGACGCCAACGGATCCCAAGACGGGATCGCGGGCGCGGGGGGATCGCGGGCCCAGACCTCACGCGTATATTATTTCTCCGTCCAGTCGAGCCAGCCTGCCAATATCATGGTGGTGCTGAAGCCCATCCCCTGGTTCGTCGAATACGGTCTGAAAGAATATTTCTTCTCCGGCATCTTCTACGGGATGATCCTCGTCTTCTGCCTGTACAACCTCGTCATGTTCTTCGCCTTCAGGCAAAAGCAGTACCTGTACTATATCATGTACAATCTCAGCATCGGCGTCTTTGAAATGAGCTCCAATGGATTTGCCTATCAATACCTCTGGCCCGGCGCGCCAGCCTGGAATGAGATCGCATCCGGCGTTGCCCTGTATTCGGCCAGCGCCTTCTCCCTGCTCTTCACCCGGGAGTTCCTGTCCCTGCGGACAAGGGCGCCCCTGCTGAATAAGATCATTTTATCGGTTGCGGCATTGCGCACCATTTTCTTTCTGCTGTGCCTCTTTGTCAGCAAGGAATGGTTCATCTATAAATTCATCGATGCCGTGCCGCTGCTGGTGGCCTTCTATGCCGGCTGGTATATCCTCCGTAAAAAATATTATCCGGCAAGGTTCTTTGTAGCGGGTTATTCCTTCCTGCTGCTGGGATTTCTGATCCGGGTGCTGAAGACGCTGGCCACGCAGAATTTCCCGTTCGGTCCGCTGAATTTTTACAGCCTGAGCTTCAGCTTCCTTGCCGAGATGTTATTCGTGTCCTTTGCCATCGGGGATAAAGTAAAATGGCTGAGGAAGAAGAAGGACCTCGTCCAGCAAAGGATGATGGAAGAAATGCGGATCAACCAGCAACTGAAGGACAATCTGAACACCGAGCTCGAAAAACAGGTGACGGAAAGGACCCGCGAAGTGATCGAGAAATCGGCCGTCATCGAGCAGCAGAACGAAGAGCTGCTGTCCGTAAACGATCTGCTGAAACACCAGGCCGAGGAGATCATCCGGATGAATGAGATCCTCGACCGCGACAACAAGGTCCTGCAGGTGGACATCAAAAAAGTGACCCAGGCCAGGGTCATGTCGGCCGAGATGGACTTCGGGGAATTTGCCCGTATCTATCCGGACGATCAGGCTGGCTTCAAATTCCTCGCCGACCTGAAATGGGATAAAGGATATACCTGCCGGAAATGCGACAACGAGACCTTTTTCAACGGCCATCTTCCCTACAGCCGCCGCTGCTCGAAATGCTCCTATGAAGAATCGGCCACCACCAATACTATTTTCCAGAACGCCCATATCCCGCTGAACAAAGCCTTCTATATGGCCTATATGGTCTACTCCACCAAAGGAAAGATCTCTTCCTACAAACTCTCCGAGATCCTGTCCATCCGCCAGAGCACCTGCTGGTCCTATACGGGAAAAGTAAAGAAGCTGATGGAAGAGCGCAAAAAAGAGCTCCGCGATGCCGGAGAAAAAGGCTGGAGCAAACTCGTGATCAGATAATACACGGGGCCGCGCGTAGAAATAGCGTAGCAGTTCTTAAAATAATCCCTTCCGGTAAAGCGTATTATCCTCTCCACATTCCCACTGTCCTCACCCTCGTTTTTTATTGATTATCAAGGCGCGAAAAATATTCGCGGGCGGGGATAAAGCGTATTGCCTTCAATTACTAAATAATTAATAATCATAGTTTTATGAAAAAAATTGTTGTTCGTTAGGGAGAAACCCCGATATCTTTGTCCCTATTTATGTATTAATAATACCAAATGATGAACGCACGACTGCTCCTGCCAAATCCCATCGCCATTCTGCTCCCGTCCGCAAACCTGGTCCTGCTGTTGCTGATATCCGCCTCCCCGATCATGGCACAGGAAAGGGCAACGGGACCTTCACCGGCAGCGGCATCCTTACCGGCAACGGGAACCTTACCGGCAGAGGCATCTTCACCGGCAGAGGCGACCCACAACGCCTACCCGGCCCTGATCGCCAATCCGGCCTCCCGCCAATCGGTGAGCCTCAACGGGAAATGGCAGTATATAGTGGATCCGTATGAAACGGGGTTCTATGATTACCGCTACAAAGAGAGGGTGCAGAGCGATGCCGAAGCCTACTGGAACAGCGACCGCCCCAAAAATAAAGGCGATCGTAAAGAACACGGTTATACCGACAAATATAGTCTCCAGGTACCCGGCGACTGGAATTCCCAGGACCCGAAATTCCTCTATTATGAAGGCACGGTATGGTATAAGAGAGCCTTCGACTATCAAAAAAAAGATCCCGGCGCCCGGGTATTCCTCTATTTCGGAGGGGTCAACTACCGGGCGGACGTCTACCTCAACGGCAGAAAGCTGGGCATGCACAAGGGCGGCTTCACTCCCTTCAATTTTGAGGTACCCGACAGCATGCTGAAGGCTGCCGGCAATTTCCTCGTGGTGAAAGTGGACAACAAACGCTATGCGGACGAGATCCCTACCCTGAATACCGACTGGTGGAATTATGGCGGCATCACACGGGATGTGCGGCTGATCGAATTGCCCCGCACATCGGCGATCATCGATTATGCCATCGCGCTGAGACCCGCCCGCAAAGAAGACCCGGGCGGCAGCGTGCAACCTGCCGACAATGAAGTGCAGGGATGGGTGCGGCTGGCCGGGGCCGCCGACGGAGAAAATATCACCATCTTAATCCCGGAGCTGAAGGTTAAGCAAAGCTTCTCCGTCAGGGACAATATGGCGATAATTCATTTCGTATTGCCGGCCTTTCGCCGATGGTCACCCGAAGATCCGGCCCGTTACAAGGTTATCATCTCCGGCAGCACCGATCGCGTCGAAGAAAAGATCGGGTTCCGCACCATTGCCGTGCAGGGGAAGAAATTATTGCTGAATGGGAAACCGGTCTTCCTCCGCGGCATTTCCATCCATGAAGAGATCGGCGCCGGAGGCAGAAGGGCCCATAGCCGGGGAGACGCGTTGGAGTTGCTCGGCATGGCAAAGGACCTTGGCTGCAACATGGTCCGCCTGGCGCATTACCCGCACAACGAGCATATGGCCAGGGTAGCCGATTCGCTGGGGTTGCTGGTATGGTCGGAGATCCCCGTCTACTGGACCATCGACTTTACCAGCACGGAAGTCCTGGAAAAAGCAAAGACACAACTGGATGAAATGATCAGACTTGACCGGAACAGGGCCAGCATCATTGTCTGGTCCGTTGGTAATGAAACCCCCGTCAGCGAGGCCCGCACAAATTTTATGCATACCCTGCTGGAGACGGCCCGCTCGCTGGACCCCACTCGCCTCGTCTCCGCTGCCCTCGAAGTAAATTATTATTCGGAGAACAACCTCCGGAGCATCGACGATCCTCTCGGACAGTATGTGGATCTGGTCGCCTTCAACGAATACCTCGGCTGGTATGGCGGCACACCCGAAAGCTGCCGCACCGCCGTCTGGGCCACGAAATACGATAAACCTCTTTTTATAAGCGAGACAGGTGCGGAAGCGCTTGGAGGGTATCACGCGGACAGCCTCACCATCTGGAGCGAGGAATTCCAGGCCTGGTATTATAAGGAACAGGTCGCCATGCTCAAAAAGATGCCCGATAATTTCACCGGCATCTCCCCCTGGATCCTTACCGATTTCCGTTCGCCAAGACGCAACAATCCCGTCTTTCAGGACGGCTGGAATAACAAAGGCCTCATCGACCGGAAGGGGCGGCGCAAAAAAGCATTCTATGTCCTGCAGGCGTATTACCGGGAAATAAAGGCGAAAGATCAGGCAGCATCGACCGTCCGATCCGGCACTGGTCAGACCCTGCCGACCACCCGATCCGGCACGAATCGGCCTCCATCCAGCCAGGGGACAAATTAATTTGAAAATTTTTCCCTCGGTAATCAAACGTATCAGTTTTTCCGGGCAACACGCTGTGTTGCCCGTTTTTTTTGTTGAAAATCAAGCAAAAGGCAAAAGGGCGCCACTGGGGTTGAAGCGTATTAAAATGATCGTAATTTATTGAAAATCAATTATTTGTGAAATAAAATATTTGTTTTCAGGCCGAGTTTGTAATACTTTTATTTTCAAATCAACCAAAACAGCTTAGCCATGCGAACGAAATCAACCTGCCTGAAAAGGCTTCTTTACCTGCTCTTTTTATTCGCCTGTGGTAACGGATTGTTTGCTCAGGGTGGCAACACGCCGGGCGCCCAGGGAGGCACTCCGATCTCGGGCGCCGTCAGGAACCGCCAGGACAACAGCCCTCTGCCCGGTATCACAGTATCCGTTAAAGGAAATTCAAAAATAGCCACACAGACGGACGAGGCCGGCAAATTCAGGATCAGCGTCCCGGCCGGCGCCAAAGCCCTCGTCTTTTCCGGCATTGGAATGGAGACCCGCGAGATCCTCGTCAGCGAGGCCGGCAACGGGGACATCCTGCTGGCCACGACGGCCCAGTCCCTCAGCGATGTAGTCGTAGTGGGTTACGGCACCCAGAAGAAATCGGATATCACTGGCTCGGTATCCAGCGTCCCCAAAGACAGGCTCTCGAAGATCCCAGTCACCAACGTACTCCAGGCCCTCGAAGGATTGGTGGCTGGCTATACCCTCACCCAGGTCTCTTCCGTCCCCGGCAGCTCGGCCAATCAGCAGGTGAGAGGACTTAATTCCATCACGGCCAGTACGACTCCCCTGATCATCCTCGATGGCGTACCCTTCCCAGGAACGACCAATGATATCAGCCCCAGCACGATCGAATCCATCGAAGTGCTGAAAGACGCCAGCGCCACCGCCATCTACGGGACCCGCGGATCCAGCGGCGTTATCCTTATCACCACCCGCCGGGGCAACACGGGCAAGCCTACCATCAGCTACAATGGCTTTGCCGGCACCGAAACGATGGCGCACGAGGTAAAGCCGATGGACGCCACCGCCTTCAAGATAAAAAATGTGGTCTGGAACCAGCAGACCGGTGGGACCAACACCAACATCAACAGCGACTCCGTCGTCAATGCTACGGAAGTCACCAATCGCCGGGCGGGCAAGACGACCGACTGGATAAAGCTGGTGACCCAGCCCGGATATATACAGTCGCACAACCTGAATTTTTCCGGTGGCAGCAAGGATGTCAAGTACTTCGTGAACGGAGAATATACAAAAGAGAAAGGGCTGCTGAAAGGATATCAATACACCCGCGTCAGTCTCCGGAGCAACCTGAATGCCAACCTCACCGACTGGCTCGCGGTGGGCACCAGCCTGTTCTACACCAACAACAACACCGACGGCGGTCATTCCGACCTGACCCTGACGGGACAGATGAGCCCTTATGGACAACCCTATAACGCGGATGGCACCTATGACATCCTCCCCATGTACGGCAATACGCTTTACACCAATCCCCTGCTCGGCCTTTATAAGCCCACGACCGTCCGGAACAACAACCTTACGGGTACGGGTTATATCGATGTGACCCCCGCAATCATCCCGGGCCTGAAGTACCGGCTGAACGGCAGCTATACCTATCTGCCAAGCCGTTACGACACCTATTCCGGCAGGAATGCCAACGACAATCAGGGAACTGCCACCGTCTACGCAGGAGAAAGCACCAGCTGGATCCTCGAGAATATCCTGAGCTATACCCGGGATATCAAAAAACACCATTTCGATCTGACGGCCCTGTACAGCTCGCAGCAAACGAAGTCGTTCAATTCCAGCATCACGGCCAAAGGCTTTATCAATGACGGACTGGGATTCAACAATACCAGCGCCGCCACCACGCAGACGACGGCCAGTAATTTTTCCACCAACAATACGCCTTTCCCTTCCCTGCCATTGCCCAGCACCCTGCTGTCCCAGATGGGCAGGCTTAACTATTCCTATGCCGGCAAATACCTGCTGACGGCCACGATCCGCAGGGACGGCTATTCGGCTTTTGGCAACTTTACGGATAAATACGGGGCCTTCCCATCCGTCGCGCTCGGATGGAATGTCCACAAAGAAGCCTTCATGAACAATGTGTCCTTTGTCAATTCGCTGAAGCTGAGAATATCCGAAGGCACGACGGGTAATTCCGCCATCACACCTTTCCAGACACAGACCACCCAGAGCGTAACCCAGTACGTTTATAACAACCAGACCGCCACCGGGCTGATCGCAAGCAATCTGGGAAATGCCAATCTGAAATGGGAGAGTACGACGGGCACCAACCTCGGCGTCGACTTTGCGGTGCTGAACAGCAGGATCTCCGGAACGGTGGAAGTCTATCAGACAAAGACCAGCAATCTTCTGCTGGCTCGGCAATTACCAAGCATGACCGGCTACGCCAGCGTACTCCAGAACATCGGCAAGCTGGAGAACAAGGGCATCGATATCACGCTGAACACGGTGAATATGAAAACCCGGGATTTTACCTGGCAGACGACGATCGTGTTCTCTACCTATAAGAACAAGCTGACCCAGCTGTATGGCGACAACAAGGACGATATCGGAAATTCCTGGTTCCTCGGAAAATCCCTTGGCGCCATCTATACCTATAAGCTACAGGGCGTCTGGCAGCAGGGAGAAGACGTCACCAGCGCCGACCCCACCGCAAAGCCCGGTTATCTCAAATTCGCGGACCTGGACAAGAACCATACCATCACCGCAGCCGGCGACCGCACGATCGTAGGCTATTCCAATCCGAGCTGGACAGGAGGCATCACGAATACGTTCAGCTACCAAAACCTTTCCTTAAGGATCTTTATACAGACCGTGCAGGGCAAGATGAGGATGAACCAGATCTATGACAACGCCGATCAGTCGGGCGCCATCAATCTTCCGGCCGACGTGGGTTACTGGACGGCGACCAACAAGAGCAACAGCCGGCCTTCCCTTGCTTACACCAACCCTTATAATTATGGATATCCTTCGAAGGCCAATTTCACCCGCATAAAGGATATAACGCTGAACTATAACCTGCCGCAGGCCCTGGCCAGCAAATGGGGCTTCGGGAATATTTCGGCATACGTGAGCGGCAGGAATATCCATACCTGGACGCCATGGCTCGGATGGGACCCGGAAGCCAACTATCAATCCCTGCCATTCGGCACCTATAATAATTATCCGCTGGTGGCCTCTTACGTAGTGGGTCTGAATTTCTCTTTAAAGTAAACGATCGCAAAAAAAATTATATGAAACAGAATATTCATAACCACGATAAAAATCAGGTCGCTTTCGTCCGGCCTGCTGCCCTGGTAGCCTTCATCCGGCCAGCCTTCCTGCTGCCTCTCCTGCTGGTCGTCACGTTCAGCGCCTGCAAGAAAAGCTTCCTGAATGAGAACCTTACGTCCAATTATGCGCCGCAGAATACCCTCGCCGATAGCCTGGGCTTCGAGGCCAATATAGCCGGCATACTCAATAAGGTGCGGTCGCTGTACACATCCGACAACGATCAGGGTCTGTTGGGCGCCATGTACAACGGCACCGACATGGTCATCAATGGACAGACCACCAGCGCCATGTTCCCCTATGTGAACAATGAGACGATGAACTCCACCGATTTCTCGGCGAACTACTACTGGACCTCGGCCTATCAGTCGATGACCAATGTCAACCTGGTCATCGCCGCCTCGCAGGACCCCGCCGTCACTGGGACCAGCGCCGCCAACAAGGCCTATGTCGGCGCCGAAGCCAAATTCTACCGCGCTTACCTCTATAATTTCCTGGCCACGCTCTGGGGACCGGTGCCGCTGGTGCTGGACCCTATCAAAGGGGTCAAAGTGGATTTCGTACGCACGTCCGTGGACAGCGTGAATGCACAGATCGTAAAGGACCTGACGGAGGCCACAGGCGTACTTCCAACGGCCGGTGCTGTGAGAAAAGAAGGCAGGCCCAGTAGCGGCATGTGCCAGCAACTGCTGGCGGAAGTTTATCTGCGCATGAACAAGCCCGACCTCGCGGAGGCGGCATGTCATGCCGTGATCAGCAGCGGCGCTTATTCGCTTATTACTTCCCGTTATGGCGTAAAGACTTCCCAGCCCGGGGATTATTACAGCGACATGTTCCTCGTAGGCAACCAGCGCCGCAGCCAGGGCAATAAGGAAGCGATCTGGATCATCGAAGAAGACGTCAATACGCCCGGAGGCGCCACCACCACAGGTGTGAACCCATCGGAAGACCAGCACCGCCGTATGTGGGTGCCTTATTATGCGGGTATCACCAATATGGTCATCTGCGATTCGCTTGGAGGCAGGGGCATCGGCCGGTTCCGCCTCAGCAACTGGATCCTGTACAATCTCTATGACCAGTACGACATGCGCAATTCGCAGTACAGCATCCGGCGTATCCTTCGTTTCAACGACCCGACCAAGCCCAAATACGGCCAGCAGCTCACGGCTGTGGATGGCGATACGGTATGGCATATCGCACCCTATACCACCAAGTGGAACAACTTCAACCCCGCGGATGTAAATGGGTACAGCACCTTCAAGGATCAGCCGATGATGCGGCTGGGCGAGACTTATCTGCTGATGGCGGAAGCTCAGTTCAGACAGGGGCATCTGCCGGATGCCGCTGCCAGCATCAATGTATTGCGCCAGCGCGCTTATCCCGATTATCCTGCGCACGGGCAGGTGCAGGCCAGCGATATCACGCTGGATTTCATACTGGATGAACGGGCCCGCGAACTGGTGGCGGAAGAGAACAGGAGGATGACCCTCGTCAGGACGGGAACGCTGGTGGAGCGCGTACAGAACTATCTGAATGCCTACAATACCGGAGCCGGTCAGCCGGTCACGGGACTTTCGAATGTAACGACCCGCAAAGGATTGTTGCCGGTGCCCCAGACCGCCATCGACCTGAACAAAGGCGCAGTGCTGACTCAGAATACTGGATATTGACAAACCGCCAGGCGTTTGCCTGTGAACAGCCCTCCCCGGCCGGGGAGGGCTGTTTATTTATATGAAGGCTTATCTTTGCCGCATGCAACAAGCAAAAGACGACCTTCAGAGCCGGTGGTGGACCCTGGAGGCGCAGATGATAGAAAGATGGGGCAAGAAGCCGGACATGGAAGCTATTTTATTCCTCATCGGGGTACAGGAACTGGGTGAGCTGAACAGGAAATTTACCAAAGAGCAGAAACAGGACCTCATGCATATAGCCGTTTGTTCCCTTTTCGCACAGAGTGGTTATTATGAGCTGGAAGGAGTGGACGAGGATGGCTGGCCGCATTTCAGACAACTGAAGGCGTTACCAGTGATGGCGATGCCCGAGCAGGAAAATTTTATGAAGGATCATATCCTGCTGTATTTCGACCGGGCTGGCTTTACCGGGGCTCCGGATGCAGCGGTGGCGGAACCGGAACAATAGCCGTTCACCGCGCGACAATTGCGGAGCCTGATGCGACCCTGACACCCCATAACAACCAAAACCAACGATATGATGAACAGCCCCAGGACGAACTGGCGCATGCACAGCCCGGTAACAGCCGGGTCATTGCTGGCTTTCACCCTCCTTGTCTGTTCCTGCAACCCGAGGCTTGCCAGCGGCATCCGAAAGAACGACCGCCGCAAGGACGTGGAAATGATCACGACCATGGGCACGGTTGTATTGCGTCTGTCGGATTCTACACCGCTGCACCGCGATAATTTTCTGGCGTTGGTGAGAAAAGGCTATTATGACAGCGCCTTATTCCATCGCGTCATCAAAAATTTTATGATCCAGAGCGGAGATCCCAACAGCAGGCAGGCAGCGGCGGGAGCGCCGCTCGGGGATGGCGGTCCAGCTTATACCATCCCTGCGGAATTCCGCACATCCCTGTTCCATAAAAAAGGGGCGCTGGCCGCGGCCCGGGAAGGCGACGATCATAATCCACTAAAGGCCAGCAGCGGCAGTCAGTTCTATATCGTGCAGGGAAAGGTCTTTACGCCGGCAGGACTGGATTCCTTGCAAAACGGGCGGATGAAAGGCAGGAAGATCCCGGAAGGGCAAAGGTCGGTCTATGAGACGGTCGGCGGCGCTCCGCACCTGGATCAGAACTATACCGTATTCGGAGAAGTGATCTCGGGAATAGCCGTTGTGGATTCGGTGGCCGCCAGCGCTACCAGCGGAAGGCCATCCGACCGGCCGCTGAAAGATGTACGCATCCTGAAAATGAAGCTGATCAGGCGCAGCCGGGTCCGTAATCTGGCCGCAGGCGGGTAGTCCCGCAATGGGGAAATTGGTTACATAAATAATTCCAGCGCGCCTTGACATAATTTGATCCCTTTTTGTAATATTTGCAGCACAAAAAATAGTTATCATGAATTTCCCAGACAACTTACGCTACACAAAAGACCATGAATGGATCCGGCTGGAAAAAGATGGGTCAGCCATTATCGGTATTACCGAATTCGCACAGAAAGAACTGGGGGATATTGTTTATATAGAGATCGAGACGCTCGGAAAAGCATTGGCGGCAGAAACGATCTTCGGAACGGTGGAGGCGGTGAAGACCGTATCCGACCTGTACCTGCCGGTTGCGGGCACCGTTGCAGAGGTGAATCCCAAACTGACCAGCGCTCCCGAGCTGGTCAACACAGATCCTTACGGCGAAGGCTGGATGATCCGGCTGACCCTGGACAAGCCTGCCGATCTGGACAAGCTGATGGATGCAGCCGCTTATGGCACACTTGTGGGATAAGGGAATTCTTTACTTTACAACAAGACCTTGGGCATACCTACTACAACATATAATGAACAGGACCTGATCGTCGCACTCAAAGAACGCAGTGAACAGGCTTTCGGATACCTGTATGACAGTTATTCAGGAGCGCTCTATAGTATTATCAAACAGCTTATTATCGATAATAATGAGCTTGCGTGCGATGTGTTGCAGGAAGTATTCATCAATATCTGGCGCAAGATCGACAGCTACGATCAGACAAAAGGCCGGTTGTTCACCTGGATGCTGAATATTGCCAGAAATGCCTCGATCGACACGCTGAGGTCGAAAAGTTATCAGAACAGCCAGAAAAACCAGGAGCTGCCGGAAAACGTATATAACGGAGTTAAGAATCAGACTACCCAGTTGAATATAGACCATATCGGGATGAGAAAGATGCTGGAGAAGCTGAAACCCGAACACCGGATATTGGTCGAACTGGCTTATTTCAAGGGTTTTACGCATGAAGAGATTTCCGAAATGCAAGGCATTCCGCTGGGCACGGTAAAGACCCGGATCCGGAATGCGTTAATACAGCTAAGAGATTATTTAAAATAAAGTGAACGTACAAGAATACATATCGGGTGGCATCATCGAGAGTTATGTGATGGGTCTGGCTAGCGAGCCGGAAAGGGTGGAATTTGAACAAAATCTGGCTCAGTATCCCGAGCTGGTAGCAGCGCTCAGGGATTTCGAGGAAAAGCTGGAAAAATTCTCCCTGGAGCATGCGGTGCCCCCTCCTGCAATGGTTAAGGTTCGGTTTTTAGAAGCGATCCGGAATTCAGCGTCCGGAACAACTCCTTCTTTCAATCAACCAAAAATAATCACCATGGAAAATGAAAATGTTCCTGTCCGCCGGACAGGCGGTTCCCGTTTGTTAGCAGCCGCATCAGCGATCCTGTTACTCGGTCTTACCTGGTTCGCTTTTCAGAACCGTTCGCTGAAGAGTACCAATGCCGATCTCTCCAGCACGAATGATGCGCTGAAGACGACGCTGAATGCCAAGGACAGTATTTTGAATCAGATCATGGCGGAGACCAAAGTGGTTTCGGACCCGAATGTTACCATCGTCAATATGGTCGGAACGGCGACCGCGCCAAAATCTTCCGCTAACATCTATTGGGATTCCACTTCTTCCAATGTATTCCTGGTGGTAAAGAACATGCCTGAACTGCCATCGGATCAGCAGTACCAGCTCTGGGCCCTTATCGACGGCAAGCCGAAGGACCTTGGGGTATTCGACGCCAGCCACGAAAAGGTCATCCTGCAAATGAAAAATACAAAGAAAGCACAGGCTTTTGCCATCACGATCGAGCACAAAGGCGGCAGCCCTTCTCCCACTCTTCAGAAAATGCAATCGCTGGGTAAGACCACCGTGACCCAATAACTGGGGAATGCGGGAAAAAAATCTACAGATATCAGTAAAAAAATCTCTTATATCAAAATGATCTCTTTCTTCAGAAAATATCTGGGCAATATTTATATACCGGTCCTCTGGTCGGTGGTGATCGGGATCCTGCTTACTCTTCCGGGTTCGGTGCTGCCGAATGAAGGCTCTTTCAAGATCCCTCACTTCGACAAGCTCGTCCATATGGGGATGTTCGGCGGATTTGTGTTTTCCTGGAATATGTATCTCAGTACGAAGCCGATGCCGCTGAAAAGGTTGCTGCGTCTGTTCTTCGTGGTTTTTATGATCAGCTTCGTCTATGGGATCGGCAGCGAATATGTACAGAAATATTTTATTCCACAGCGGGATTTCGATGAAGCCGACATCATCGCCGATATGATCGGCGCAAGCCTCGCATATGGCTTCAGCAATATTACTTTACTGAAAAATATCTCCTGAAGATCGTTGGGATATATACAAAAAAAATAGACCCCTGTAGAAACAGGGGTCGTAACCAAAACTAACTGCTTATGAGAAAATTGACTGCTTTATGTGAGTCAAATAGAAAAGACTGATTGATACAGTGTATAACGCAAAACAGGTGCCAATATTATACACAAAAAACGTTAAAAGAACTTTGAACTAATTCTGCTTTCTACACCTTCATCCTCTTCACAAAACAAAGTTACGTACCAAAACTAATGAAGGATTGCATCCTGGGAGTAATAACATTTATTTAGCATTCCTTCAATAAGGTACATAAATTTCCAATTTATAGCAAATTTTAGCTCCATTTTTTCAAAGAATCTACCAAAGATCGCTGTGGCGGTCTGGCCGAAGGCCCATCAGAATCATGAGTCCGGGCGGGGCTACTTTTCAACTAAGCACGGCCCGGATTCATACATTATAAGACGCAGCAGCGAAAGGAAAGTTTAACGGGCGGGCGTTAAAAAAAACCAAAAACCCAACCGCAATTTTCAGGTTGTTCTTTTACAGGCGATTGGGCCTGTTCTCTTAATTCGGCTTTAATGTGGATGCCGCAGAATACCGCAGGCGGGAGTGTGGGGCTGTAGTCGTCGGGCGAAGCATGCGGATGCCCTGGATCATTGCGCTGCGATCGGCTGGAATCCTGCGGTGGCGTAGGTGCAGCTGGCCGCGCGGTCTTTGCGCGACGCGGTCCGGCGCTAGTTCTGGCGCGCCATTTTCTCGGAATTTTCCGCGAACTGGAGGGCGTCGATGAATTCCTGGATATTCCCGTTGAGTACATCGTCGAGGTTGTAGACGGTGAGCCCTATGCGGTGATCGGTGACGCGGCCCTGGGGAAAGTTGTAGGTGCGGATCTTGGCGCTGCGGTCCCCGGTGCTGACCAGGCTTTTACGGTGGCGGGAAATCTCTTCTTCCTGTTTGCGCACCTGCTCTTCGTACAATTTGGTGCGGAGCATCCCCATGGCCTTTTCGCGGTTGCCCAGCTGGCTGCGTTCGGTCTGACAGACGACCACCACCCCGGTGGGGATATGTGTCAAAAATACCTTTGTTTCCACTTTGTTTACGTTCTGTCCTCCGGCGCCGCCGCTGCGGGCCGTCTCCATTTTCACGTCGCTCTCTTTCAGCTCGAAATCCACTTCTTCCGCTTCGGGCATTACGGCAACGGTTGCCGCGCTGGTATGTACCCGACCGCTGGTCTCCGTATCGGGGACCCGCTGCACCCGGTGGACGCCGCTCTCGAATTTTAGGATGCCATAGACATCCTCGCCGACCACTTCCACCTGTACTTCCTTATAACCACCCACCGTCCCCTCGCTCTCGCTCAGGATTGCTGTCTTCCATCCTCTTCGTTCACAATATTTTATGTACATGCGGAGCAGGTCGCCCGCAAACAGGCTGGCTTCATCCCCACCCGTCCCGGCCCGGATCTCGATGATCGCATTCTTTTCATCCTGGGGTTCCTTGGGGATCAGCAACTGACGGATATAGGATTCCATTTTTTCTTTTTGCTCCTCCAGGGCGGGAGCTTCGGCCTTGGCGAGCTCCCTGAGCTCCGCATCGTCCCCGTTGAGCGCCTCCTTATAAAAATCGATGTCGTCCAGTACTTTCTTGTATGCGTCATAAGCCTTTACGATCTTTTCCACGCTGCGGTATTCCTTGCTCATCGCGGTGAACTTACGGTTGTCGCTGACGATCTCGGGATTACTCAACGCCACGCCAAGGTCTTCGAATCTCGCCCTGATGGCCTCCAGCTTATCTAACATAGTTTTGACTTACTTTTAGGTCGCCGCCTGCCGGTAAATCGTAACAGGCTGGCTGGTAAAAAAAGAATTGCAAAGTTAATCCTTTCAGCGCTTACATGGCTTACCGAAAATTCAGAGCGGATCAATTATTTACCGGCCACGAAATGGCTGCGGAAGACGCCGTGCTGATCATCAGGGAGGACGGTCTCGTGGAGGCGGTCCTGCCCGCCGGAGAGGCCGGGGAGGACGTGGAGTCCTTGCGGGGCATCCTCAGTCCGGGTTTCATCAACTGTCATTGTCACCTCGAATTATCGCATATGAAGGGGGTGATCCCGGAAGGGACGGGACTGGTGGATTTTCTGCTGAACGTCATCCGCGGAAGGGGTGCGGCAGGGGCCAGCGGAGCCGTCCAGGATGCAGGCCAGAGCCCAGGTGGACGGGTGGCGGGTGAGGGTGGACGGGTGGTGGGCGCGGATGAACTGCTGGAACGCAAACTGGCCGCTATCGCCGCGGCGGAAGCAGAGATGTTGCAGGGTGGGATCGTGGCCGTAGGTGATATCTGCAATACCAGCGACAGCCTGGAGCAAAAGAAGGGGGGTAATCTCCTGTACCATAATTTCATCGAGACGATGGGATTTGCCGAACAGGGCGCCGCAGATCGCTTCGGGAGCAGCCTCAGGGTCTTTCAGGCATTCGCAGAGGCATACCCCCTGCCGATAGCCGCAAATTCCATCGTGCCGCATGCCCCCTATTCCGTCAGCGCCCGGTTGTTCGGACTGATCGCCGGCTTCCCGGGCAATCAGTTGCTGACCATCCATAACCAGGAGGACGAGGCCGAGAATGTATTCTGCCTGTCCGGGCGGGGGGATTTCCTGCGGCTGTACGGGGCTCTGGGCCTCGATGTCTCTTTTTTCCGCGGCACGGGCAAGCGGAGCCTCGAAAGCTGGCTGCCGCATTTCTATCCCGGTCAGTCCCTGATCCTGGTGCATAATGTAGCCACTTCGGAAGAAGACCTGCGGTTCGCCCGCGGGTGGAAGCACCTTTTCTTCTGCCTCTGCCCAAATGCCAACCTGTATATCAGCGGGCGATTGCCGGACCCGGACCTGCTGATGCGATACGATTGCCAGGTCGTATTGGGCACGGACAGCCTGGCCTCCAATCACCGGCTCAGCATCCTGGAAGAAATAAAAACCCTTCAAAGGAAGTTTCCCCTCCTGCCAACGGCAACCCTGCTCCAATGGGCCACGCTCAACGGGGCCCGGGCCCTGCAGCTGGATGGAGTGCTGGGAAGTTTTTCGCCCGGCAAACAACCGGGAGTGCTGCTGATAGAGGATGAGGAGGGCGGCGAATCCGAAAAGGAAAGAAAGATCGGGTCGCTGGCTGCCGTCCGGCGGCTGATATAAACGGCGGGGCCGCCTGCCAGGCTTTACAGGTCGCAAAACTTATCATCGTCCTTATTTTCCTGCCAATCAAATTCAATCTGACGGGCAACCTCCCGGGCAAAGGCTTCGCCATGCAGATCACTGAGGAATCCCAGCGTCATATCCATTCCCGCACTGACACCGGAAGAGGTATAATATTTACCGTCTATCGTCCAGCGGGCCTTCTTTATCCATTGCACATCCGGGCCACAGGTAATTGCCCAGCTAAAGGCCCTTTTATTGGATGTCGCTTTTTTGCCGTCCAGCAGCCCGGTCTTCGCCAATAATGCGCTTCCCGTGCAAACGGTAAGTGTGTACCGGGCGGATTCCGATACTTGCCGGATAAGATCGATAAGCCGCCGGTTATCGACCTCCTTTCTCGTGCCATAACCTCCTGGTATGAGGAAGATCTCCAGGTCTTTGATGTTATTCCCAAGGATCTGCGTGATGATCTCCACCCCATGGGAATTTCTGACCGATCCTCCGGCCTGGGAATAAAAGGTCACCTTATACTGTTCTTTCAGTCTGCCAAAAATTTCGGCAGGCCCAAATGCATCAAGACTTTCAAATTCATCGAAAACTAATATTCCTACGTTCATATTTTTCATTTGGCCGGTTCTTCATGAGTCCGGTTTTCAATTAGTCCGGTTTTTGAATTTTTGCTCCCAATCCTGTAACTACTTTGTCGCTTTCCCCACGGAGATGGATGATCTTCTCCTTTTCCAGGTTGTCCTTCGTTCTCATCCTGATATTTAATATGTTCAGCGGCGGATAATTTTGTAAATAGCCGATCTCCCTTGTATTCATTATTTCACAACGCAGGATATAGGAAGAATCGATCCTGACGCCGTTCAGGTCTTTTACCCATTCATTATCGATCATGAAAAGACAGTCCGAAGGAGAGAGATGCTGGCTGGCCGCAATCTTCGGCAGATCCAGGAAATTGAAGACATGTGGGTATTTTGAGCGCATATAGACTTTTCCATATTGCCCGCTCAGAGAATCCACCTGTTTTACCACGTTTATATCTTCCAATTTTTCCGGGTCGAAATAAGGTATGGACAGGACCCGCTGGGAATCCAAGAAGAACTGGGGGCCGTCTTTTGGGATGGACGGCGAGAATGGCGCCCACGATTGGGCGCGGCCTGCGGTGGATATCAGCAAAATGGACAGGAGCAGTATTCTCATATATTGAAAAATACAGCTTTTCCCTTGTTTGTTACCGGCCCTGGGCTTTTATTTTGCGATTAAAAATAGGGTTCCTGGTCTTTCACAAATGTTTTTGTGTCCATTTATGGTCATTCATTTAATCCTGCTCAGGAGTATATGCCCTTGAAAAGTATTCACTGTGACCTTCCCATCTTTTATCACTCCCCGGAGATTGATCAGCAATACCCTGGATCTCCATTTTCCCGCGACAGCGTCCAGGGCCATGTATCGTTGCAAGGCCTCCTTGTTATCGCTGTCCTCATTTATCCTGTTCCGCAGGGAACGGACCGCCGTATCCATATCTATATTCATTGCTGAATCCCGGTAAGGGATGATGGAGAGCCTGCTGCGGGCCGGATCAAAGAAGATGTTCACTGAATCACCGGCAAGACGGCATGCGCTGCTGTCGGTGTGTTCGGAAGATCGGGGGTTATGCAAAGACGATCATCTCATAACAGTTGATCCGTGGCTCACCCCATGACGGTCGATCCGTAACGGCCCCATGGCCCCTTACCCAAAGATCGTCTGCAACACGGGCAGGGTCCGCATCGTCCCAAAATCGGGAATATGGATGGAATAGAACGACTGATAAGCCTGCATAAGGACCCGGCGCGTATCCTGGTTCAACTGGAGCTGCCCCAGCTCTTCGGGTACCCTTACCCGTAACAACTGCGAAGTGATGGTCGTATAGGGTTCTTCCAGCAGATAGGAATGCAGCGGCTGATCGCCCGTGAACTGCCCTTCCTGCAGATCGAGAATGGCCCCCCTCTCCGAATTGATATCCTCGATGCGGAACCCCAGGAAACCGGCGAGATGCAGCGAGAAGAACAGAGGGTAGTTGGCGACGACCGCACCTTCCGCCCCATCCAGGTGGATGAACGCATCCTCGATAAAATAGAACAGCTCGGGATTGGGCTCCGGTTGCTTCAGCGTTTTCTGCAACATCTCCACCATGAAGAGGGCCACGGCATTCTTCAGGACATCGAAAAAAATATGGTTGTACAAATGCGCCCACCGGAATTCCCGGATACGCTGCAGGTTCTTCAGCTCGTTGTGATAGACCACCAGATCGAGGATAGCGGCGGGCTGGAACAGATTGGCCCTGCCCGGGCCCTTTTTGGAGGAGGTCCTCACGCCATTGACCAGATAGGACTGCACGCCAAACAGTTCCGTGTACGCGGTGACGATGAGGCTGGTCTCCCCATATTTCACGATGCGCAATACGATCCCTTTGGTCTTGTGCAGTTGCATGATCCGTTTATTGATTACCCGCCGCCGTGTTCCGCAGCCGCAAACCTCGCATGATCCCGCGGGCCCGTCTCCACCCGACCGGGGTCCGGCCGCCGGTGCGGTCCTTATTTCCCTATAAATACAATTTTCGTCGCCACCTTCTCCTGCCGCGTGTCGTCGCTCACCAACACGAGGTACACCCCTGTGGAGGCCTTCCGTCCCTTGTAATCCCGGCCATCCCAGACGGCCTGTCCGCCCAGCGCCCGGGTCTGCCAGACCAGGCGACCATCCATCTCCGTTATCTTGACGATAGCCCCGTCCACCAGTCCGCGGATGGCGATCGTCCCCGTGTAGCCGGGCGCGACGGGATTGGGGAATACCAGCACATCCGAATTATGCTCCCCTCCCGCCGTGGCCGTGCCGCGGAAGCTGCAGATACCGCTGGCCGTGGCAAAGAACACTTCCCCGGTCTGCGGGTCCACGGCGATCCTGCGGGTATCGTTGTCCAGCAACGGTGAATTGTCGGTTGTAAAATGATAAATGATCTTTTGCGCGTCGGGGCTGATCAGCCATACGCCATTGCGCGTACCGACCCATTTCCGGTCTGCCCCGTCCACCGCTATGGCCTGCACCTGTTCGCCGCTGAACAGATAGCCCGCAAAATTGTCGAATTGCACGACGGGCAGCACCGCCTCGCAGCCACCCGAGCTGAAAATGCTCCGCGTACACTGGATCACGCCGATCCCGTTGGCGGTGCCCACCCAGATGAAACCGCTCTGGTCCCTGGCGATGCAGTAGACATTATTATCGGGCAGGTTGCCATTACCAACGCCCGCCTGGAAGAATTTCCACTGGTCGTCGGAGACATTATCGAGCGAGGCGCCATGGTTGTAACAGAACAATCCGTTGCCCAGCGGCGAAACGATCCATACCTGCTTACCGGCATCGTCCGTCACGATCTGCGCGACGGCATTCTGCTTGTGGACGAATGGAATGGCAAAAGACAGCCAGCTGCCATCCGCCTTGCGGAGCAGCAGGTCCTTTACGGCCCCGTAATTGGCTATCCAGAGATTGCCCCCTGCATCAAAGGCCAGGCCGCTCACCCGGTAAGCCGACGGCTGTCCCTGCACCGGGCCAACGGGTGAATTCTGTGCATAGAGGGTAAAGGAGCCATCGCCTTTGATCTGCAGCAGCCCAGCTCCGAAAGAACCGGCCCAGACGCTGCCTGTCTTGTCGGCTGGGTCGGCAGCCACGGTAACCAGATCGGAGACCCCGGCCAGCATCGGCTGGGTGGCGCCGTTATAATTCGTCCATCCTTTATCGTTCAGTTCATAGATCCCGTTGTGGTCGTTGAGTGGATTCCAGCCGGCATCCACACCGCCAGCCGCCGCCCACAGCGAACCGCCGGCCGCCGCACCGGAGCCCGGAGAGACAGTTGCCCGGCCCGTGACCATTTCGCCGGTGGCAAGGGATTGGGGAGAATTGGGAATGTATCGCTCCGGAACCGCCGGCCCCCCGGCGCCGGCTGCTGCCCAGCCCGAAAGCCCGCCGGCGGAGTCCGCCACAAAGTATTGGTCCCCGTTGAAAAAAGCCTGACGGGGGTCCTGAATGATGCCCGGTTGCTGCAATACTTTTTCGATGGTGGCCAGGCCGGTAAGGCTCAGCACCCGGGCGCTGTCGCCCTTTTGCTCGCATACCATCAGCTTCCCGCCGGAGACCGAGAGCCTGCGGACCACCCACCCGTCGGCATAGAAAGGACTCCAGGTGCCGGAGCCCGGGCTGCCGGCGCCAGGATCGCGCGTAAAAAGAAATAAAGAATCGCTTTGCAGGGCAATGATCTTTCCCTGGAATGCCGCCACATCCGCGCAGGGGCCCGCGGGAAGTCCGGAAGAGCCGCTGAGCAGCGACCAGTTGTGAAAATCCGGCAGATCCGGTGAGCCGGCAGCGGCTTGCTTCAGCCCTTCGGAACTGGCCGCATAAAAAAAGCTGCCATCCGTAGCCAGCGCATTCACCAGGACGGTGTCCCCATTGCTGCCAATGACCCAGGTGTCTTTCACCTCGTATTTGTTTTCATCCAGCACGATCACGCCCAGACCGGTGGAAAGATAGGCCTGCTGGTTATACGCAAGGATGTTGTAGACCGTTTTATTCCCTGCTACCGGCGATTGCCGGATATCCGGAATATTGAAGGTCCGGTTGCCGGAGAGGATATCGACATTGCTGCTCCTGTAGGCGACGATGAGTTTGTTGGTCTGCGAATCATATTGCATGGCGCTGATACCGGTCTCGCTGAGACCGGTGATCCTGCTCAGCCGGTCCATGCTGTTGTCTTTCAGGTCCACCGAGAACAGGCTGTACGGAGTGGCGCACCAGATTGTTTCACCCGAGCCCGACACGGCGGTGGCCTGGTGATAAGGCAGGTGCTCGCGCCAGTTGCCGATGGCCGGGACCTGGGTGAATGCCAGCAGGGCGCAACAGCAGGAAAAGAAGCCGGTCAGCAGGAATATCCGAAACCCTGACCCTCCGCGGCATTGAGCTTTTATCATCATAAAGATGGATCAAAGTTAGGGGTAAACGACCCGGCCAGCCGGAAAAGCCCGTTAAAATAAGTTTCTTTGTGTTTCTTTGCATCGTAAAATGATTATTGCATCCATTTAACCCTTTGTTCATGTGGGAATCCATTGCCCGTCTGGTCCTCAAATTCCGGTTGCTCTTATTGGTATTGCTGCTCTCCGTCACCGCCTTTATGGGATATCATGCGTCCAGGGTGAAGATGAGCTATGATAATACCCGGACCATTCCTGCGGATAATCCCAAAAATCTCGAATACCAGGCCTTCCGGCAGAAATTCGGGGAAGATGGCAACCTGCTCGTAGTCGGGGTACAGACCGACAAGCTGTTCCAGCAAGCCGTCTTCAACGACTATATTTCCCTCCTCGAACAGTTGAAAAAAAGCCCGGGTGTGGACAATGTGCTGGGCGTATCCTCCGCCGTCAATCTCGTGCGCGATGAGCACGACAGCACACAGAAGCTGCGGACCGTTGCGCTTTTCCCCGGTCATGGGTTGTCACAGGCCGCTATCGACAGCGGCAGGGCAATATTCCTCGGGCTGCCTTTTTACCGCGGATTGTTGTATAACCCCGATACCCATGCCTGGCTGACAGCCATCAACGTGAATAAGGAGGTGATGAATACCTCGCGGCGGTCTGCCGTGGTAGGCGCCATCACAAAGCTGGTCGCGGACTTCGGCCAACGACAGGGCATCGAGATCCATTACAGCGGGCTTCCCCTGATCCGCACGAACATGGCCATCAAGATCGCGCACGAGACGACCCTTTTCCTCATCGGCTCCGTGCTGATCTATATGGTCATCCTGTTGCTCTTTTTCCGGAGCTTCGGCACCATGCTGCTCTCCATGGCCGTGGTGATCATCGGGGTGATCTTCAGTCTGGGCACCATGGACCTTTTCGGCTACAAGATCACCCTGCTGAATGCGCTTACGCCTTCGCTGGTCGTCGTGATCGGGATCCCAAACTGTATCTATTTCCTGAACAAATACCATACGGCCTACCGCGATAAGGGGGACAAACGGCTGGCCCTCGTGGAAATGATCCGCCGCATGGGCATCGTCACGCTGTTCTGCAATATCAGCGCAGCCATCGGCTTCGGGGTCTTTGCCCTGACGGGCAGCGCCATCCTGAATGAGTTCGGCGTGGTAGCTGGCATCAATATCATGCTGCTGTTCTTTATTTCTTTTATTCTTATCCCGGTGGTGCTGAGCTACCTTCCACCGCCGAAGGAAAATCATACCCGTTATCTGGAGAACCGGTGGCTGCTGGCCATCCTCACCCGGCTGGAGACCTGGGCCCGGCATCACCGCAGGACGGTGTATGCGGTGACGGTGCTCGCGCTCATCTTTGCGGTGGCGGGTATGTTCCGGCTGCAGTCGGAAGGCTTTATCGTCGACGACCTTCCGAAGAACGACCCTATCTACAAGGACCTGAAATTCTTCGAGCATAATTTCAGGGGGGTGATGCCGCTGGAGATCATCATCGACACAAAAAGAAAGAACGGGCTGCGGCTGAATATGCTGAAGACGCTGGAAAAAGTGGACAGCCTGTCCCGGTATATCGCCTCCCGGCCGGAGATGGCCCGGCCCCTGTCCATTGTGGAAGGGCTGAAATTCGTCCGTCAGGCTTATTACAGTGGCGACAGCGCCAGTTACGGCTTGCCCGGCGACTTCGATCTGCCTTTCCTGCTGCCCTATCTGAAGCAGAGTGGAGGCGCCCCCGGTGCGGGGGGAACGACGGCCGGCCCAGGCGGGGCGGCGGGTGCTGCAACGACGGGCCACGATGGAACGGCGGGCCCAGTCGGGGCGGCGGGTGCGGGAGACCAGCATGAGGCCGGAGTCGCGGGCAGCGAAGCGAAGAAGAGCAGTCTGGCGCAGCTGCTGAAAAGCTTTGTCGACAGCAACAATCAGCAGATCCGCATCAGCGTGAATATGGCCGATGTGGGGAGCAAGCGTCTTCCGCAGATCCTCGGAGACCTGAAGGACAAGTCGGCAGCCTTGTTCGACTCCGCAAGATACAGGGTGGAATTCACGGGCAGCTCCGTCACCTATCTGGAAGGCAGCAGCTTTATCATCAGGGGCCTGAAGGACAGCATCACCTGGGCATTTGTCCTGATCGCCGGCTGCATGCTCTTCCTGTTCCGGTCGCTGCGGATCTTATTCTGCTCGCTGATCCCGAATATCATTCCCCTGATCATCACGGCAGGGATCATGGGATGGGTGGGCGTGCGGCTGAAGCCTTCCACGGTGATCATCTTCAGCATTGCGCTGGGCATCGCGATCGATATTACGATCAGGTTTCTCGTAAATTACAAACAGGAGGCGGCGGCGAAGGAGGGAAGGAAGATACAAAACGGAGTGCGGGCACAGGGAACGGGCATCGCCGGTCAGGGACCAGGCCTGAACGAAACGGATGACCCGCATCAGACGGTCATCGATACCATCAACAAAACGGGAATAAGCATCCTTTATACCTCGATGGTGCTGATCGCGGGCTTTTTCATCTTTTGCTTCAGCAGTTTTGGCGGCATCCAGGCGCTGGGCTGGCTGACCTCGCTGACGCTGGTGATCGCCACGGTGACCAACCTGGTGTTCCTGCCCGCCCTGCTGATGACCCTGGTGAAGCGGCGCTGACCTATTTTATTTATCGTCCAGCCCTTGCCGGATCGCATACATGACCAGCCCTACCCGGGACCGCACTTTTAACTTTTCGAACAGCGTATTGCGGTAATTATCCACTGTGCGGTGGCTGACAAACATCTTGTCCGCAATGTCCTTATAAGTCAGCTCCGAACACACCAGCCGGAGGAATTCTTTTTCTTTATCGGAGAGCGCGATCTGGTCATCGGGGTTGCCGAGGTCTTTATGCAGACCGCTGATGATCTTGCCGGAGATATAATCGGAGAGGTAGAAATCCTTTTTCATGATGGAGTCAAGGGCCAGCTTGAGCTCTTCCGGCTCGATGTTCTTGAGGATATACCCTTTGGCGCCAAGGCGCAGCATGCGGATAATCGTATTCTCATCGCTGAACATCGACAAGGCCAGCACTTTGATCTGGGGATAGTTCTTGTGAAGCCATTTGACCGTTTCGTATCCATCCATATCGGGCATGTTCACATCCAGCAGGATAATATCCGGGACGATGTGCTGGCCGATCTTGTTTTTTATCTCCCTGCCGCTGTCCCCTTCGAACAGCACCGAATAATTCTCAAAAGACGAGATCAGTTTAGCCAGGGCCTTACGAAGAAGGTTGTGGTCGTCTACGATGGCTACCTGAATTTTCTTAGAAGCTATTGCCATAATTTATTAAGTTTCCGCTTCAGCGGCAAGTGCCACCGTTATGGAGGTCCCTTGCCCCGGCTGGCTTTCAATATGAATTTGCGCGCCGATCAGCGTGGCCCGGTTACGCATGCTCTTCAGGCCTATACCACTGGAGGAACTGGCCTGAGAACGTTTCTTTTCCGGATCGAACCCTACCCCGTTATCCGCTACTTTCAGTACAAATTTATTATCCATTGAGTAAATAACAGCAATATTTATCCTGGTGGCCTTAGAATGTTTCAAAATATTGTTCAGCATTTCCTGGAACATCCGGAACAGAAAGATAGCTTTTTGCTCGCTGAAATAGAATTCATCGCCCGTTACCGTGAATTCCACCTCCAGTAAACCGGTCCGCCGAAGGCTCTCCAGGTCGAAGCGGATGGCCTCTACCAGTCCGATCTGCGCGATACGGTCGGTATGGAGGCTTTTGGTCAGGTCGGCCATATCGGCAATGACCTTATTGAGCATCTGTCTGCTGTTCTGGACGCTTTCAAAGGCCTCATGGTCCTTTTCCAGCGGCAGGATGGATAAGGATAGCTTCACCACGGACAGCACCTGGCCGATATTATCATGCAATTCCTGGGCGATCGTTTTGAAAGTGGCTTCCTGTATTTCCAGTTGAGATCGCAGCAGTTCCTGTTCATACTGGTCCTTCATACGGCCCAGCTGCTGTTCCTGACGATGCTGCCGCCGCTGGTAAAGGAAGAGTATAGTGACGATAAAGCCGACTAATAACAGCGCTAAAGCTATACCTAATAGGATAACTACATAGATTTCCTGGTTCTGAGCCGGCATAGAAATGCTATAGTGAAGGATGAATATAAGAAAACATTGAGTAAGGTCAGTAAAATTATCAGATGCCTTATCGTAACCTTATCCGCATGGTGCTCCAGATAGCTATTGAACCCATATATGGGAAAGCTGCACGAGAAATAGAACAGCAGACCCGAGCAGATCCAGAAAGCCGGTTGCCGCATCAGGTTCACCGAATGAGGAAGCTGGAACAATTCAAGGAAATAAAAGATACATATTGCGGCGACGAGCAGACAACCGATGGAATAGGTCACGGTATGAAAAACGCCCATGCCCTGGATAAAGAATATATTGATAAATGCGGCGAGGGGATATAAGCACAACAGCCAGATGATGACCCTTCTGACGGCTGGATTATTTATAATCTGATAAAGGACAAAAAAGTAAAAGCAGAACGTAAGGACGGTAAAAGGATTTATAATAAACAGGTTGCTCTTAAAATGAAAGGCAAGGTAGTCTTCGATCGCTTCGGCCACCACATTCAGTAACAGGAAATAAGGGAACAGCTTAAGATAGCGCGTCTGCCGCTGAAAGAACAAGGCTATGCTGGCCAGAAAGGCCACCAGCATGAATCCGGGATTGAGGTAATAAAGCATTTGCCGACAAAATAACTGATATTTCCCATTTCTGATGAAAAAAGCCGGACCACATGCGCGGTCCGGCTTCTGACGGTATAAAAACCAATTTTTTTGCGAGGTGTCTTAGTACAGGCCTTGATTATATAACAGACAGGCCTTTGTCGGATCCTTCCACCAGGGCAGTACCGAGGCTTAACGCTTCACCCATCAGACCAAGATCTCCACAAAGAGCGGGGCAGGGAATAGCTCCGAAATAGGCTATGGGTGACATATTGATCCCGTCGCTGACGCGGAGCTCTTTGCTGGTATGATAGGTAGCGTCTTTGCTCCGGGTGCCGACCATAACGAAAGTCTGACGTCCTTCGAATTCAGAATCTTCGCTGTAACCTTCTGGAAAAATTCCAAAATGAAACCGTACTCCATTGCCACCGTGCATCTTTACCGTTTCGATATAGCGTTCCAGTTCTTCTACGGTCAACCAGCCGCTAAGGGCATCTTCTTTCCCAAGGTGCTCGGAGTTAGCCACCCATCTTTCTTGTTTATATCCTCTGATCAGTGTATCGACTTCTTGTTTGCTGGCGAATTTTCCGACAGATACTGATTTTTTTTCAATTGTTTGCATGAGATTGATAATTTAAAAGTTTGAAGAATAATTTGCTAGTCAAATGTATCCCCCAACTTCATCATCTAACTGATGCAAGAAAATATGAATCAATCAATTACAAATTAATATTATTTGTAAATCAAAGGAAGTCAAGCATTCTGGTGTCAAATATAGCAAAAAAAAGGTTTTTTTGTCACAAAAAAAACAGTAAAAACATCACAAAATTCAACGTTAAAAGACGTGGTCTCCGGCAACGTATAAACACGTAAAAAATACCGTTACTATTTTCCGGTCCATTTTCTTTGCAAACAAATATTTTGTCTGACATTTAGTGCAGAGGTTCATTACGTCCCGTTTTTATAATCCGAATATTCATTGAAGTGCGAAAGGATGGCAGGTATTTATACTGCCGGTGGTATATGGCTGAACAGGAGTTGTATCCTTTACAAATCAAACTGATTTCTGTTTCCGGCAACAGCATACATAACCATTAACACCTTATCCTTATTAGATTTTGTCATGAGGGGTTTCTGGGTGTGTATGCTGATGCTTTTTCAGGATCATTGTGAGTTGTAACGTATTGCTTGCCTGCTTTTTATCTCGTGTTTATCTACTCTGACCATTCAAAAATTCCGGATATCCATCAAGGCGATGTACATATCCGGAAATTTCTTTTTAGCAACGTCCCCCGCGCCCATCCAGCTTATTGCCCAGCCATACTCCGCGTCACCGCATCCCATTCCGGGTAATCCCTTCTTGTCGTTTGATCCCGCTTTTGTAGTTTTGCGCCGCCGGCCGCCCGATAATGGGTCGCGTGGCAATCCCAACAAATTTTACGCAATGGACAAAAAGATCAAATCAGCTCTTATCTCCGTTTTTTATAAGGACGGTCTGGACAAAATAGTAAAAAAACTACACGAAGAGGGGGTGAAAATTTATTCCACGGGGGGTACTCAACAGTTCATCGAGTCCCTCGGCCTCCCCTGCATTGCAGTAGAAAGCCTTACGGGTCACCCCTCCATCCTCGGAGGGCGGGTGAAGACTTTACACCCCCTGGTATTTGGCGGGATCCTGGGCAGAAGGGACAACGAAAAAGACAGGCAGGAAATGGAGCAATACCATATTCCCGAGATCGACCTCGTCATCGTGGACCTGTATCCCTTCGAAGAGACCGTCGCCAGCACAAAAGAAGATCAGGCCATTATAGAGAAGATCGACGTAGGAGGGCCCTCCATGATCCGCGGAGCGGCCAAAAATCATCAGGATGTCGTGGTAGTCGCCTCCAGAACGGAGTATGCCCTGCTGGGGCAGCTCCTCGACGAGCAAAAAGGAGTGACCAGCCTGGAACAACGCCGTTCCCTCGCGGCCCGGGCATTCGAGGTATGTGCGCACTACGACGTGGTGATCGCGAAGTACTTTACCGGCGCCGGCGCCCCCTTGGGAGATGCGACCGGAGGGGCGGCATCCGGGAGCGGGCCTCATGGGGGTACATCTGGGCAAGGGGTGGCTTCAGTGGGCGGTCAGGGAGGATATTTCCTCGAATCCGTTCCGGACCCCAGATCCCTTCGTTATGGCGAGAACCCTCACCAGGCGGCGCGCTTCTATGGCAAGCTGGACGAACTGTTCGAACAGGTCAACGGCAAGGAACTATCCTATAATAATCTGGTGGACGTCGATGCAGCCGTGCAGCTGATCCAGGAATTTACGGGCGGCGGCGCCGTCTTCTCCATCATCAAGCATACCAACCCATGCGGGATCGCCATCCGCCCGACCCTGAAACAAGCCTGGGACGCTGCCCTGGCGGGAGACCCGGAGAGCGCTTTCGGAGGCGTGCTGGCTTGTAATGTCCCCGTTGACAAGGCCACGGCCGAAGCCATCCATGAGATCTTCTTCGAAGTGCTGATCGCGCCCGCCTTTGACGCCGATGCGCTGGAGGTCCTGCGTTCGAAAAAGAACCGTATCCTGCTGCGGCAGAAGGAGCGGCTGTCTTATACCAGTCAGTATAAATCCCTGCTGAACGGGGTGTTGCTGCAGCAGCACGACGAAGGCAGCTTCGCCGCATGGAAAGAAGTGGGGGGCCGCAATCCGGACAAGGCGGAAAAAGAAGACCTGGAATTCGCCAACATCGTCTGCAAGCATTTGAAATCGAATGCCATCGCCCTCGTGAAGAACAAACAACTCATCGGCAAGGGATGCGGGCAGACCAGCCGTATCGACAGCCTGCGCCAGGCCATCGGGAAAGCCGGGCAGTTCCAGTTCGATCTGCATGGGGCCGTTCTCGCTTCGGATGCATTCTTTCCTTTTTCCGACTGCGTACAGATCGCTCATGCGGCGGGGATCGGCGCATTTATACAGCCCGGCGGCTCCATCCGCGATAAAGATTCCATTGAATACTGCGTACAGCATAAATTAGCGATGGTGATCACGGAGATGCGGCATTTTAAGCATTAGAGCGTTTACATATCCCAGTAAACTTCCTCCTTGAGGAAGATCTCATAGGCCTCCCGCCACCCCGCGAACTGCGGATCGGTGCCGAGGAAGGAATTATGCCAGATGGTCACCATCAGCCCATTCACTTTCCGGATCAGATGATAGTATTGCATCAGCTCGTTCATCGCGCGGGCAGCCGTGTATTGCTGTTCGTAGAAGGAATTGGCGTCCATAAAGCAAAAAGGGAAGAGCCGCAGGCCCGTAGGCTCGTCCTTCTCCAGGTCATACCAGTAAAAAGAGGCGGCGACGGAGGCGCGGAAGCCATTGGTGCTGCCATAGCCCATGGAAAAATCCTGCTCTATCCCATATTTCAGGAGCTGGCGATAGGTCTCGGGTAACGAAAATCGTATAAAGTGCTGTCTGCTGCGGGTCATGGGCTGAGCGGTAACGGACCGCATCCATCCGATCTCTTCCTCCAGTACGCCTTCTTCCTCTCCGCTCCGCCAGGAAGGATGCACCCCAACCCGGTATCCCGCAGCATGGTATCGGATCAGCTCCTGCATGGCGCGCGTACCGGGACCGACATTCTTATCCACGCCCTTCCGCTTGCCAGCCACCAGAAAAAAATAATAGGCTTTCATCCGGCAATACAGATGCAGCGAATCCAGCCACTCGTAAGCGTCGAAAGGGTCCTTCCTCGCGCCCCGCAACACCTGGATACGCCTGCTGACCAATGACCACTGGCCCCGGAACAGATCCCTGATCAGCGCGCCTGCATTCCTTTTCCAACCTTTGTGGAGATAGGACCAGGCCATGTCGATGTCGTAGGTAGGAATGAATTTAAAGGAAGGATAGCGGAATACCAGTGCGGGATATTTTTTTAAAAGGGCTTTTTTAAATTCCTGGATCCAGATATTGACCAGGGGCATGTGCAGGAAGCCTTCCCTGTGCGCCAGAGACCCGGTATGAGCATACCTTCCGTATTCATCCTTCGTATGGGGCAGATATTCTTCGTAACGGCTGATCAGATAAAAAGAAGCCGCGAAAATATCGAAGGGAAAATCTCCTGATGTCTCAAAAAAAGCCTTGTGATAATTCAGTTCGAAGCATTCGATCGCCCTGGGCGCGATATGCGACTCGAACAACAGGGGTGTAGCCTGTATAAAAAATTCATCTGCGATCTCTTCCTGCGAATAGTTCAGCTTTGGTCCTGTCGCCAGGGTAAATTCCGACGGGTCCGCAGTGATCCGTATCGCCTCATCGAATAATTCCTTGCCGATGAATTCAACGATGTATCTCAGGCGGGGAGTGATATGTGAACTGTATACAAGCATATTTTTGTCGTCACCCACGCTGTTCCTTCCATCTTTCGTTAAAGGTCTTTGGAGAAAAATCCAGTTCGGCCCGGTGGGCCGTCCAGGCGCTGAATGCCTTGTTCACCATCCAGTTCTTCATTTTGCGGTTGCCCATATTCATCAGCTTGCGGCTGAGGCTGGCGTTCTTCCATAGTTTCCACGCGATCCGCTCCGACCAAGTGGCATACCCGCCTTCCACCGCCTCATGCCGGTTCTCCAGCAGGAGCTCATGGAGGTTGATCTTGACGGCGCATACTTCCGTACAATTACCGCAGAGGGAAGAAGCATAGCTCAGGTGTTTCCAGTCCTGCATTTCCCGGAGATGGGGAGTGATCACGGCGCCGATGGGGCCGCTGTAGGTGGTCTCGTAACTGTGGCCGCCGATATTCTTATAAACGGGACAGGCGTTGAGGCAGGCGCCGCAGCGGATACAGTACAGGCTTTCGCGGGCCTTTTCATTGGCCAAGATATTCGTTCGTCCGTTGTCCAGCAGGATCACATACATGTCTTCGGGGCCATCCGTCTCACCCGCGAGCTTCGGGCCCGTGACGATCGTATTGTACACCGTCACCCGTTGTCCGGTGCCGTAAGTGGCCAGCAGCGGCCAGAATAATCCAAGGTCGGTGAGGGAAGGAATCACTTTTTCGATACCGGCGATGACGATATGCGTCTTTGGAAATGCGCAGCTGAGGCGGGCGTTCCCTTCATTCTCGGTGATGGCGATGCCGCCGATGTCCGAAATAATGAAATTCGCACCGGTGATGCCGATCTCCGCCTCCACATATTTTCCGCGGAGCTTCTCCCGGGCCACCAGGGTGAGCTGTTCGGGGCTGAGGCCAGGCTTTGTGCCCAGCTTCTCACTGAATAATTTTGCGACATCTTCCTTGCTTTTATGCATGGCGGGCGTCACGATATGATAAGGCGGTTCACCATCCAGCTGCTGGATATATTCTCCCAGGTCGGTCTCCACGCTCTCGATCCCATGTTCTTCGAGGAAGTCGTTCAGCTTGATCTCTTCGGTGACCATGCTCTTGCTCTTCACGATGCTGCGGCAGGATTTCTCTTTGCAGATGGTCAGTATTTCCGCCAGGGCCTGTTCTGTATTTTCGGCCCAGATCACTTTTCCGCCGCGCTGGATAAAGACCGTTTCGAACTCTTCGAGCTGCTTGTCTAGGGATTCGATCGCCTTCCATTTGATGTTCTTGGCCCTTTCGCGTGCGAGGTGGAGATCCCCGAACTGCTGCTTGCCCTGGGGCACCACGGTATTGTAGCGGCCGATGTTGAAATTGATCTTCCTGCGATGGTCCAGATCCTCCGCCTTCACCGTGCTGCGGGCAATAAAACTGGCTGCATTGTCTGACACGTTATAGGATTTTGAGCGTTTTAGCTGGAGTTTACATCCCCGCCTTGTCCTGAAAATATTTATCCGCCGCCTGCTCGAGCACGCTGTAAAATTCTTCTCCATACTTGCGGATCAATGCTTCTTTCAGAAAGGTATAGGCCGGGACCTTCAGTCTTTTCCCGAGGGTGCAGGCCGGCTTGCACATCGTCTCTCTCGGCTCGTAATTCACCACTTCATGTTCTTTGGTCCGGCTGATCTTGATGGGATAAAGATGACAGCTGATGGGTTTCTTCCAGGTAGTCTTACCCTCCAGGTAAGCCTGTTCGATGCCGCATTTTATGATACCTTTCGCATCCCGGAAACCATAGGCGCACATTTTTCCCCCGATGGTGGGCGTCACCCATCCGAATTCGCGGTCATAATTATATTGTCCCCTGCCCTCTATCTCGCGTATACCCGAAGCCGTCAGATAGGGCTTTACGGTCTCGTATACTTCGTTGAGCTTCTTCATCTCCTCTTTTTCAAGGGGCGCGCCTGCATCTCCGTCCTCGCAGCAACCACCCTTGCATTTAAGCAGATCGCACACGAACTGTTCTTCTATCACAAGGTCACTTATCAGAATATTATCTATCGCTATCACGAACCGGGGATTTAAATTATCCGCAAACCTACAGGAAAATGTACAGAAGACAATGGACAGACCCCAGACCGGAGAAAATTCGGTAAGGAGAAAGGCGAAGCTATTTGCATCGGGGCAGGCCTGTTGAGGATCGGGTCTATCTTAATCGGGTGGCAGGCCTGTTGCGGATCGGGTCTATCTGGACGGGACGACGGAAGACGATTTCCAGTGGAAAGTATTGATGAGGTGCAGCATATCCTGCTCCAGAAAATGATTTACGATCCCCACGGAGTCCTCATTTGGCGGAGCGTCGAAATAGAGGGCCCCGCGCAGGAAATGCCGGGTCGAGTCGGTGAGGAAGAATTGTTTGGCCGTGGCCGCATTGCCTCCCACATTAAAGAAGATACCGCTGACGCCGCTGGGGGTCCTGATAACGGAATCCTCGATGGAAGTAGCCTTGTAACTATGCTTCATGGTCATTTTATACGCATCGTCCTTTAGTTTGTCGAAGGTATTGCCTTGCCCCTTTGGGTTTGCACCCTTCGCTGTCCCCTGATTGCGGCCAACGTACCCCTGATCCGGCTGCGGCCCGATCTCTTTGTAGCTGACATAGATCCTGGCGTTGAAGCGGGGGAAATCGATATTGATCCAGTAAGGGTTTTCCGGGGTCGCCTCGAAGAAACTGCTGTCGCGGATGATATCTGCATACACCGGATACTCGAAGGTATAAGGATAACCGGGCTGGTCGAAGGACCGGTACTGATGGGCGGGGAAGTCTATTTTGAAATATCCCTTTGGTCTGGGTGTGTACCCGCTGTTGCAGGAGGAAAGGCATGCGGCCAGCGGGAACCAGAACAAGAGAGCTTTGAAAGATGATTTTAAGAGTCGAGGCACTTAGGATTTTTTTAGATTATTCAATGCTTGCCCCATCCGGATCGCCACCTTTACTTTCTTGATCCGGCTGCTGTCGGCGTCCAGGATGGTGAATTCAAAATCACCGCAGGGGATCATATCGTTTACTTTCGGGATCTCGCCCGACAACTCCAGGATCAGCCCGGCCAGCGAATCGCTGTCGCCCCGCACCTTATCGAACGTATCGGGTGAAAGGTTCATCGTCTTGCATACATCATTGATCATGGTCCTTCCTTCGAAGACATAGCTGCCATCATCCAGTTGCCGGCTGACGGTCTCTTCTTCATCGAACTCGTCGCGGATATCCCCGATGATCTCTTCGAGGATATCTTCGAGGGTCACTATCCCGCTGGTGCCGCCGAACTCGTCGACGACCACCGCGAAATGGGTCCTTTTACGCTGAAATTCCTGTAAAAGGTCTTCGATGAGCTTCTGCTCATGGACAAAATAGGGCGGCCGCAGCAGGGGATGCCAGTCGAAGTCGTCGGGTTCGTTCAGGTAAGGGATGAGGTCCTTGGTGTGGATCATACCGGAAAGTTCATCGAGGCTGCGCTTATATACGGGCAGGCGCGAATAATGAAGCTCTTCCACCCGCTGCCGCAGCTCCCCGAAGCTCAGCACGGAATCGATGCCGCAAACATCCAGACGGGTCCTCATGATCTGTTTGACCGTGATGCTGCCAAACTTGATGATGCCCTTCAGGATATTCTTTTCCTCTTCCGAGGCCTGGTTGTCCGTGGACCGGTCTATCTCATGGTCCAGTTTTTCGAGATTGAACGCCGATCGCTTTTTGCCGAAGAACCGTTCGAGGTTTTCCGAACGCTGTACGGCCCAGAGGCTGATCCTGCGGAAAAGAAGGTGGATGATCTCCACGATGCCCGAAGTATAATACGCGAACTGCAGGTTATTCTGTGTCGCCCAGACCTTGGGCATCACCTCGCCGAACAGGATCATCACGAAGGCCACGAGGATCACTTTGATCAGGAATTCGAAAAGCCAGAAGCTTTGTTTCAGCAGCACCATCTGATCGATAAGAAAATTCGAAAGGATGATAATGGAGATATTGATGATACAGTTGGCGATCAGCAGGGAGGTCAGGACGGCCCTGGGTTCTTCCAGCAGGGTGACGATCCTTTTCCAGGAGGTATCCTGTTTGGTCTTCAGATTATTGATGTCCTTATAGGTAAGGGAAAAAAAAGCCACTTTGGATCCGGAGACCACAAAGGAAATGATCAGCAGGAACAGGATGACGATAGCCAGTATAGTAGTAGCCTGTGGATTGATAACAAGAAATAAGGGGGATGCTCCGGAGAAAAGCATAGTCGTAAAAGGGTGATCCAAAATATACAGGTTTCGTTAACAATCTGTCCAGCACACAGGCAGGTCATAGAGACCTGCCTGCTGCGTTGCTATAGCGTTAAAGCAAATATACATTAAAAAGGGAGGTCTTCTGAGGGCTCCCCGACCGGCGGTGGGTTGTCCGTATTCCCCAGGCCCTCCATCCCTTCGTGATGGATCGGCGGGTGGGATGAACCATCGGAGCGCTTGTCCAGCATGATCAGGTTGTCCCCGACCACTTCCGTTGCAAATTTTTTATTCCCTTCTTTATCTTCCCAGCTCCGGGTCCTCAGTCTGCCCTCTATATATACAAGGCTGCCTTTGTGCAGATACTTCTGGGCCAGTTCGGCGAGCCCCCGCCACAGGACTACCGTATGCCATTCCGTCTGAGAGATCAGCTTACCAGCCCTGTCTTTGAAGGTCTCCGTTGTCGCCAGGGAAAATTTGGCCACACCGATATTTCCTTCGAGATACTGTACATCCGGGTCTTTTCCTAAATTTCCGATCAGCATTACCCTGTTTACTCCTCTCATAGAATGAAATTTGAGCATTTACAAATCCTTAGGCACACCCCGTAGCCAAATCAGAAAACCCGATGGTGTACCTATTAAAGTTAAAATTTTTCAGGCAAAAAGATAAATTTTTCTGCCTGGCCCCGGCAGGGATACAGGCATACCTTTATCAGAGCAAACTCTGTACCGGTGTTGGGTCCAGCAGCCAGCCATTTATAAAACGGGGGAAGGCGAACTCGCTTAATTTTTGTTTTTCCACGAGCAGATAGTCTTTGAGTCCGGCAAGCGGTTTGTCCAGGCGGATGTGGATGAAATACCCCTCGATGGTCTGATGGCTGAGCTCCTGCCGGTAGAGTCTGGAGATATGCTTTACGGTGAGTTTATGACTGCCGAAGAGGTTCAGGGCAAAATCGGAGCGGAGTATTTCCGGGCTATAGACCGGTTCGTCTGTCTCCCAGCCTACGAATTCATAAAGACCCTCCCAGATATCCCGGCCCTTCCGCTGACGGATATATATTTTTTCATCAGGTGTCTCGATCATAAAATAATGCAGCCAGCGCTTTTTCTTGCGGATGCTCTTTTCTTTTACGGGAAGGGTCGCGACGAGGCCCTGCAGACGCGCCTGACAATGCCTGGCGAGCGGACATTCCGGACACAGCGGGTTGCGGGGCTTGCAGAGCACGGCGCCGAAATCCATGATCGCCTGGTTATAGAGTCCCGGACGGGTCTTGTCCAGCAGCGAATCCGCCAGCCCGGCAAACAGCTTCTTTCCTGCCCCCGTATCCACGGGGGTACCATTCCCGAAATATCTCGCCAGGACGCGGATCACGTTGCCGTCGACAACGGCATAGGGAAGGCCGAAGGCAAAAGAGGCGATGGCGGCAGCGGTGTAAGGCCCTACCCCCTTTAATTCCCGGATCGATGCATAATCGGCGGGGAAAACTCCATTATAGGCTGAAACGATCTTTTTGGCCGTCGCGATCAGATTGCGGCAGCGGCTGTAATAGCCCAGACCTTCCCAGCATTTGAATATTTTCTGTTCCGGCGCGGCGGCGAGATCCCGGACGGTCGGGAAGGACTCCAGGAATTTTTCATAGTAGGCCCATCCCTGTTCTACGCGGGTCTGTTGAAGGATCACCTCACTCAGCCAGATCCTGTAGGGATCTTTTTCCCCTTTCCAGGGCATGGAACGGATATTATCGTTTTTATGCCATTTTAGTAAAATTTTAGTAAAATCGGAGTTTTTGGAGTCCATATGGGCTAAATTTTTGGTCAATTGCCTTTTAAAATATAGCCATTTGACCAAAAATGGCTAATTATCGGCAAAACTTCGTTCTGAACACTGTTCAGAACTCGTCCGCAACCTTCACTTCGCTCGGTTGGGCCATGAGCCCCTTTAGGGTCTCATTGAAAATTCACAATCAATATTTTATGAAATTCTTGCAGAAATAAACCAAATCGATTATTTTGACACCCAATAAAGAAAATTTTAATACCTGAGAAGGAAATTCTTAGAAGGAGTTGTGAATTAAAAATTTTGTTATATATTTAAAATCAGAAACTTATAAAACTTAATCCCCATGAGAAAGGCAGACCTAGTTAACCAAATATCGGAAAAAACAGGTATACCTAAGGTTGACGTCCTGGTGACGCTGGAAACCATGTTTAAACAAGTTAAAGAAACCCTTTCCGCGGGAGAAAATATCTATATCCGGGGATTTGGAAGTTTTATAACTAAAAAACGGGCGGCCAAGATCGGACGCAATATAAAGAAGAATGTAGCTGTTCATATACCAGAGCATTACATACCTGCGTTCAAACCTGCAAAAGAATTCGTAGCGGAAGTAAAAAAATTGCAGTCGGTAAAAGAAGATCAGCCCAATCCTGACGAAGAGATGTAGAAGAGGCGTAATTTGCGCTCTAATTGACAACTGATGAAGAGACAGCAATTCCTCGTAGCCGGCGGCGGCGTGCTCATACTACTCGTTCTGTATTTTTTTGGACAAACCGTACCCCCACAAAAGAAGGCGGCTGCAACCGCTGAAGGAGCTGAACCCGGAACAGGATCTTCCGGCCCAGCCGTCAAATCAATTGATTTACAAGATATTTTACAGGCCGCTCATTCCCGCCTAAGCCCGGCGCAACTCTCGTATGTCAACAGGCTGGAGAATTCCGTGGTGCGCGGGGACGTCAGGACGCAGCAACTGAATGCGTCGAGGCAACTGGCCGCTTTCTGGAAGGATTCGGTTCAGGAAGGCTTCCTGCCTTTTGCATATTATAGTGGCGAGGCAGCTAAATTGGAAAATTCTGAAAAAAGTCTCACCTTTGCTGCCCAATTATTTTTGCAGAACTTGCGTGGGCAGGAAAATCCAGCCCTTAAGGGCTGGATGGCCGCCAATGCTAAGGAGTTGTTTGAAAAGGCTTTAGAACTGAATCCCGGCAATGATTCCATAAAGGTTGGGTTGGGCGCCAGCTCTATTTTTGGCGGCTCGGCCGGCAACCCTCAGGAGACCATGCAGGGAATTCAGCGGATCCTTGAAGTGGCCCGCCGTGATCCGGCCAACATGTATGCGCAGTTCATGCTGGCGTTGGGAGGCGTGGAATCGGGGCAATTTGATAAAGCCATTGAACGTTTAACGACGGTGGTCAGGCATCAGCCGGGCAATGTCGAAGCGACGTTACTTCTGGCCGGGGTCTATCAGCAAAAAGGCGACAATGCGGATGCTGTCAAATGGTATAAAGTGAGCAGAGCGCTGGTCGCCGATAAGGATATGATCCGGGAGATCGATCAGCGTATCAAATCATTACAATAGGACTTGTGGGCGCCCATGGCGCGGAGTGGACTGAAATTTATTTTTTAACAAAAAAAGAATTGAGTATGCCTTGTGGTAAAAAGCGGAAGCGTCATAAAATTGCGACGCATAAGCGTAAGAAGAGACTGAGAAAAAATCGTCATAAGAAGAAGAACAAATAATTCTTTTTTGCAGGAAGGGTCCGCCGGGAGGCGGACCCCCCGTTTTCTTTCCCTTAGCTGAAATTTCTGTTTGCCGTTATTAACCTGATCGCATATAGAGCGATAACGATCCATGCAGATCTACTTCAGCAGCTGTTTCCTGTTACATAAAGTATGATTGCAGATGTTGTCGGTAAATTCCAGGTACGATTGAATAAGGAACTTATTATAAATGCCACCTCGCAGGGCGTCGAAATAGCTTTGCTGGAGGATAAGAAGCTGGTGGAGCTACACCATGAAAAGACTGATGCCAGCTTTGCGGTAGGCGATCTTTACCTTGGAAAGGTAAAAAAGCTTATCCCCGGGCTGAATGCAGCATTTGTAGATGTCGGCTTCGAGAAAGATGCGTTCCTTCACTATACCGATCTCAGCCCATATGCCCGTTCTCTCCTGAAGTTTACCCAGGCGGCCATGAACGACAACAGCCCCGATGGGCTGGATTTCGGCAATTTCCATACGGAACCCGAGATCGTCAAGACCGGAAAGATCAACGAAGTGCTCAATGGCAAGCCGCATATCCTCGTTCAGATCCTGAAAGAGCCTATCGCCGCCAAGGGCCCCCGTCTGAGCTGCGAGATCTCCCTGCCCGGCCGGTTTGTCGTCATCACTCCCTTTAATGATATCGTTGCCGTCTCCCGGAAGATCCACTCCTCCGATGAGCGCAAAAGACTGCAGAAGATCGTGGAAGCGATCAAGTCTCCGAATTTCGGGGTGATCGTCAGAACGGCGGCCGAAGGGAAGAATACGGCGGAACTGCATGAGGACCTTACGGAACTTGTAGCCACCTGGAAGATGATCCAGCATAATTTAAAGGGCGCCGTCGCCCCTGCCAAGATCCTGAGCGAGCAGACCAAGACGACGAGCATGTTGCGCGATCTCCTGAACGAAGACTTCAATAAGATCGTCATCAACGACAGGAATATCTACAACGACACCCGGAGCTATATCCAGCGTATCGCACCCGACAAGGCGGATATCGTCAGCTTCTACAATAATGGCTCGCCGATCTTCGATCAGTTCAGCATTACCAAACAGGTGAAGGCCGCTTTTGGAAAAACGGTGAACCTTCCCAGCGGCGCCTATCTGATCGTCGAGCATACGGAGGCCCTGCATGTCATCGATGTGAACAGCGGCTATAAGAGCGTCAGCAATAACCAGGAGCAGAATGCCCTGGAGACCAACCTGGAAGCGGCGGATGAGATCGCCCGTCAGTTGAGGCTGCGCGATCTTGGCGGCATCATCGTGGTGGATTTCATCGACATGAAGCTTCCGGATAACAAGCGGAAACTGATGGAGGCGATGGAAGGCTTTATGCGCACCGACCGGGCCAAACATGCCGTGCTGCCTATTTCCAAGTTCGGCCTGATGCAGATCACGCGTCAGCGTATGAAGCCCGAAGTGACCATCAACACCCAGGAGATCTGCCCTACCTGCAACGGCACCGGCAAGATCTCTTCGGCCCTGATCCTCGAGGATGAGATCGAAAAGAACCTCAGCTATCTGCTCAATCATCAGCATAAGGACCTGATCCTGGCCGTACATCCGATCATGCATGCCTATCTCACCAAGGGTAAGCTCTTTGGCATCGGTTCCAGACAATGGAAATGGAGGTGGAAATACAAACAGAAGATCCGGATCAAGTCCAATACCAATTACCACCTTACCGAATTTCACTTCTTCGATAACCGCGAAGACGAGATCAAGCTCTAACGCTTCACGATCGAGGCCATCCAACCCTGGTCATAAATAGCCTTTCGCCGCTCGTTCCACGCCACGGTAGCCCTGTCGAGCCCTTCTTTCAGCCAGCGGAACGTCTTTGCCTTTTTCATATTGAATTTTATCCCTTTCATGTTCTCCTGATAGATCAGTTCGCTGTTGTCCGTATAGAACTGGACGGTGGTGACCCCTTTCTGATCTTTTTCATTGACCAGCTGCCAGAACCCATGTTCCGGGATATAGGCGGCTTTCTGCTGGGAATAGCCTTGCCGGGAACTAAACAGAAGGACAAGGATGACGAGCGCGATTTTGTTGACGGTACGCATAAAAAAATATTTAGACCGTAAAATTAATCCGCCGATAACGGGCATTTCTGGATAATAGACCTATGAGCCCGGAAGGGCAACAAACAGCGTTTTTCCGGGGTTTCGGACGCCGGAGGGGCCTTATCGCATTTAGGCGACGAAAAGGCGCGTTTGGTCTATAAATGGGTCTGGGAAACGGGCAGTAGGATGGCTCAGAACTGGACCGTCGGGTCGAACAGAGACGGGGCAGTTGGATCAGGCAGGACCTGGGTCGGAACCTGGAGATTGCAGACGGCCGTGGATGGCTTAAAAAGTAACTCCCGCTGGCGCCCTTAACCGGCCAACGGGAGTTACACCGTCTACGGATAACCGACCGGGATGAGATCCATGATCAGGATCCGTTGTCCGGCATCAGGGTACGGACCTTCAAATATTGAAGTTTTCTCATGTGTAGTGAACTGACTCAATACCAACGTAAAAAAATTTCAGGAAGGCAATCGGTAGAATTTGATACCGGACGAACAACCAGGGCCGCAAAACCCATGTCCGGATGCTTGAGATATAATAAATTAATTAAATGTATTTGTTTCGGTCTGATCTACCAAATATATCAGTGATTTATTGACTTCAATCAATATAGTAATTTAAAATAATATGACAAAAACCGCTCTCTCCCACCAAATTTTGTACCCTCTCCATAACAATAATTTCCATTTTTGACAGCATTTGGCTGACAATATTTTTCGTGACTAATTTTCAATACTTTAAAGATAATATCTCTTTTTATGCGTGCGGGTCCGGAGTGAAAATTAATATGTAAAGATATGATTATCAATTGATAAAATAGCTATTTCCGTAGGTCCTAAAATGCTCTGGCCACCTTCAGAAGTTATGCACACCCGAAAAAATTATTTTGTTATGTGGCGCTAATTTGTAATTTAGTGCAAGAATTTAATGGGTTAGTAAGTAAGGGGCCGGCCATCAAGCTGGCCCTTTTACTTTTTAGTCGGTCCCGTCCTTTTATCAATTCCATTTTCATTCCTTCTCTTGTTATTTTGTCTCATCGCTTCTTAATTTATCTTGTTAATGGATTATTTCGCCGCATTAATTCCTGATTTTTCGATTATAAAGAAAATTAAGCGCAGCTAATTTCCAAATTGTGGAAACTTAGTTTACAATGATCGTTTGCACAATCATCGGAATGGATTAGCAACTAACTTTACCACATGAGCAAAATCAAAACAGCTTTTTTTTGCAGCAACTGCGGATATGAAAGTGCGAAATGGACAGGCAAGTGTCCTTCATGCGAACAATGGAATAGTTTTGTCGAGGAAGTCATCACGAAAGATAACAAGCTGGCCGAATCCGACTGGAAAAAACCAGGAACAGATAAAAAAGAGAACCGGACCATCTCTCTCAACGAAGTAGTCAGCGCGGAAGAAAAAAGGATCGTTACCCCCGATGCAGAATTGAACAGAGTACTCGGCGGCGGTATCGTAACCGGCAGCATCGTCCTGGTAGCAGGCGAACCGGGTATCGGTAAAAGCACCTTGTTCCTTCAGATCGGTTTGCTGTTGAAAGATATCCCTACGTTGTACATCAGCGGAGAGGAGAGCGAGCAGCAGGTCAAGATGCGCGCCGACCGGCTGAACATAAAGAATGAAAATTTTTATCTGCTGACGGAAACCTCCACGCAGATCATCTTCCAGGAAATAAAAAAACTACAACCCCGTCTGGTGATCGTAGATTCCATCCAGACCCTGCAATCCCCCTATATCGAATCCTCCTCCGGCAGCGTATCGCAGATCAGGGAATGCGCATCCGAATTCCAGCGATACGCCAAAGACACGAATACCGCGGTGTTCCTCATCGGTCATATTACCAAAGACGGCAGCATCGCCGGCCCAAAGGTGCTCGAACATATGGTGGACACCGTCCTACAGTTCGAAGGCGACCGTCATTATGCCTATCGTATCCTGCGGACGCTGAAGAACCGTTTTGGCAGCAACGCCGAGCTGGGCATCTATGAAATGACGGAACAGGGGATGCGCGCCGTCAGCAATCCGAGCGAATTGCTGATCACCCAGAAAGAAGAACAGCTCAGCGGCACGGCCATCGCCGCCACCATCGAAGGCATGCGCCCTCTGCTCATTGAAGTGCAGGCGCTGGTGACGCAATCCGTCTATGGGACGCCCCAGCGTACCGTCAGCGGCTTCGACCTGCGGAGACTGCAACTGCTGCTGGCCGTCCTGGAAAAAAGAGGAGGGTTTCATTTCGGCGTAAAAGATGTATTCCTCAACATCGCCGGCGGATTGAAAGTAGAAGACCCTTCTATCGACCTCGCCGTGCTCTGCGCCTTGCTGAGCTCTTATGAAGATGTGCCGCTGTCGCCGCATACCTGTTTTGCCGGTGAAGTTGGATTGAGCGGCGAGATCCGCGCGGTGAACCGTATCGAACAACGTATAGCCGAGGCCGAGAAACTTGGCTTTGAAAAGATCTTTATTTCCAGATATGGTCAGAAGGGGCTTGGCAATCAGAAATTCAATATCGGGGTCATCAGCGTAGGAAGGGTGGAAGAGGTCTACCAGTATTTATTCCAATAATTCATGCTATTTTTGAAGCAGATGAAACCACCCTTGCTGATACTACTCTTTGTTGCCGCCCTTATCTTTTCCTGCCAGAAAGATTCTTTCATCACCAGCAAAGGGGCGCTCATCAGCTTTTCATCCGATACGTTGTTCTTCGATACGGTCTTTACCACGACCGGCTCCGTCACACAGTCCGTTAAGATATTCAATGGCAACGATCAGAAGCTCCGGCTGTCCGATCTGAAGCTCATGGGCGGCAATCAGTCTTTTTTCAATATCAATATCGACGGCTATCCCGGGCCCGAAAAGAACGACATCGAACTCGAGGCGAATGACAGCCTCTATATCTTCGTCGTCGTCAGGATCGATCCGACCGCAGCCAATCTGCCGTTCGTCGCACAGGACAGCATTGCCATTTCTTTCAACGGCAACGTTAAATATATCCA
>DATHHO010000044.1:0-14233 GCA_035317125.1 Puia sp.
CACGGAGATGGTGCCGGCGCCGGTGGTCATGGGAAAAGCCAGCGGATAAAATAAGATATTCTCGATGTCCCCTGCCTTACGGTCCGGACGGGCCTTCTCCTTATTGCCTTTTATGACATCGTCGGAGGTGAGCAGTTGCCATCCCATCCGGCAGATCATGATCCCACCGGCCACCTGGACAATGGGAATGGAGATACCGAACAGCTTCAGGATCCAGGAGCCGGCCAGGACGGACACGGCGCAGATGATGAAGCAGTATAAGGCCACTTTCTTGGCGGCATTTTTTCGTTCCGGCATGTTCAGGCCGGTGAGCAGGGGATCCACGATGAATGCCGAGCCAACGGGGTTCACCGCCGGGAACAACGAAAAGAACCCCACGAATACGAGCTGCAAAAAAGGAAAATTGAGTGACATAGGCCGGTGAAGATCGCCAATATTCCGGAACCCGATACCGCTATTTTAGGTAATTTGTGTTCCTTAAAAAGATCCATGCGGTAGTAACGACGCTTTTTTGTTCCCTTCTTTGAAAATAAATAAATTTTTTGTCCGCAAACCTTGCCCGGCATTCGTCATACAGGCGCAATCGATTATTCATCTTTAAAAAGCATTTTTATGAAAGATTTTTTGTTCATTTTCCGCGGACCCGATTACAGTGAGCTGAACATGACAGCCGAACAATCACAGGCAGCCATGAAAAAATGGATGGACTGGGTAGGCGAGCTCCACGGCAAAGGCCAGTATGTAGCCGGTAACCCATTGGGGAAAACCGGGAAAATGGTGGGTGGAAAAAAGCCCGTGATCACCGATGGCCCGTTCGCCGAGGGAAAGGAACTGGTGGGCGGTTATCTGATCGTCAAAGCCGACTCGCTCGAAAAAGCTACGGAACTCTCTTATGGCTTCCCCGACTTTGACAAGGATGGATCGGTGGAAGTACGCGAAATAATTCCCATGTAGCATGAGCGACGCTCCTGAAAAACATTCTCATCAGCTGGTCGATCATCTTTTTCGTCATGAGGCGGGAAAGATGATCGCTGTTTTAACCCGGATCTTTGGGATCCATAACCTTGAGCTGGTAGAGGACACCGTCCAGGAGACTTTTCTGAAAGCGCTGCAGGTATGGAAATATCATCCGCTGCCGGATAACCCATCGGGCTGGCTCATGCAGGTGGCGCGGAATAAGACGATCGATCTTATCCGCCGTCAGCAAAGGCTCTCCGAAATTTCAGAAGAGCTGGGGGCCTTGCTCCAGTCGGATGCGGAGTACACCATCGGTCAATTCTTTCTGGATACGGAAATTGCCGACAGCCAGCTGCGCATGATCTTCACCTGCTGCCATCCATCGCTCAATCCCGAAGACCAGGTGGCGCTGACGCTGAAGACCGTGTCGGGCTTCGGCGTGCAGGAGATCGCAAGGGCGCTGGTCTCCAGCGAAGCGACTATCCAAAAAAGGCTTTACCGGGCAAAGGAATACATCAGAACGAACGATGTACAATTTGAGATCCCCATCGGTCAGGCCCTCGAGGAGCGGCTGGAAACCGTGTACACCGTCCTTTATCTTTTATTCAACGAAGGATATAATTCCATCAAGGCGGATGAGCTGATCCGTTATGATATCTGCGTGGAGGCCATGCGGCTTTGCAAATTGCTGACCGAGCACAAACTGGGGAATACCCCTTCCACTTCCGCCCTCCTGTCCCTGATGTGCTTCCAGTCTTCCCGCTTCGACAGCAGGATCGGGGATGACAATACGATCATATTGCTGGAGCAGCAGGACAGGAGTAAATGGAACAAGGAGCTGATCCGGATGGGTTATCATTATCTCAACCAGTCGTCCACCGGCGACAGGCTCTCGGTATATCATCTCGAATCGGCCATTGCAGCCGAACATTGCCTTGCCCCGGATTTTCAGTCCACCAACTGGAAAGCCATGCTGCGTCTGTATGATCATCTGCTGGAATTAAAACCCATCCCGGTCGTACAGCTCAACAGGGCCATCCTGCTGGCGCAATTGAACGACCTGCCCGCGGCGATCGACACCATACTCGATATCCCGGGTATCGGGCAACTGCTGAAGCATCATTATATTTATCCCGCCGTGCTGGGGGATCTGTATGGAAAGGCAGGGAATACGGGAGAGTCCATGAAATATCTGGATATCGCCTGTCAGCTAACCCCATCGCTGGCCGAAAAAAAATTACTGCGGGAAAAGATCGCGGAACAGGAAAGGAAGATCGCCGGATAGAATCGTTTTTACCGGGGAAGGGTATCTTTTGTCATGGGCAAACTATCTTTTTGCTGTGTGGGTAATTTTGGGGCGGGCAACCGCCGGTCGGGCGCCCTGTCGGTGGACTTTACGGAACCCAGCGTTCCACTGCCGGTGACGCCCGGATCTACCCTGCCTGTCACGGGGCCGGGGGTGCTGCAAGAGGCAAAGGCGATGATCGCCAGGAACAAGATCTGTTTCATATAACGAGCTTTAGCGGGTGAGGCCATACGACCCTTGTCAGCAGCTAAATTATCATGCCAGGGGATACCCTACCCCTTTTTCAGCAACACTTTCTGTCCCGCAAAATCCGTTGTCGCGTCGATTATGGCGAGCAACATCGGCCATTTACCCGCTGGTTCCATATTATGCTTATAGAGGCGTTTAAAGTGTATGATCAGTTGGTTGCCCTGCAACTGTGCGGTGGAGATCACGCTGCCGCATTCGTTGTCCACCGTCTTGTTCAGCTTGTCGGCGCCCTGCACCGTGAAGCCCTTGGGGATGTCAAAAGCCACCGTGCAATCGAGCGTGCGGGCATAGCCCATATAAACGTCTACGGTCCTGATGCGCTGCGAAGGGGTAAGTTTCAGCGGTGAGTTGACCAGCTTGCCTATATTCAACAGGAAGTTATTACCTGCCCGCTGGACGAGCCCTTCGAGCGTAAATTCCGTGGAATAGGTCAGGTCCGGGGCATTGTGGCGGATACCCATGTTGTCCACTTTCCAGACGAGCAGTTCTTTGGGCTGCTGGTCATATTCCGACTCTATTTCATCCTTGAACCGGTCTTTCAGCGAAGCCCTCGCCTTTTGCAGCGCAGTAGCGTAGTCCTCGGAAATATTTTTGCTTCTCCGGGCTTTTTTCAGTTCGTCCATGATGGATTTCTCCACATGCAGGGCCTGTCTTTCCGATTCATAATAATCCTCAAAATTCAACAGGCGTATCTGTTCGTCATCTTTCATCTTCCCCGTGAGCACCGTATGTCTTTTTACACGCAGCGATTGCATATCGCCGTCGAGGGATGCACGCACGCTTTCCTGATGGACGTTTTCGGCTGCGTTGCTTAACGGGGCCTTTACCTCAAGCCCGACCGGGTTGCTGCGGTTGGCCTTTTTTTGCAGGACCTCGGGACAGGGTTGTCCTTCCAGATAAGAAGGGATATATCCCGGGTAGGTGAATATATTCCTGTTCGTGAAATAAAAGGGTTTATCCAGATCGACCCGCAACATTACCATAAGATCCTTATCGTTCATCACCTGGCTGATATCCGGTCCGTAGCGCGAAGGCGCCGCTACCAGGGTCGAACGGATCCTGTACTTTTTAAGGATGTCCTGCAGGTAGCTGAGATATTCATTGTTGTCTGCGGACATGCCATTACGCTCTTCCCCGACCTCCAGATCGGTTTTCTGGTTATAGTATATGTCGAACCGCATGCAATAATAGATCAGATAAGCCAGGCTGTCATCCGGAAGTTTGGAGTAATGTTTGTCAAAGTTCTTCATCAGGACCTGGATTTCCTTCTCCATCGCCGCGAAGAAATAAGGGTTGCCTCCAAAATGAATCCTTTCCAGTACATCCGACAAGGGAACATTTTTCACGACCTCACCCATGGAGCGACCGGAATAACTTTTGCCGCCGGCCAGCACATTGATCCGGAATGCGGGGAGTTCCCGGAGCGAAGACATCCACAGGTCCGTGGGAACGGCGGCTATATGCTGAACATTCAGGTCCAGAATGAAGTCCTTGTCGTCATTGAAGGATTGTCTGGCTTCGGGCGCCTTGTTCATCGACCGGTATTCCACGGCGTATTTGGCGCCGATATCGCAATGGATGGAATAATCGAGGATCGGATGGTCTTCGCCAAATACAAAGATCAGTCTTTCGGGCTCTTTGAACATCTCCGAGAGTTCCTCCACCCTGACATAGTAATCGAGTATATCGCCCACCTGCAGATCGCTGATGGCGAGTTTGCGCTGCAGATCATTCTTGCTTGCCTTTAACAACACCGCCTCGTCCTCACTGACCTCCTTCACCGAACCGTCCGGCTTGATGATCCTCGCGCCGACAAATGTGGAAGAGGTGGCAGAGATCCACCCGTTGAGCTTCTTGAATTGCCGGTAGCTCAGCTGCGAATATTCTTCGAGGGACACCTTATCATTGATCTTTACCAATTCTCTCGCCGTACTGTTATAATAGAAATTACGCTGGGCTCCCAGCATCGCCCAATTCATTTTCTTTTTCGAATCCGCCTCGATCACCGCCCGCTTGGCAAGGATGACGCTCGACTCACCGGCATACTCTGCGGGAACAGTCCTTTGTTTAAAGGCAGGTATATTCCATCCCCATACTTCCTGACGGATGGCGGCCGACCTCTCCTTATATTTCGCGAGGTCCGACTGCGACCGGGCTGGATGAACGACCGCCGTCAGCAAACACAGAATAACGATTTTATGACCGGAAACATGCATGGCTTGTGGTTTGAGGGGGTAAGTTATTTTTGGGTGAGCGTGACCTGTTGCAGATAGGCTTTCTTCAGCCGGCCCTGATCTTCATTCCATTGGCGGAAACCGGACCTTGGGAGATGCACGTCTTTGATGACGACCTTTCTCCGGTATTTCAGCACATTCCCTTCCAGCTTGTACGCTATGGAAAAGCTATACCCGCTGCGCTGGATCTCGAGGGGCGCGGGAAGGTCCAGTACCTTGTAGGTGGCGGGCACGGTGAGATTGGTCTCCATGATATAGTCTGCCTTACAACCAAACAGATAATCCAGCTCTCTGGCGCTGGTGTCGATGGACGAGCCGGAAAATTCTTTGCGGAAATCCAGGTCTATATAAATATCCTTATCGAAGATCGTCGCGGCATTATTGAACTGCAGGTCATAGTGGAAAGAAAGATCGGCATTCCGGTTGTTCAATCCTTCTTCTTTTACCTCGCTCATCTTATAATCGGCATTGTCCTGGGAAAGAAAGCCACGGATCGATTCGTCCAGCTTATTTTTGTGGATCGCGTTTGCCTCCATCAGGATGTCTTCCTTGCTCTCTCCTTTCCAGAAGTGACGCACCTTTCCCACCAGCGTGGAATTCTCGATATGCAGATCGTATTGTTCCAGCACTTCATTCTGTTCATAATTGGGCACGGGTACACGCTGAAGCAAATAGCCATCCCCATTCTCTATCAGCACCTGACGGCCCTGTATGCGCTGCGCATACTGCCCGAATCCGATATAGGTCTCCGTCGCATCCAGAAAATAGAATTTCCCCTGGTAGTTCAGGGCGCAGATCATATGGTTGTCCACGGCGAGGGATGGGGTCGAATAATCATATGCGATATGATCGGTGCCGATCCAGCAGAGACGCGCATCGAAGCCCAGAGCGGCGAGCAGGTTCTTGGTCAGATTGGCCATGCCTTTGCAATCCCCGTATTTCCGGCTCAGCACTTCCTGCGCCTTTGCGGGGCGGTAGCCGGCCAGGCCATTTTCAAAGGCGATATAACGAACGTTCTCCTGCACCCATTGATAAACGGCTTTTACTTTGTCGAGGTCGGCGGTAAGCCCATGGGTAATTTCCATCGCCTTCGTCTTCATGACAGCCGGATCGTTACCGATCTGCTTGACCAAGCTTCTGTACCAGGCATACTGATCTTTGAGCTCGTTGAAATACTGCAGCCTGCCGCTCTTCAGTTCGGCATATTTGCTCAGGATGAACAGATGGGGATAAATGTAAGAAGGGCCCAGGCTGTTGTGCTCCCTTTTATATGGCGGAAGGTCTGTTATCGTATAGACATAGATGTCCGCATTTTTACGCGTATCGTATTGCTGCGTTTTTTTGATATGATAGCCGCTGAAGTTCATCTCTTTGATCTCGACATGCATCCATCTGGGGATAACCAGTTCCACGGTCTTCTGCCGGACGGCCTGTTGTTCGGTAAAATAAACGGAGGTGAAGTATCGAGGGTCCAGGGTCGTCTTTTGCATTTCCACTTCGTCGGAAGTGCCTTTTTTCAAAAAAGGAAGCGAAAAATAAAATACGCGCTGGTCCGAAAAGAAAATATCGTCCGAGGAATAATATTCGTCCTTTGGCTTGATCGTCTTGTCCCGTGACCCGTTGACATAGATCTTTACGCCATCGATGCTCGACTGGTCGTCATAGGATTCCACCCAGGAGATATCGGCCCGGAGTTCGCTGCAATAATAGGTCGTCTTGTCTTCCTGCCGGATGACCACCGGATGGGTCTTTTCGCCTTCCTCGAATGAATAGCGTTCCGTTTTGTTGCTGATGACGATGTTACTGTCTTCCCGGTATGCCGGGGCGTAGCTGGGCAGGGGGAAAGACGACAGGTGATTGAACGGGGTGGGTGGGCGATCGGCCGGGGCGGGCGGACAGGCGGCCCAGGCAGAAAAAACCATGAATACCGGCAGGGAAGAAAGGATTTTTTTCATAAGTAAACTTGCCGTCCATGCTTTTGGAGTCGCGGGATCGCACAGGCGCCATTTTTAAACGAAGATCAGGGATAGTATAGTATAAAAAGGGGCAAGCAATTACTCTTGGGCCAGCCCGGGCGAGATCGCTCATAAATACTATTTTTGCGTCATGTTTTTAAAAATCGTCCGGAGAACGGTCAGGGTTTTTCTGGCTGTGCTCATTTTCCTTATCGTTTTCGTACTCATTTTCGACCGGCTGGTACAGTTCAGGATGAGTGACCATGACATTATGGCCTGGTTCCAGACCCGGAAGCTCAGCCCCCTCATCCGTTATTACAGCAGCCAGGGCAGGACGGTGCGGTATCTTCAGTCAGGGGATTCTTCCCAGGCTACCATTCTCTTTATTCATGGCGCGCCCAGTTCCCTCAGCTATTGGAGAGAATACCTTGCCGACAGCAGTCTTTTGCACCGGGCAACGATGTATGCGGCAGACAGGCCAGGTTATGGCTATTCCGGGCTGGGCGACCCCCTCCCGGACATCTCCAGACAGGCAGCTATTATCAAACTGATCCTCGACAGCCTGCATGCCACCCATCATCCGGTCATCGTGGTGGGGGCCTCCTTTGGCGCGCCGATCGCGTGCCGGCTGGCGATGGATTATCCCCAGCTCGTGGATGGCCTGGTGCTGGTAGCGCCACCCCTTGGGCCCGGGCTGGAACGGTATTTCTGGTTCACCTATCCGGTGGAAAGCCCGCTGGTCCAGTGGGTCGTGCCGAGGATGTTCGTCTCGGCCAACCGGGAGAAGGTCTGGCACCGCGGGGAGCTTACAAAGATGCTGCCGCTCTGGCCGAACATCCATATTCCGGTCATCTATCTTCAGGGAACGAAAGATGAGCTGGTCTTTACCGCCAATGCTAAATTTGCACGGGACCATCTGGTCAATGCGCCTTCGCTGGACGTCCGCATGATCCCCGGCCGGGGCCACCTTATCGCATTTCTGGAGAAGGGCAGGATCACGCGTGCGATACACGATATGCTGGATAAATGCGGGGCGGCGCGATAATTCAATCTTCCAGGCCTTGTGCCAATGCCTGCCAGCCGCTGAGTCGTGACCCAGCCAGCCGCTGAGCCATTCTTTTAACCGTTCAACTATCCATTGGCGCGGGCCGAAATAATCGGTCCGGAAGAGACCGGATTTTCAGTACATTTATTTACTTCACCCACGGATACACATGAGGCTATTTCATTCATAATGTAAATTAAAATTTATGAAAGGCCTTCTTTTACTCTTCGTCATCATGGGTGGCCCGTTCGCCGGCCCCGGCCTCCGCACGGAAGCGCCCCCCTTTTCGTTCATCGATCCCACGGGGACCTATATTTTAAAGGGCCAGACCGAGAAGAACAAGACCATCGGCCACTCCGGCGAAATACGCGTCAAGCTCCTGGACAAGGACAGAGTGGCGATATGCTTCTATATCAACAAGGGGTATCCGGGCTATGAATCCGGCTCGTTCATGGACACACTGACCTATAACGAGGATAACGAGGTGGTATATGCGCCTCGGGCGGATCAGAGCTGCAGCTTTCTCTTTTACTTTTCCGCTTACGCGGCGGAGACCATGCAGGTGTACGACAATCCTGGCGCTGGCTGTGGCTTTGCACCAGGCGTCATGGCTTCTGCGCGGTTTTCAAAATATTCCTCGGAGCCGCCGATCATTCAGGATCTGTCGGCCCGCGGGACCGCACCTTAGGGGTGATGGGCACAAGCTAAGGTTTTTCCATTGACGATTCAAGTTCCGCCAAAAAATCGGGCTGGTTGCTGGTCAATTGTCCTGAGAATTGCCATCTTCCATCCGGCTGTATAAGCTTGATCAGAAAATGATTCCAGCCCTGGTGTAATTTAAGCGCGGCGGAGCCCGCCTTTCCTCCTTCTATATTCCCCGAACGGATATTATCGATGATCATTTTCCCATTCAGGTATACCTGTACGGCATTGCTGGCAGCAACTTCCATATTAACAACGGGGATATCCGGTTCGGCCAGAAGATCTTCCAGGGACCGGGGGCTCGATACCCAAAAGCTCAGATAGCCGACGCCGTTAGTACGGGCGCCATCCCCACGGTTCCGGAAAGGCTCAAACAATCCATTCTCGTTAAATACTGGGCTCCAGGTCTTTCCGCCGACGTTTGCGCCGCTGCGCATCTGCTCGCCGGACAAAGGATCTATGAGGTTCCTTATGGCGCCATCCTGCAGGAATGCCACCGGGAAATTCCCGCAATACAATGCACGGACCAGATTTCCATCCTTCAGCAATGGCTTGCCCGCATCATTCCCCGCATCGAGCGGTATTCCCAGATTCGCCAATATCCTGCGGACCAGTTTTTCAGCCTTTGCCAGCCTGGGCGCGGCGGGCAGGGTGGTAACGATCAACCTCCCATTCCCGATCTCTTTTGATATCAGGGCGACGCCAGAAGGATGCGCTTCCCTCTCCGAACGAACGACCATGCCGGTCTTGGCGTATTCAGGCTGCTTGTTCCATTTCAGCCAGTCCGTTGCCGCGGCGGCCAGCAGCACGGTACTCTGTCGTACCAGCGCGCCGGATAGTCCATTGGTAATAATTTCAGCAGGTCGTGATTCCGAAAAATATAGATCGGCAGCGCCGATGCCGGCAATAATTTTATCCTCTGTTACGGGCAGCAGGGAAGAACTGCTGCGGGATGTAATTTCCAGCTCTGCGGGCAGCAGCGAATTGAGGGCAGGCAGTCCGGTCTGGCCAACTCCCCATACGATGACGGTACCGCCCTTTGCCAATACTGCATCGATCAGCGATCTGCTTTCCGCGCCGGGGACATGAATGCCATCTAAAAATAATATTTCAGGAGCATCGGAAGTCTTGCCCAGATACTGTGCGGTGTCCAGCTTACCCGATGGCAGACCGGTCCTTTTCAGCTCTTTCGCCAGCACGCTGCCGTTGCCGCCAATCACCTTAAGCGGTCTGACTGGCTTTACGTACCCCGTCGAAGGGGGTGCCGGTTGCGCAGCAGTCGCCGGTCCCGCCGGGGTTGCCGATCTTTTTACAACCCACTTATCGACTCCGGCAAGGGGTTCTGAAGATGCGTCCCGGATGGCGTCGAAAAGAGGCCAGGTCTGATATAGCGGTAAGGAAGGATCATAGCCGGGATTGAGGGTAGTGCAATAGGGACCTAACCGTTGCGGCTGTACGCCGGAAACGCCCTCTTTAAATGAGGTGAAATAAACGCCGTCATCGGGGGATGGGGCTTTCGTTGTATCCCTGAGGCCAAGGGGCAGGGGTTTAAGACCGTACCAGACCATATTGAACACACTGCGATAGACGGCATCCTTTTCCCGTTGCAGCACAAGTGATTGATATGAAGAAATGGCGACCCCTTCCATACGGCCGAGAAAGGATTCATAAGCGCGGTCCCCATTACTCTCCGACACTTGTTCCGGAGTTCCATAATAGGCATTGCCGGCCTCGCCTACCCCCCAGGGCTTGCCACTTTTCTTCCCTCGCTCCATTGCATCTGCCCCGCCATAATGAACGACCCATGCGGGGAATCGTCCCTGCCCGTCATCTTCGCCATCCGCAGAGATCCACGAACGACCTGGGTCCAGCATCCTGCAAGTTTCTTCCCATATCCCATAATATTTTAAAAGGGTGTCCTTCATGCCCGGAGGGTTCCGGAAGACCCCGGTGACGATGGGCATCACCTCGTTGGAGACGCTCCATCCGAATATGCTGGGATGATTGCGGTCCCGTAGGATCAGTCCGGAAAGATGATCCTTTGTATCGGACCAAAAATCCGGATCGTTTAGCTTTGGTCCCCCATCGCTCGCCCAGATGGCCGTTTCGTCAAGGACCAGAATACCCATTTCGTCGGCTACGTCTAAATAAAAAGAGGGATAGGGCTGTGCGTGAAGCCTCACTGCATTCAGGTGCGCATCTTTTACGGCCCTGAACCAGGCAGCGGCATAACGACGCGTCATCTGCGGTATGCCCAGGAAATGCCAGGAGTCTCCCTTCATGATGACCGGCGTACCATTCAGCAAAACCTTGCCTCCCTGTAGGGTGACTTCCCTCCAGCCAAAGCGTGTGTATTTATTATCGGTATGCTTACCATTGACACGCATGCCGACCACCAGCCCGTATAGTTCGGGATCTTCGGGGGTCCAGGACTTCAGCCGGCCTTTGACCGCAGTGGACAGCATGACCTTTATTTTTCCGTGAGCGGGCACGTTCACCATAACGGCAGGCAAGGGAAGGGACACAGCCGAAGCCAGCGAGGAGGAGGGATACGGGTCACCGGTAGTAGAAGCATTCGTCCCCGGCAACCATCTGAACACTTTCGCATCGATGGACAGCCCGGCGCTCCTGTCCTGATCGTTCACCACCGTCACTTCAGCCACGAGTGTGTCCGCACCCAGCAAGGGCCTGATATAAACATCAGATACATGCACCGGCGCTACGGATACCAGGTACACATCCTGCCAGATGCCAGCAATATGCTGCCCCCAGAATGAGCCTCCCTGATAGGTCCTGCGACCATAATTCCCTCTTTTATCAAAGAGCGAGGCTTTGCGGATCCCGATACGGATCTCATTCTCCTTTCCAGGTCTTATAAGATCAGTGACATCCAGCTCGAAGGGAAGGAAGATGCCAAAATGTTTGCCGGCCGCCCGGTCGTTGATCTGAATTTCCGCATCACCGGCCACCGCATCAAAGTGTAAGATGATCCGTTGCCCTTTCCATCCGGCAGGCACGCTGAATTTTTTCCGCAGCCAGCCCATTTTTATATTCTCCCAGCTCTTCGGATAGCCTGGAAAGGTCCGGAAGTCGCCACCCTGTCCCTTGTTATCGGCGAAGCTGTTCACATTCCACGGAGAAGGGATGCGGATAAGCACCTGCTCCCAATCGGCTCCGGCAGCGGGTAACGCAGGTGCGGCATCGATGCCTTCCCTGAAGCCCGCCGGCAGACTCACCGGCTGGAACTGCCATGATCCGTTGAGACAGAGGTCCTGTCGCAAGGGTCGTTCGGCGGGCTTTACCAAATCCTCCGAGGGCGCAAAGACCTGAGAATATTCAAGATGCTGGCCATACAAAGAAGAATAAAGTATAAGCGCAGGGATCGCAATTAAAAGGGACCGTTTCATAAATTATTTTTGAACGCTTATCTTTCAATCGCCAGCTGTCAGGGTATAAACGCCCCCGGGCGATGTGGTAAGATCATATAGTTTACCGTCCGGCAGCGTGGGTTTTGATGGGCTGGCCTGTGGGCTTACCAGCAGAGGCGCCGACGGATCAAGATAATAAAATGGATTGGGGTTTATTCCTTTGGCTGGCTTGAGCGATGCGGCAGGTTGCGGTGCGTTCGGCGCGACCTTCAACGCGTTGGGCACCCGTAGGCGGCAATTGCCCCCCAGAACTGATCTGATCACCAGTCTTACGAGCCGGCCCTCCTTCCATTTCATTTCGGAGATTTCAAACCCCCCAAGGGCACGAAGACCCGTCACGCTGCCTTCCTTCCATGCATCGGGCAGGGCGGGCAATAAATGGAGATCTCCATCATAGCATTGCAGCAGCATTTCGGCTATCCCTGCCGTACAACCGAAATTGCCGTCGATCTGGAATGGAGGATGCGCGTCGAACAGGTTTGGATACGTACCGCCTCCGCTGTTCTCTCCTTTGTTAAGCCCTGCAGGCGTCAGCTGATTTTTTATCAGGCCGAAGGCATGGTTGCCATCCTGCAGTCTCGCCCAGAGGTTGACCTTCCAGCCCATCGACCATCCCGTCGATATATCACCGCGGTAAATAAGGGATTGTTTTGCGGCCATGAATAATTCCGGCGTACGGTAAGGTGATATTTCGTTCGAGGGGTATAATCCGAACAGGTGTGATACATGGCGATGCTTATCATTGGGATTGTCAAGGTCCTGCATCCACTCCTGCAACTGGTTATATTTTCCGATCTGCATGGGCGGCAGCCGGTCACGGGTCTGTCTGATCTTTTCCGCCAATTCTTTATCGGTGTTCAGGATTCCAGCCGCGCGGATCACATTGGAGAACAATTCCCACAAGATCTCGTTATCCATCGTTACGCCCGCAGCGATGGATTTGCCATTGGCGGATTTAGGAGCGTTCTCCGGCGACATGGAAGGTGCGACGACAAGCCAATGATGCACCGGCTCCTCCACCAAAAAATCGAGATAGAACTGCGCCGCTTCGCGCAGGGCGGGATAGACGGACTGAAGATATTTTTTGTCGCCGCCATAGAGATATTTCACCCAGAGATGTCTGCTCAGCCAGGCTCCGCCCATTGGCCACATGGCGGAATAGATCCCGTCCACTGGCCCGGTGATGCGCCAGAGATCGGTATTGTGATGCGCCACCCATCCACCGCTGCCATACATGACCTTTGCCGTTTCCCTGCCGGATTGGGACAGCTCTTTTACCATCTCGATCAGGGGCTCATGCATTTCGGCCAGGTTAGTCTCTTCGCTGGGCCAGTAATTCATTTCCGTATTGATGTTGATGGTGTATTTACTACCCCAGGGTGGGCTCATCTTGTCATTCCATATACCTTGTAAATTGGCCGGCTGCCCGCCTTTCTGGGATGCGGAGATAAGCAGATATCTGCCGAACTGGAAATAAAGCGACACCAGTTGCGGGTCGTTGCCGGATGCAAAGGCGGCCAGCCGTTCATTGGTCGGTTTGTCCACGGCATCCGTCGTGCCGAGGTCAAGCGTCACCCGGTTGAAATACCGCTGGTATTCGCGGATATGATCATGAAGCAACTGTGTATAATCCTTGCGGAGGGCATTGTTCAGATAATCTTCCGCCCTTTTCTTCTCATCGGCGCTCAGATCATGATAATTGACGAAGTTGGTAGCGATAGAAATAAAGATCGTCGCCTCATCTGCGCCTTTGACCTGAAGGTTTGCCCCAGGAGAGAGCGTGTCCCCTTTTGCGCCTCCGCCAACGGATAAAAGCTCGCCGCCCTTCTTCAGCAGCCTGACCAATCCCTGGAATTTTACCATGCCCTTCACCCCTTCCTTATCGCCGGTGATACCGGACAAGACCAGTTCAGCTGCGTTGCCTGCCCCTGGATTGGGAGATGCACCAGCCGGCTGGGCCAGTGGGCCACCCAATTCAACCGTCGATTTCTGTGGGCTTGTCAGGGCCACGGAAAAATTCAGGCTGGCGGGATGATCGGCCGTCAGATGTATAACGATCACCTGATCGGCCAGGGATGCAAATTCTTCCCGGGTATAGCGGACACCGTTGACCGTGTAAGAAGAGGAGGCGACGGCGCGTTCGAGGTCCAGTTCCCGGTAGTATCGTTCATATTGGTCATGGCCCGGAAAGGTCAGATGCAGGTCGCCCACCGGCTGGTAGTTCATGCCATTGATCTTTTCGGATTTTATGTTGAGGGCCGCAAGGTCGCTGGCCCCTTTAACGTCTCCGTCAAAAATAAGCTTCCTGACCTGCGGCAAGGCGGCCAGCGCATGTGGGTTGTCATTACGGTTGGGCC
>DATHHO010000045.1:0-4653 GCA_035317125.1 Puia sp.
CCCGGCACCATGACGACCCCGGTCTGGGCGGCAGGCGCGGCTGCAGGTGAAGGCTGGGGTCCCCCGGCAGTCTTTGCGGGGTTCGCATCCCCGGCAACGGTCTTTGGCGCAGGCGCCCCGGCGCCTGGCGACGCAAATGCGGTAAATTCGTCGGCCGAAATAAAATTACTCTTCAGGTCGAAATTCCCCTTCAGCGGAGCATTCTTGTTCAGCGCATAGTTAATGACGTTAGACAGGTAGCCGTTGAGGGTGAGATCGCTCTTCCCATAATTGCCCGCAAAGGCATCGAACCACATCTTATCCTGGTCGAACCGGAACAGCCCGTTCCTGATCAGGAAGGGCAGCGGGAAAAGTTCCGTGCTGAGCTGCAGGTCCTTTACCTTCAGCGTGCCCGAGTTGAACAGCAGGTCATAACGACCGGCCATCGCATCGCTCTGTCTTCCCCTCAGGTCCACATTGGCTTCCACAAGCCCTTTCAGGTCATATCCTGGCAATGCAAATACCCGGTAGATCTTCCCGATATCCAGCAGGCCCCTCGAAACGACCGAATATTTCAGGTTATCGAAATTTTGCAGGTCTGCCCTCACCATAAAGGGCTTGCCTTCGAATTCAAAAGAGACGGGAGTAAGACTTATTTCCAGGTCCTTCACCGATCCTTTGTTGCTCGTGATCTTTGCGCTGGCCTGGATCTTCTCCAGCGGATGGGGATAATATTTTGTCTGCAATGCCCCGTTATCCAGCTGCAGGCTGGCTACCGTCACCGGGAACAGCTTCTTCGAAGGCTGATAATTTCCTTTGGCCTGGACATGCACCCGCAGATCACCGGCTAGCACCATGCTGTCCAGCGGGTACAGCTTTTTGATATCCGACAGGTGGAGGACGGTCTCCAGCCCGGCATCCACCGGGACATCCGCAGCACCGCCCACCCGGAGAAACCCCTTTATATAACTGCTCAGCGCGGTGGCATTTATATTAGTGAGGTCCAGCCGGGCATGCCGGTAGTCGTGGTCAGGGCAGGAGGCGTCAAGGTCGAAGCCGATATTGCCGATGGCCTCGGGACGGGAAGCAAATTTGAAATAACCATTCTTCAGGGAAGATCGGAGGGTGAAGCGGGGAATGCTGGTGATCACCGTATCCAGCACCGTCTTTCTCAACGTGGTGGTCCGGACGACGCGGGTGGCATATCTGCCGTCCGCCTCGAGATGCAGCGTATACCGGCCTTTCAGGTCAGCCGGCCCGAACCCCGTCGCCTTATCCCATTTCTCCAGATCGATCTCCGAATTAAGCCTGGCAGAGAGGGTCGGCGACTTCATCCCCTGCCATTTCAGGATGGCGCTGAAATAATCCTTGCCGATATTAAAGAACAGCGAATCAACGGTGAGGGACACACTATCGGGGTTCAGCCCCGGCATGCCGCATTTCAGATCGAGAAAAAGGTTCTTCACGGGGTAAGGTGCCTGCGAACTGGCGACGAACCCATCCCTTATTTTCATGCCCAGGTTAAGATCGGGCATTGTATTCGAAGAGGCGATGTATTTCCCTTTCAGCGTGGCATCGATATCGCCGGAGCCTTTTACTTCCGTCCTGCTGAGCCAGTCGAGCATGCCCGGCGGCATTGCAGTCAGGATATCGTGCAGATAAGCGTCTTTGGATTGCAGCCTGAAATCCATATCATATCCGTTCTTCAGGAATTCAAACCTTCCGGTAAAGGTCACCGGCAGCTGGTTGATCGTAAGGTCGTTCCTGTCAAAGAGCAGGGCCAGGGAATTCGTATTGATCCGTGTGACCAGATCGGCATTTATTTTCTTGGACAGAAAGTATGCCTGCCGGTCATAGTAAAAATCCATGGAATCGATCTCCGTGTGGCTGTTAAGATCGAAGATCGCCTCGCTCAGATCGCCGTTGCCTTTATAATAGAGTCCTTTCGCATTGATCAGCATCGGCAGCGACCGGTCATTATATACCAGCTTGCTCTTTTCGATGAGGATCTTTTTGATCTTCAGCGATGCGCTGCTGGAATCGGATGGATCGGAAGGTCCGCTGCTCTTCCCGGAGCTATAGATATTGTAATTCGCATTCCCCGCCGCATCCACCTGTATGTTGATAAAGGCATTGGTGAGAAAGATCTTATCGATCTGGATCCGGGAGAAAACGCTGCGAAGGTCCACCCCCAATGCTATCTCATCTGCCTCCACCAGCGTCTCCTTTTCAAATGGGGCCGAGCCCTTCAGACTGAGATCGTATAAGGTCAGCGTAAGCGCCGGAAAATGTTTGAAGAAGGACAGACGGGCGGCGGAAAAATTCAGTTCACTTTTTATACTGCTCCTTGCCCATTGTTTGATCTTTCCCGATATGAAGCCCGGGAACAGATAAGGCAGAAGGAACAACAGCGCCAATATGCTCCCGATGGCGATGCCGCTTATTTTCAGGAATCTGACGAGGATATGACGTAGTGTTGGCTTCATAAAAGGATGAATAAGGCGCTAATGTGTACTATTTACGCCCGAAAGCTATTTACCCTCAAAAATAATTTTAATGATAAAGATTAAAAAATATGTTTATATTATATTAAATTTATAATCGGATCGGCGACCACTGAAATAACTTCGTCAATCGTTATGCAAACCTTGTCCATAATAGCCGAACCATCGGGTCAACTAAACCTTGAAGCGTCATTCCGCTCACTTATCGAGAACAGTACGGACATCCTTGTTGTAGTCAACGGGGAAGGAAGGATCATCTACAGCAGCCCTTCCATTGAAAAGCACTTTGGCCTCAGCAATGCAGAGCAGTTCGGACAGAGCGCATTCGACTATATTCATCCCGACGATATTCCCCGCCTTGCGGAAAATTTTATGGAGCTGCTGGAGAATCCAGGCAAGCCATTATCCGTACAGACCAGAGCGAAGTCAAAGGATGGCAGTCAGATCTGGGTGGAAGGCATCGTGACCAATCTCCTGGGAACGGAAGGGATCAACGGGATCGTATGCAATTTCCGTGATGTGACCGAAAGGGTAAAGGCCGAACAAGCCTTACAGCAAGCCGAAGACCTGTCGCGGCAACTGGAGCGCCAGCTGACGGAAGAAAAGATCTACCGGCAAAAGGAGATCCTGCGGGCAACGCTGGACGCACAGGAAAAGGAAAGAGAGGACATCGGCCGCGAGCTACATGACAATGTGAACCAGATCCTCACTACCGCCAGGTTGTATCTGGACTGTATCAACGGCCAGGGCCACGAGCAACAACACCATATCATCGAACGGAGCAGCAGCATCATAACAACGGCCATCGAAGAGATCCGCAAGCTATCGGGCTCTATGACCCAATCCTTTCACAAAGAGGTCGGCCTCAAGCTCTCCATCGAGGACCTCGTGGAAAACATCAGGCGGTTATCGGAGCATATCCGGATCAGCTTCGATTTTTCTCTGCCCGGAGAGGAGCTGCTGGACGATAAACTGAAAATGGCCATCTTCAGGATCACGCAGGAGCAATTGAACAATGTGCTCAAACATGCAGCGGCCACGCGTATCCATATCTCCCTCCGGCGGAACGAGACCGTTCTGTCCCTGCAGATCTCCGACAATGGCAAAGGGTTCGATACCCGTAAGAAACGAAAAGGCATCGGCATCAACAACATCATCAACCGTGCAGAGTTCTTTTCGGGACATGTAGTCATCGATTCGTCACCAGGAAACGGCTGTCTGATGTCCGTGGATTTCAGGTTGGGCCGATAATAAAAAAAGCCGTATTTTTCACGTCATGTCGTCGTCAAATCAGCCCGCCAGAACAGGTGTAAGCCTCAAATCTTTATATTTCTTTTTCAAACAGGCCGTTTCAGGTCAGCACCAGGACTATACGGCCGGCAGCATACGAAAGGCCGTATTCCTTTTGTCCATCCCGATGATCCTTGAGATGTGCATGGAATCCATTTTCGCGGTAGTAGATATTTTCTTTGTGGGTCATATCGGGAAGGAGGCGGTAGCCACCGTAGGGCTTACGGAATCCGTGCTGACCCTCGTCTATTCCGTCGCCATCGGTCTGAGCATGGCAGCCACGGCGATGGTTGCCCGAAGGATCGGCGAGAAAGACCCGCAGGAAGCTTCGCGCGCTGCTGCACAGGCCATCAACCTTTCCCTTGCCCTGACCGTGGTGATCAGCCTGGCCGGATATTTCCTGGCGCCGGGCATCCTCCGGGTGATGGGCGGCTCCGATGAAGTCGTGAGGATAGGCTCTTCGTATACCCGTATCGAATTCGGCGCCAGCATCGTCATCATGTTGCTGTATCTCATCAACGGCATCTTCCGCGGAGCAGGTAATGCGTCCATCGCCATGTGGTCCCTGTGGATCGGCAATGGTTGTAATATCATTTTATGTCCCATCCTGATCCACTATTACGGGTTGCCCGGCGCAGCGATCGCCACCACGGTCGGTCGCGGGATCGGCGTTTGCTATCAGCTCTGGCATTTATTCCGTGGCAGCGGCATTATCCGCCTCCTGCGCAAATATTTTACTCCTGACAAGTCCTTGCTCCTGGCCATCTCGAAGGTAGCATGGACCGGCGCCGTTCAGTTCCTGATCGGATCGGCCAGCTGGATCTTTATGGCCAGGATCATCGCAAAATTCGGCGACGAGTCGATCGCCGGTTACCAGGTG
>DATHHO010000046.1:0-12887 GCA_035317125.1 Puia sp.
CCTGGTACAACATTCGCTGCTGCTGATGCTCCGTTATGTGAAGGAGGGCCGGATCAGCCTCGAAAAAATGGTGGAGAAAATGAGCCACGCGGTGGCGACCTGCTTCCGGATCGAAGAAAGAGGCTTTATCCGCGAAGGATATTTTGCCGACCTGGTGATCGTGGACATGGACAGGCCGGAAAAGGTCACCACAGACAATATCCTGTACAAATGCGGCTGGAGCCCCCTCGAAGGGTCCTCCTTTCCCGCCACCGTCACCCATACCTTCGTGAACGGCCGTTTGGTTTATGGAAACGGGGCTTTTGATGAGTCTCAGTTGGGGCAGCGGCTATCGTTCGACAGGTAAGACCGGCAAACTTTAACACATTCCAGATGGACATCGACAAGACCACATACGAAGACCTTTCTCTCTTCAGCCACGAAGAGGAGTATTCCGTTTTTCACAAGCTGGATTTTACGCGTACCCGTGGGGGAAAGGACCGCCTGCTGCATTATTTCAACAATCCCTTCAGCACTGCCGGCCCTATCCTGGAGACCCAGCAGATCCTTTCGCTGATCCTTGAGCAGGAAAATGATTGGTCGCCTTCTATCAACAATGGCACGGTGATGGTCATGGAACGCTTCTACGAATCGGCCATCGACGATATCCCGCGGGGCGATAATCTTCCCGGAGCGCTGGGCTACCGGCTCTTCCACGCCCCGGACTATTCGCTGGTGCGGTATTCCCTGGGCCATTTTGCCGATTTCGTGCGGGGAATGCAACAGATCATAAAAGCCTTTGACCATCCCGGTGTCCCTCCTCTGCTGAGCACGTTGTTACAAAGGGCCGCCAGGCTGCTGGACCATGAGACGGTCCAATCCCTTGGTAAAACAGAACGGGGGGTGAAGTACAATCCCGTACAGGTCGTTTATTACGGCTGGCATATCCGGGAACGCTTCAAGAACCAGGCCCTTGAGCTGATCGATATCTATGGCCGGCTGGATGCCTGGTATTCCATGGCCATGGCCACCCGGAAATACCGGTTCTCCTTCCCCGAATTCCTGCAACAAGAGGACCCCAGCATCGAGGTCCGCGAGCTTTATCATATTTTACTGCCGGTGCCGGTAGCCTACGATGTGCAGCTGAACCGGGAAACGAATTTCCTTTTTCTTACCGGCGCCAACATGGCGGGCAAGAGCACGTTCATCCGTGCTGTCGGAACAGCGGTGTTCCTCGCCCATCTGGGGATGGGCGTGCCCGCCTCCGCTATGCGTCTCAGCCTCTTCGACGGGATCCTCAGCAATATCAATGTCATGGACAATATCGCGAAAGGAGAAAGCTACTTCTTCAATGAGGTGCAGCGGATCCGCGATACGCTGATCAAGATCGGCGGTTCGAGGAAATGGCTGGTCCTCATCGACGAGCTGTTCAAAGGGACCAATATGCAGGATGCCATGAAATGCTCCACTACGGTGATCAGAGGGCTGATCAAAATACGCAGCTCCCTGTTTATCCTCTCCACGCATCTCTATGAGATCGGGGAAGAGCTGAGGCAGTTCCCCAATATTGCCTTCCGGTATTTTGAGACCAGCATCAGGGAAGATCAGCTGGAGTTCAGCTACCAGCTGAAGGAGGGCATCAGCAATGACCGGCTGGGATATCTGATCCTGAAAAGGGAGAAAGTGGTGGAGATGCTGGAAAAATTGTAAATTCAGCGCCATGAAGTCGAAAAAAGCCTGGCTGCTGACCATAGGTTTGCTCCTTTTATTTGCCCTCGAGATCCTGCGCGTCTATTTTATTATGCCCTTTCCCGGCAGCCAGCAGTCCGATACCATCGGGATCGCTTATTTTCTCGATAAATATATTGTCTGGCTGCGGATCCTTGCCCTGCTGGTAGTTCTGCCGCCCCTGTGGTATTTTATCCGGCAAGGCCGTCCCTGGCTGAAAGTCTTGCTCACCGTGCTCGTCCTCTTCTATGCGCTTATATTTTATGCTTTCAATTTCCGTTTTCTGGCCGATAAGATGTTCTATCAGCCCAGGGAGAAATCATTCTCCGCCGTCGCCACGGATTCGACGGATAAAAATAAGCTGATCATCGGCGTCGCGCTGAAAGGAGAGGCAAAGGCCTACCCGATCGAGATCATCGGCTATCACCACCAGGTGAAAGATACGGTGGGCGGGGATCCTGTGATGGTGACCTACTGCACCGTGTGCAGAACGGGCCGCGTGTACAGCCCCTTTGTAAATGGGAAATACGAACAGTTCCGGCTGGTGGGCATGGACCATTTCAATGCCATGTTCGAGGACCTTACCACGAAGAGCTGGTGGCAGCAGGCTACGGGCGTCGCCATTACGGGGGAAATGAAAGGCACGAAGCTGACGGAGATCCCCTCTGTGCAGATGCGGCTGGGTGACTGGCAGGCCCTGCATCCGAACAGCCTGACCCTCCGGCCCGATCCGAATTTCAGGGCCAGGTACGACAGCTTGAAAGGATATGATGAGGGGACTATCGAAGGCAGCCTGGAAAGGCGCGACAGCGGATCCTGGAAATTCAAGTCCTGGGTCGTCGGCGTCGATCTGAACGGTCGGAGCAAGGCCTACGACTGGAACGGGCTGATAAAAGAGAGGGTGATCCGGGATACTATCGGCCAGGCACACCTGCTACTGACCATCGAGCCCAACGATAAAACATTTTATGCATTCCATCCAGCCGACTCGCTGGACCTGCGCTACGATCCCGTAACGCGGCTGCTCACCGACACACGCAGTCATTCCGTCTGGGCCCTGAACGGGGAATGCACCGATGGTCCGCAGAAAGGACAGCGGCTGGCTACCGCGCAGGCCTATCAGGAGTTCTGGCATTCCTGGAGGACCTTTCATCCCGCGACGGGGCAGTATGGGCGCTGAGCGTGAAACACACCCCGTGGAACGCATATTCGTTTTTCCGCAACCGCTTTGCTTTATTGTTTAATTTCAGGATTAACCTATCCGGATCGTCATGCTGGTGAAGACGTTTGGCAGTGCAGTGTATGGTGTAGAGGCGATCACCATTACCATCGAAGTGAATGTCACCGAAGGGCTCCATACCTTTATGGTCGGCCTGCCGGGCAACGCCGTCCGGGAAAGCATCCAGCGAGTGGAAGGTGCTATAAAAAGCAATGGTTATTATATGCCGCGCACCAAGCTGGTGGTGAACCTTGCCCCGGCGAACCTCCGGAAATCCGGTTCCGCATTCGACCTTCCCATCGCCCTCGGCGTACTGGGCGCCAGCGGGCAGCTCCCCGATCCGCATGTGCTGAAGGATTATGTGATGATGGGAGAACTGGGGCTGGATGGCAGCATCCAGCCTATCATGGGTGCGCTGTCCATCGCTATACAATCCCGCAGGGATCATTTCGCGGGGCTTATCGTACCGGCTCAGAACGCAGACGAGGCCTCCATCGGGAACAGCCTTCCGGTCTTTGCCGTCAGCCACCTGCGCGAAGTGATCGATCTTTTTAAAAAGGGGGCTCTCGCCGCACCGGCTGCACCGGCTGTAGCAGGATCAGGGGACGATCTTCGCAGTGACCTCCTCGTCGCAAAAGCCGATTCCGGCCCGGATTTCAGTGAGGTCAAAGGACAGGAGGGCATCAAAAGAGCGCTGGAGATTGCCGCGGCCGGCGGGCACAACGTAATCCTGATCGGCTCGCCAGGAGTAGGGAAGACCATGCTGGCAAAAAGATTTCCCAGCATCCTGCCGCCCCTTAGTTTGCTGGAGGCGCTGGAGACGACGAAGATCCACAGCATTGCCGGAAAATTGCCGGGGCATATTCCATTGATCACCCAACGGCCTTTCCGTTCCCCGCATCATACGATCTCCTCCATTGCGCTTGCGGGAGGGGGCAGCATAACACAGCCGGGAGAGATCTCTCTTGCTCATAACGGAGTGCTGTTCCTGGATGAGCTGCCGGAATTCACCAGAAATGCACTGGAGGTCATGCGGCAACCGATGGAAGACAGAAAGATAACGGTCAGCCGCGCAAAAATGACCACCGATTTTCCAGCCAGTTTTTTATTACTGGCCTCTATGAACCCCTGCCCCTGCGGTTATCGCAACTCTCCCGATAAAGAATGCTCCTGCCCTCCGGGAGCCGCCCAGAAATACATCAATAAAATCTCAGGCCCGTTGCTGGACCGCATCGACCTGCATCTGGAAGTGCCGCCTGTCCCTTTCGCGAAATTGTCGGATAGCCGGGACAGTGAGCCCTCTTCGGCGATCCGCGGGCGGGTGGTCGCAGCAAGGGAAGTACAGAGCCGCCGGTTTTCGCCCTATACAGAAGTGATCCACTGCAATGCGCAGATGAACAGCAGGCAATTGCAAAAATTCTGTCGGATAGATGCTGCAGGAGAAAGCCTGCTGCGCACGGCTATGGAAAGCGCAAGCTTATCCGCGAGGGCCCGCGAACGGATCCTGAAAGTGGGCCGTACCATTGCCGACCTCGCGGGCGTCACCGATATCCTGCCGGAACATCTCGCCGAAGCGATACAGTACCGGAGCCTCGACAAGCAGGACTGGGCGTGGTAAAGGTCCGGCGTCTACCAATCGTTCTTCAGATCGGGGTTGGTCCGTTCGGGTGTTAGCGGCCGGCTGTTTTTCCATTCCGGATCATAAAAAACAAAAAAATTCAGCCAGATGGTCCGGGAGATCCGCATAAGGACGGGTTGCAGCACCACCAGCAGGATGGCATTCGTGCCGAGCCACCAGAAAAGGCGGTTATCGCTCAGGGACATGCCGATAAATAATTTCCAGGCGATAAAGCTGACAGCGCAAACGATAACGGCCAGGGTATAGCTTACAAAGCTGGTCCCATAGTAAAACCCAACCTCTATTTCAAAATGCTGGCCGCACACCGGACAATTCTCCGGCATCTTCATCAGGTTCTTCAGATCATAAGGATTGGTATGCAGGAACATTTTTCCTCTGCGGCACCGGGAGCACCGGCTGGTCAAAATGCTCCAGATCAGTCCCGGCCGGTGATTGTCTTTATCTGCACACATACAAGCTTTTTTACTGTTGAGTAATAACGATTTCAGCTCTCCCACGGATATTTCCCGGGCAAAGGTAGTGCAGGATGAATAAAAGAAGACTGTAGAATAAAATGAAGGAAGAATATAACGTCAGGAGGCCAAAGATGTAAAAAGTACACGAATGTCGAAAAAGGTGGAGCGGCTCAGGCGATCTTCTTTACGGCAAGACCCGGAAATTCATCAACCGATTTTTCGATGGGTACCGAACTGCCACGGGAAAGGAGGGATTTGATGATCAGCAGACAGGTACCGGTCATGATCTTCAGATCAAGCGAAAAATTGATGTTCCGGACATAATAAGCATCCCACTGATACCGGCGGAATATGCTTTCAAATGTGGTAGCGGGACCGCGGCAACCCCTCACCTGGGACATACCGGTAATACCCGGCCTGACGAGGTTGCGGAACTTATAATAGGCAACGGCTTCCGAGAACTCCTGTGAATCCTTCAGCATATGCGGCCTCGGACCTACGATGCTCATATGTCCAAGAAATACATTTATGAACTGCGGTAATTCATCCAGACAGGTGTCTCTCAAGAACTTACCGATCCTGGTCACACGGGGATCATTATTGCTGGCCTGCCGTGTATCCGCCTCCTCATTGACATACATGGTCCGGAATTTATAACACCAGAAGATCTTGCCGAGAAAGCCAACCCTTTTTTGCCTGAAGAAGGCCGGGCCTTTTGAATCGAGTTTAATAAGCAGGATCAGTATGGGGAACAGCCAGGGAAAAACCAGCAGCATCACCGAAAAGGACGTAAAAATATCCATTACCCTCTTGAAAACAAGGTATTTGAGCTTGGTATCCAGATAGTTACGAATTGCCAACTGCCCGGTCTCTTCTTTTTTCCAAGGGTGATAAATAGCCGATTCAACAACTGTACTACGCATACTGATATGGATTGGGTTTCATTCTGATATTGATCCTGGCCTTTAATTTTGCGGGGTTGCCTGTGATTTTTCCGTAAAAATCTACAATCCTGCAAAGAAAGCAAATTAATTCTACATTAATCATACCACTAAGTGGTAGTGATCTTTGGGTTATAGTACTATACCCTTATACAAATGAATAGTAATTATCATGCCAGTTGACATAAGCATGGCCGACTTCGTTGCCTAAGAAAATGTTAAGGAATTTAATTAATGTCTTAACCGATGAAGATCAAGGGGCAGCGGGTAAACGGACACCCCGGAAAGGCAAAAGGGTAGACAAGAATTAAGGTTCGGGAGAGAACGTTAAAATTATACAAAGTTTCGGGGAAAGTAAAGAAAAACATCAATATTTCAGGAGGCGGATAAACTTCCGCCTTCTCTTGAAACCTGCTCCTGGGCTGGATTCAACGAAAATATCTTAGTAAAGATATAGGCGATGGTCTGAGCCGAGGTCTTGCGGATAATCCGCAGGTCCAGCCAGAAATTTGCATTGCGGATGTAGAAGGCGTCCCATTGATATCGCTTGAAGATCCTGTCAAAATCATGCGCGGGACCGCGATATCCCTTTACCTGGGCAAGCCCTGTGATACCGGGACGGGCCAGATGCCTGAATTTATAGGTGTCTACGACCTTGGAAAAATTTACACAATCCCGGTGCATATGTGGGCGCGGTCCGACGATGCTCATGTGTCCGGCCAACACATTAAAGAACTGGGGTAATTCATCCAGATTTGCTTTCCGGAGAAATTTTCCCAGCCTCGTAATACGGGGATCATTTTCAGCGGCCTGCCGGGTATTCGCCTCCGGGTTGACCCGCATCGTACGGAACTTGATACAAGGGAATGACTTTCCCAGAAAACCAACACGTTTCTGCACGAAGAATATGGGCCCTTTCGAATCGAGCTTGATCAGCAGGAACAAAATGGGGAAAAGCCAGCTAAAAATGAAGGTGATGATAAATAAAGAGATAATAATGTCAAAAATACCTTTAACCTGAAGATACCTGTACCTTTTCTCTATATAATCCCTTAAAACAACCTGATTCTTCTCGAAATGAACACTTCTTTTAATGGAAAATTCTTTGACTTCCGTGGCTTCCAGCATAAGACCGAGGTTTAATAATTCCGGTTTTTAGATTTTGTTTCAAAGCTTACTAAACTGCTTATGGACTCAATCGTAGATATTTGGATCAATCTAAAATGACGAAAGTCAATCAGATACAATCAATGTTTTTTTATATTTGTCGTTTTTTCAAACGGAAGGGCGTATATAAGACCGCTCCTCTCTATCCTTATGACATTTTTTTAACCCTAACGTTGCATCAGACCACGACTTTTATTTTAAAATAAAGTCTTCGGTTGACATATTACAGATTACCCAGGGGAATTCCGGGCACCCCTGCCCGGAAATAAGCTATAACTGATTTTGATATAGCTTATTGTATAAGGGCTGCGATTTCTTATCGGATGCAAATTGTCCATTTTTTTTTCAGGATAAGGCCTCAGTTGATAAGTGTGCAGAATTCCCGACAGATGTGTCTGTCCGGGCGATAAACGTGTTCATCTGTTCTGAAACGTCGGGCCGGGACCGCTGATTTAGCATTTCCTGCGAAATCCGATTCTTATAAGCTTTACTTTTGCGTCAAAATCCCAAACGCCGGGAATAGCCTGTAAAGAGCGGCGAAAAACAAGTACAAAGATGAAAATCGGCATTTTAGGTACACGGGGTATTCCCAACGCTTATGGAGGATTTGAACAGTTTGCCCAATATCTGGCCGGGGGACTGGTGAAGAAAGGGCATGAGATCTATGTATATAATTCCAGCGATCACCCCTATCAGGAGCCAGAATGGAACGGTGTACATCTTATTCATTGCAAGGATTGGGAAAGCAAGATCGGGACGGCGGGGCAGTTCCTTTATGACTACAACTGTCTGATGGATTCCCGGAGAAGAAATTTCGAGGTCCTCATCCAGCTCGGCTATACCAGCAATTCCATCTGGCGAAGGATCTGGCCGAAAGAGGCCATTCAGATGATCAATATGGACGGGCTGGAATGGAAACGAAGTAAGTATAGCAGGCCTGTCCGGAAATTCCTGCGTCTTGCCGAGAGCTGGGCGGTAAAACATGGAGATATCCTGATCTCCGATTCTATAGGGATCCAGGATTATATCCTGAAAAAATATGGGAAGCCTTCCGTATACATCCCTTATGGCGCGGATATACCCGCCGGGTTCAGGGCATCCGTCCTTGAGCAATGGGAGCTGGAGCCGGGCGGGTATGACCTGGTAATGGCCAGGATGGAACCGGAAAACAATATAGAAATGATCATACAGGGGTGGGCCTCATCCCTGAAAGCAAAACCGCTGGTGATCATCGGCAATCAAGGGAATGGATTTGGCCAGTACCTGGTAAAGAATTATCAGCAGGATGGCCTCCGGTTCGTCGGCGCCATCTACGATCAGGTGGCTGTGAATGCCCTGAGACATTATTCGGCCCTGTACTTTCATGGACATTCCGTCGGCGGCACCAACCCATCCCTGCTGGAAGCAATGGCCTGTGGGTGCGCGATAGCCGCACATGACAATGTCTTTAACCGGGCGATCCTCGACGGCCAGTGCTGGTATTTTTCCTCGGCTGGTGAGATCAGGAATATCCTCGACATGAAGACGGAACCAGCGATCGTCCTCGACCGGAAAGAAAAGAACATGCAAAAGATCATCGGGCAGTATAACTGGCAAAAGATCATCGACGATTATGAAAGGGTCCTGGCGAATGTGGAAATACCGGCACATCCACGTATCTGACTACGGTATAGTTGACAGGGTTTGCGGCCCGCGCAACGCCTTTATGCAATTTCATAAGGAATTTGCTGAATAACCCTAATTTAGCGTTTCAAAAAAGGAGATAGCAAAAGGGACGTTCAGGGTCCGGAAGCGGGAACCGTTGCCTTTTTTATTAATAACATATATGGATATATCTGAATTCAGCAGACTGCACACTACCAGCAATTATTCGAGGCATCCCTGGGAGATCGCAAGGGGAAAAGTCCTGCTTCACCTCCTGTCAAAAAAGGTTCCCATTCCCCAGCCCAATCTGATAGATATCGGGAGCGGGGACGCTTATATTGCGAACCTGGTTTGCAAAAAAAAAATCGCTGATGCTTACTTTGCGATAGATATTGCCTATACTCCTGAGATTATTGGCATGTTAAAAAAAAATAACAGCCAATCGCCGATTCATTATTTTGCAAATATAGAAGGGCTCCAGGAGAGCAATCCACCAGAAGGGCGATCGCTGTATTTATGTATGGACGTCCTGGAGCATCTGGAGAACGAAAAAGAAGTCCTGGACCTCATCGCAAAAAAACCAATAAAAAAAGATTCCGCATATTATTTCTTTTCCGTTCCGGCTTTCCAATCCGTTTTTTCCAATCATGATGTTTTACTGGGCCATTACAGGCGTTATACAGTAGCGCAATTAAAGGATCTGTTAACCCGCCAGGGGCTGATGGTCATCGACAGCGGGTATTTCTTTTTTTCACTATTAATCGCCAGGTGGTTCGAAAAGAAATTACTCCGGAAAAAAGAATATTCCATCGATAACTGGGAAGGAAGTAAGTTCAAAACAAAGATCCTCACCACTGTACTCAGTTTTGATTTTTCAATAACCCGCATTCTTAATAAGGCCGGAATCCGATTACCGGGACTTTCATGCTATTGCATATGCCAGGCTTAGCCATCATCATCCCATGTTATAATGAAGAAGACCGGTTGGACAAGGCAGCCATCGGAACACTACTCGAAAGTATCGACGTCGTCCTTTTTTTTGTAAACGATGGCAGCAGCGACCATACTTTGGACTTGTTGAACGAACTCGCCGGCAAATATCCCGATAAAATTTCCGTACTCTCCTTTTCCGTGAATGAAGGCAAGGCAAAGGCCATCGCCAAAGGATTTCAGCATGTGATCGCGATGAGTTCCTTTCGCTATATCGGGTATATGGACGCCGACTTTTCCACACCCGTACCGGAGTTTATAAAATTGTACACGACTCTCCTTGAAAGAAATGCATCCTTTATTTTTGCTTCCAGGATAAAGAAACTGAATTCAGGGATCAACCGGAAACCAACAAGGCATATTATCGGAAGGGTAATTTCCACCATTATCGACCTGCGTTTCAAGCTGGGGGTCTATGATACGCAATGCGGGGCCAAAATATTTTCATCGAATACGCTCACCGCGGCTTTTGACAAACCCTTTTTCTGTAATTGGCTTTTTGATGTGGAGATCTTTATCCGGCTTAAGGAAAAGAATCTTTTAAAAGAGGGGATCGAATTCCCCATCACAGGATGGAAGGATGTCCATGGATCGAAATTAAGTCTGATAAACTTTCCGAAAATTGTCAGGGAGTTTATTACCCTTACACGAAAATATTAAATGGGCACTTGTATGAAAAACAAGGTATTTTGGATAGCTTCCCTTATTGCGGTCGTTATTATTTACCACGTAACTTACGGGTTAGCAACGCTGATCCCCACCAATGTGCGTTGGCTGATGAAAGCCATGGATGACTGGGGTACTCATTATCTGGGCTGGTTTTTTTACAGGAATGAACCCTGGCATTTTCCGTTAGGCCATGTGTCCGGCTATTTTTATCCGCTCGGTACCAATGTCGGGTTTACCGATTCCATTCCGCTCATGGCCGTTTTTTTTAAGCTGTTCGCCCCCATCCTGCCGTCGGATTTTCAGTATTTGGGGTTCTGGCTTTTTTCTTGTCATCTGCTGGCTGCGTATTTTACGATCCGGTTTTTCCAGCTTTTTAAGGTTCGCCCTCTTTATATATTTCTGGCGGTGCTGTTTGTCGCGGCTAATCCCGTGCTCGTTTACCGGGGCATGCACCCTGCCCTTTGCACACAATGGCTGCTGATCGCCTCTCTATGGGTATATTTTTCGGACCCATCCATTGTCAACCCAAAGAAACTGCTGTCACGGCAATTCATTTTGCTGATGATCGCCGCAACGGTGAACCCTTATATCTGCTTTATGGTGTTCGGGCTTACGCTGACCATTGCCGTAAAACTCTGTTGGGCCGATAAGCTCATCAGTAAAAAAAGATTTATTCTCTTTATCGCGGGATCCATATTCTTCGCGCTGTTGTCCTGGTACCTGCTGGGCCTGGTCGAATTCGGTAATAAAGAAGATCTGAGGGTGCAGGGCGCCTATGGCCTGTACAGCCTCAACCTCAATTCCTTATATAATGCCAGCGGCTTCAGCACCTTCCTGCCACAATACAAATGGGTAAGCTGGCATCAGTACGAGGGCTTTATGTACCTCGGGATGGGCATATTCCTGCTGCTGTTGTTCCTGATTGGATATGGATTGTACAGGCTCACCGGCCAGCAGAACAGGATGAAGTGGATACCGCTGAAATTTAGCAATACCAACCTGGTACCTTTGTACGTTCTCCTCATCCTCCTGACCCTGTTCTCCATTACCAATATCATCAGCCTGAACGACAAAGTTTTGCTTAAGATCCCGCTTCCCGACTTCCTTATCCATCTGGGTGATATCTTCAGGGCCAGCGCAAGATTTTTCTGGACCCCCTACTATCTGATCCTTTTTTTCGCGCTGATCGCCGTCACAAAGATCAGGATCAGGTCCTGGGCTACGGCATCTGTGATCATTGCCGCGCTGTTGATCCAGCTCTACGATACAAAGCTCCTGCTGACATTCCGGAACCTGAGCTATGGATCTTATGAGACGCCGCTCGATAATAAAAGCTGGATGGAGCTTATGGATCAGTTTGATGACATAGCCTTCTATCCACCTTTCGAATCGCACCAGCTTACCCACATGGATTACCAGTATTTCTGCTTCCTCGCCGCAAAGCTCCACAAGCCGATCAATATCGGCTATGTGGCAAGGTCGGATGGCAGGGCCATGAAGATCTATAGCGACAGCCTTTCCGCCGCGCTGGAAGATGGCAAGTTGTCCCCACGGACCTTATATATCTCTACCATTCCTTATCTGAACCATTTCGCCCTCCTGCTGCAGTCGGGTTCCATCCAGCTGAATACCCTCGATGGCTATTACTGGCTGTTGCCGGAAAGCAGGAACAACGGCAGGCTGGCTTCGTTAAGCACGGCGCTGAATTTAAAGAATAAGGAGACATTGGATTCCCTGCTGAAAATAGTCAGCAGAAAGACTTTATTTACCGAGACCCAAAAAATAACCACCCAGCCCGGCAAGCCTATCCAATACTTCCTTCAGCGGGTCAATACCAGAGAAAAATATATTGCGATGGAAGGGTGGGGATTTATCGACAGCACCCATAATAATAAAGGCGATTCTATTTTTGTTACCCTGAACTCAGCCTACAGATCTTTTATCGCTCCGGCACAGATCCAGGCAAGGCCAGATGTCAGCAATCATTTCAACAAGGGTTATCTCGACGATGCGGGCTTTAAGGCCCTGGCCTACTTCGACAATGTGCCGAAAGGGAAATATCAGGCGGGCATCGCCATCAGAAATACGCAGGGACACTGGGCTTATCAGACAGATGAACATATGGTGAAGGCCGGCATCCCCGAATACGCAACGCCCGAAAAAACAGGTCAGCTACCTCCGGCCGGTAAGATCGTCTATGGTCTGGACCCTCCTCTCCCGGTCAGCAGCGATCTGATCGAACTCGGCGGATGGGCAGCCATGGAGGGCCAGGGTGCGGAAGGATACCAGATCAGCATCGTGTTGAAAAATGAAAAAAATATTTATGTCTGCGCAACCGACCCGGTGCTGCGGCCGGATGTCACCGCTCATTTTAATAATAAATATACCCTCGACCATTCGGGGTTTCGCGTTCAGGTGTTAAAGAATACGCTGGATAATGGCAAATATCAGGTGGG
>DATHHO010000047.1:0-23562 GCA_035317125.1 Puia sp.
CTGCTGCCGAAGGGGCTGGTGGAGAAGACGGCGATGAAGATCTATGAGTAGAGGGTAAGGGGGAGTATGCTCCTACCCTGTTGGGAATAATGTTGATAATTAAGATGTTGATAATAATTGGATCAGTAGGAAGAGGATTAAGGCCGGGAGAATTTAGCCTTTCCGGATTTTTTCTGTTCTGGTTTTTGTTCTATATTTGCAGCCCTTTAAGGGATGGCCCCGTAGCTCAACTGAATAGAGTAACTGACTACGGATCAGTAGGTTTCAGGTTTGAATCCTGACGGGGTCACAAAGCCGACCAGACGAAGTCTGGCCGGCTTTTTTGTTTGGGAGTGCGCGAGCTTGCTCGCTGGCGCGGACAAACGAAAAAGCCGCGGGCCGCGCAGTGGACCGGGAGGCTTTGGGTAAGGCCAATGCGAAGAGGGTCATCGGAGGCGTCCGGCAGGCGCCGGAGATAATCCTGACGGGGTCACAGATTAAAACCCATTTTTTAAAACCCGCTCTGGTAGCGGGTTTTTGTGTTTGAAGACGTGGTGCCCTTTGGTCTTACATTTACATCGTCTTAATAATCATTGATTTCGGGTTTGAATGGCTATTCTACTATTATGAAATTGCATTATTTTATGATGTTGCTTTTGATGGCAATCGCGCTAAATTCATGTGAATTTGGTTGTTCGGGAATTGTTGCAAGAGCTAAGAAATTGACAACTAAAGGGATCGTAATTGGGAAATACGAGATGAGTACGGGATGCTTTGGGGCAATTGTAGTTACTGAACCCAGCAAATGGAACCCCGCCAAAGGTAGGGTCAACGGCACAACGGAAGATGTCAGGATTCTGAACGAAACGATTATCAGTTTCGAACGCCGCGCTCGCGAAGTCTGTAATCGGTGTAGGCCGAAATTCTATTTGGCCGTTTTACCCAATGGAATGTCGAATTTTCCATCGGCAATTGAAAGATCGTCGGCTGGTCCGGACGCTAATTTCACCTTTCCTGAAAATGTACCGGAAACGCGGGTTGAAGTAATGTCAATGACTGTTACTGTAAAAGCTTCATTTCCATACACAAGATAGGCGCCCTCGGTTCCTTTAGAAACAAAAAGTTCCACATGTCCGTTATCCTGGTCGGGAGCGAGTTGTGTCGTGCCTGTTTTTGCCGGAATGGTAAAGCGAAGGGAATGGGCAAAAGTAGACGTATTGTCGTCATAAACATCATTTAGAAAAAACTGCATATTCGTGGTCGGACCGCTCTTTTGGATATAGGCGATATTACTCACCTGGATGACGTCGGTAGGTCCTCCGGAAATCTTCTTTCCCTGAAGGGTGTAGGAAAAAACGGCGTCCGTTCCGGATGTAGCGGAACCTGATCCACCGATGGAGGCCACTCCTGGATGTGAGCCAGCACTGCCATTGCTGCAACTGTTCATCAAGGCGAAAGCGAGAAGTGGTGCGAAGGCTGTTGCGAACTTCATTTGTTTAGCATTTTTTGTGAATATTCGATTACACCTAAAATTGGCGATAAACGGTAAGATGGGTTTAAAAAAAACGATAGACGCATCGAAAAAGTCGACAAAAAGCTACGGAGATCTATGGTAAGCGGCGCCTTGAGCGATTGCGTCGTGAGAAAGGACGCTCCACCCCTACTCCCTTTTCATGAAGGGAATGTCATGCGTTATGACGGTATTCCAATTCGGGATATTTTTAAAAGATTAAAAATAATTGAAACTCTAATATGCGTTGGTTCACCATCAAAAAATTCCCCGATCCTATTTTCAACGAGCTATTATACAAATTGAAGACTATGAAATAAAAGAATTGAAAGTACTATTGAGATACCTGGACAACTGATCCTCACCGAATACCGAAAGGTTGGGTCTGCAATGTGCTCATTCATCTGATCGAGTCCCGACTTTCCTATAGAAAGATTTATTATCTTACCCGTGTAAAGGGTCCCTCCATGTCAAGACTATTAAGCCAGTTATCATTGCTCTGCCTTATCTTCCTAAGCTGTAACGGCATAGGGCATTCCATCGACGACTCATTCAAAGGACGAGTCGCCGATGCAAAAGAGGAACTGCGCAAAGAAGATGAACAGGCGCGGAATGCATATAGAGAATCGTACCAAGCTGCATTGCACGATGGCAGCGACCCCACTCTTCAAAAGATGTTTATACATTTAGACTCCACAATACGCGTCGGCGCTCGTTACATGGATAGTATTTCCGGCGAAATGAGCGTTCTGGTGGACAAAGACCCCACGAATACTGAGTATGCAAAAATTCTTTTTTTATATAAAGGCGTGGGAGATACGCTCTATGCTACTCTCAACCGAGTCAATGACCTTGCCGGGGCAATTGCGCTCCAAACCGGTCATAAGTCCACAGTAGACAGCCTCCGGTTGACCGTGTTAAATAAACCTACTGTGGACACCTGGAAGGAACAGGATTTCTCGGTGCTAGATCCTTTCACAGCGATGGCACTTCTGCATGATTTTACCTATGAAATCTTTCAGGTCGGCAAGGGGTGCTTGTCGGAAAAATAATGCAGCAATTTGGATAACTCCGCAGACCTGCTAATGTCTAATAGTGACCACAGATTTGGGTATACTCTGTTTAATGCGATTTGATCATTGACATATTCCAGTCAGAAGGACTATATCTTCCAAAATACGGTTTGAAATTTGTCCAATCCCGGTCACTGATGTATTACTCATTTCATAAAACCCGCTCTGGTAGCGGGTTTTATATTTCCTCCTCTTCGCAGTTGAAAAGGTGCCTTTTATAAAAGATTCATACTTAATACTAAGGTTTTGAATCCTGTCAGGGTAGTTCCGGTTTAGATGAACTGTAAGTGTATGCGGCCAAAATCTACTGGCTGTTTTATATTTTCCAACTGAGTAGTCAAAAAGTGACGAAGGCAGGTAAAAGAAGTTCTTTTTGTCGTCGGCGATTGTTTTGGCGCTGCAAAACCTAGTAATTCCAAAGTATATCTTTTGATTTACCAGGTTACAGCAGTTCGTTTGACGGCTGTTAATCGCTCAAAAGTTTTACAAATCGGACGAGGTCTATCAAAAATCGGTTCGAACTGTATCCTGACGGGGTCACAAAGCCTTGCACGTAATGCGGGGTTTTTGCATTCAGCAGCGGTGCGAGCTTGCCCGCGGGAGCGGATGAAGGCAAAAACCTAGTCACGACGAAAGTCGGGACGAAGGGCTTTGGGTAAAGGGTGCTCAGAACGAATATCGGTTTAGGATCAGACCTCATCGTTTTCTCGGTTTTTGCCCGCTCGAATACAAGAAATTCAGATCCTTATAGATAGCCAGTTTCAGCCTCACATAATTAATACGGTTGGAGATCGTCAAGGCTAGATTGAAATAGTAAATGCGGAATCCTTTTCGCCGCTGTGCAGAAACAATTCCGTCAGCGCAAAAACATTAAGGGCCAGATAATATTCATCACTGGACTTCCTGGAATGCTCAAATCCTTTGCGGAGATGGCCAGGGAAATCTCTTTATTCCCCAACCGTTCATTCACCATTCCCATGCCGGTCGAGATCATCAATTCCATTGCCATGGCAAAGGTCAGGGTACAAATGTATACGTTCAATTATTCCGAGCTGCTATCTTTTCATTATATTGACCACCGCTGGGTCATTGTAAATAAAATGATCCCGGATATGATTTAATGCTAAAATTTTCCAATCATGTGGTATAATACGAAGGCTGCAAAGCTGCTGGGTGCCCAATACCCCATTTTACAGGGCCCTTTCGGCGGGAATCTTTCCACGGTGAAGCTGGCCGCCACCGTATCCAATCTGGGCGGCGTGGGCGGTTACGGAGCCTATACCTTAACCCCGGACGAAATCTTTGCGCTGGATGCAGAGCTGAAAAAGGCTACGGATAAGCCCTACAATATCAATCTGTGGGTATCCGATACCGATGTGCCGCCGGGAGGCGTTACCGAAGCCGCAGTGCAGCAGGCGATGGATCTTTTTCAACCTTATTTTGAAGAGCTGGGCATCCCACTTCCGGACAAGCCGCTGTCCTTTTCCTCCCGGTTCGAAGATCAGGCAGAGGTGATTCTGCGCGTCCGTCCTCCAGTCTTCAGCTTTATGTTTGGCATTCCATCCGCCACTATATTGGCGCAATGCAAAAAACTGGGCATCATTACCGCCGGTGCGGCGACAACCCTTGATGAGGCGATAGCGCTGGAAGCCGCGGATGTCGATCTCATTATCGCTTCGGGGTTTGAGGCAGGCGGGCACCGGCCGTCCTTTCTGGCGACAGCAGAAAGCTCCCTTACCGGCACCTTTGTGCTCCTTCAGCAGATAAAAGAAAAAGTCCGGACACCGGTGATCGCTGCTGGCGGGATTGCCAACGGCAAGGGGATAGCGGCAGCACTGGCCCTGGGCGCGGACGCCGTACAGGTCGGAACGGCATTTCTGGCCTGCGAAGAATCGAATGCCTTAGCTGTCCACCGGGAAATGCTTTTCTCCCCCTCTTCAAAATACAGCGTGCTGACCCGGGCCTTTACCGGCAGGCTTGGACGCGGCCTGCGAAGCAGGATTGCTGAAGAAACCAGGGGTAAAGAAGAAAGTCTCCTACCCTTCCCTCTGCAGACCCAGTTTATGTCCCCATTGAGGCAGGAGGCCATCGCCCGCAAGAAATGGGAAATGGTCCTTTTCTGGGGTGGACAGATCTCCCCCATCCTGAAACACAGCAAGGCCGCTGATCTGATGGATGCCCTTGTAGAAGAGACTACCGCTTATTTTGAAAAAATGAAATTGTAATGAACACCCGTAAAGTCTGGAATATAACCGGGGCATCTCAGGGATTGGGTCTGAGCTTTTCCATCTTATGGGCATCTGCCCCTACGGCGACGAAGATCGGGCTAAAGGCTATCCAGCCGTTTACGATGTGTATAGTCCGGTTCTTTCTCGCCGGCCTCGTCATGATCCTGATCAGCCATATCCTTCTGCGGCACCGTCTGCCAAAAGGCAAGGAATGGGCCCGTATCGCCGTGTATGGATTGCTCTCCAACACGATCTACCTGGGCTTGTTCGTGCTGGCGATGCAGCATGTGTCGGGCGGTCTCGGCGCACTGGCCGTAGCGACCAACCCGGTCTTTATAAATCTGCTGACCACTGTTTTCCTGCGTGAGCGCCTGAAAATATCCACCCTTTTAAGCCTGCTGCTTTGCATGACCGGCGTTACCGTAGCCGCTTGGCCCCTGTTGCAGAACAGTTCCTCCACCCCGGCGGGCCTCCTCATCCTGCTGGCCGGGATGCTGGCCTATTCCATCAGTGCATTTTACTTTTCACGGGTGCCATGGAACGGACTGCCCCTGCTGGTCATCAATGGCTGGCAGGTACTGACAGGTGGGATCTTTCTTTTACCCCTCGTTGCGCTCACCTGGCATCCGGCCCTCAATATCTGGAATGCGGCCTCTGTCGGTTCTGTTCTATGGCTTGCCATCCCCGTATCCATCGGCGCCGTCCAGTTGTGGCTCTACCTCCTGAAGGAAGACGCCGCGAAGGCCTCCTTCTGGCTGTTCCTCTGCCCCGTATTCGGCTTTCTCATATCCTATATTTTTACCGGAGAGCCTATCACCGGCTATACCCTGATTGGGATGTCGCTTGTCATTGCGGGCATTTACTGGCAGCAGACAAAGAAATCGCCACAGGTAAGATAATGCTAAAGTCTGGAAAGAACCTTTTAGCTGATTCCAGCAGTGTCTCTGCAATATTTCATTAACTTAGAACCCGAAACAATAAATTAATGAAAAAGACACTGTTCCTAACGGTACTCGCCATTGCAGGTTTTGCAGCCATGTCCCAGACAGCCAATACGCTTACGGATAAAGAAAAAAAAGAAGGATGGAAATTGTTGTTTGACGGTAAGTCGACACAGGGCTGGCATACCTATCTGAAAGACACGGTCGGATCAAAATGGCAGGTGAAAGATGGCGCAATCGTCTTTGACCCTTCTCAGCCCCAGAACGGTGGCGGAGATATCGTGACGAATAATGAATATGAGAATTATGAGCTTAACCTGGAATGGAAGATCTCAAAAGGCGGGAATAGTGGGATCATCTTCGATGTTCAGGAAGATCCCAAATTCGACGCCACCTATCTGACTGGCCCCGAAATGCAGGTATTAGATAATATCGATGCGGACGACAACAAAAAACAAAACCATCTTGCTGGCTGCCTGTATGATATGTCAGGCGATGCTACGGTCTCTAAGCCCAATCCCGTTGGAGAATGGAATCAGGTCAGGCTGATCCAAAATAAAGGGCACCTTACGTTCTGGCTCAATGGGATAAAGACCTATGATGGGCAGATAGGCAGCGAGGAATGGAATAATATGGTCGCTAACAGCAAATTCAAAAATAAGGCCTTCAGCAGCTTTGCGAAGGTCGCCAAAGGCAAGATCGCGCTTCAGCAGCATCCTGGATCGAGCGCGTGGAGGAATATCAAGATACGGATGTTGTAAATTTCTTTCAAGGACCTCCAAATAACCGGTCGGGAAATTGTGGAAGAATGAACACTGGATGAACTGACAGCGCAACAGCCCATCCAGTGTTGATCTTTTTTTTGGCGGCACTCCTACGCCACAAGATTGACTTCTGCGCCAAATGCATGATCGATCACGATCTTCCATGTCCCATCGGCCTGCTGCCGTATGACCTCGATGCCTTTGGCGCTTATCTTTACCTCCTTGCCATCCGTGATATTCCATTCAGACCTTCCCACGGCAATATTGCCCGTCTGGAGGCAGTAAACCGTCCTGATCTCCATTTTCCCTTTGATCGATAAAATGGCTTTGATCGCGTCCTCGAATTTTTCTTTGCCGGATACAGGCTTACCCGGCTCAGGTACAATGATGCCTGCAACATCATACATGCTCATTACGGTGGCTGCATCGCCGGTGTTGAAGGCGGCCGCCAGTGTGGCATGCGCGTCCTCCGCTCTTTTTGGGAGATTCATTTTCGTTGATTTTTATTTGTGAAAAATTAATTACTGTGAGGGACTATGTCAGGATCGGGGAAAAACACTTATCTCCGGCGATGGCCTTTGACAGTGTTGAGGCGGCGTCGTAAACCTTATCGAAGAAGAAGCTGCCCATACTGATCCGCTTTACCCCAAGGCCACCCAACTCCTCAAAATCCGGCAGTCCGGGCGTGCACATTACATTTATGGGGAGATGGGTGGCCTTTACCACTTCTTTTATGTCATTGCTGTCGACTATACAGGGAACAAAGATCCCATCAACGCCTGTGCTGTCGTAACTTTTGATCCGGGCAAGGGTTTCGGGCAGGGCGGTTGGCATGCCCAGCAGAAAGCCATCCGTCCGGACATTTACAAAAATTTTTAAGTTATTACGGCTGATGTGATCCGCCACCGCCGAAAGAATTTTCTGAAAAACGGGGATAGATTGCAGCTGACTCGTCCCGCCGGCAATGGTATCCTCGATGTTTATCCCGACTACACCGGCGTCATGCAGCTTGTCTATATTCCCGGTGATGCCGGCGGGGGTCCGGCTGTACCCAGCTTCCAGATCAACCGAAAAGGGAATTTGAACCGATGCGGTCACCCGTTTTGCCAGCTGAAGCAGGACCTCGAAGGGCAGCTGTTCTCCATCCTCATAACCGGATGCCCTTGCCACCGCCAGGCTGGACGTGCCAATCGCCTTATATCCGCTGGCTTTAAAGACCCTGGCGCTGTTGACATCCCAGATATTCCCAAGGAGAAGAGGCGTCGGGCCCTTATGCAGTTGTGTAAATGTTTCGAATGCGTTCATACAAAAGAAGTTTATAGTTTGTCCGATCATTAATGTTCAGCAAAGCTATTGCAGCGGTAAACTTCAAAATTGTATAAAACGGAACAATCCGGATTATTGCAGAAATACCTGATTGACAGGAAATTTATTCTCCAGATAGGCAGAAGGGGTAACCCCGGTGAATGATTTGAAATCTCGTATAAAATGCGACTGGTCGAAATAACCGCATTCGTAGGCAATGGAGGTGAAAGGCTGGTCGTTCTTTGCGATGAGCCGGAGACTAAGCTGAAACCGGCTTATTTTATTGAATGATTTTGGGGAGAGGCCAGTGTGCTGATAGATCAGCTTTTGCAGGTAACGGGGTGTAATGCCGTGTCTCGACGCGATATCGCTCATATGCGCTTCGGAGGAATTCTTTATGCTTGCTAAGATGTTGGCGACCTTGTCGATCCTGAACGACCTCTTTTCACCCGCGGCCAGCCTTTCCAACAAGAAATTTTCTATCAGCTCTATCCTTTTGTTCAGCTCCTTTGCTTCCAGCAGCTTTGCGTGCAGAACCTTCACCGGGCTGCCCATTATATCACCGAGGTCAGTGACCTGGTCGTTGAACACGCCGATCTCGTCCTTAAAGAAATAAGCTGCCGAATGGGTAAGAAACCGGATGCCCAGCATGGTATGTCTGCCCCTGGACCGTATCGCCAGCGGTCTGGTGATCTGGCCCCATAATTCTATCTGTGGCGTTCTGAAGAATTTATTTTTTTCTGAGGATTCCCATGTGCCTTCCCCGAGATTGAAGATTACTTCCATATCGCCGCTTGGAAAAACGGTGTCTTCGAATTCCATGTCTGTATCGGACTCGAAGATATAATAGCGTTTTATATACCGCCGCAAACTGTCGGATGGAGGGATATTCCTGAATTCCATATGGTGAAATTACGCACAATGTTTGTATTAGCATACATTTCTGGAATGATTTGTCGGCTTAAAATTTTTTTGTTAAGGACGCCGAAGAGGCTACGCGTCTGGCCTTTACCTGGTCAGGGTTGCACTCATAGGAGAAAAAGCCGGGATAATCCAGGCCCTGCACATTCTCAAAGGAAAAGGTGGATAATGATAACCCACTGAGATCCTGCCCCTTCAGCGATTTACTTTTCAGAGCCGTCAATAACCCCAGCGGATTAAGTGTAGTGGAATCGGGAGAGGCATAAACCAGCCAGAGAACGGACGACGTTTTCCAGGTCGTCTGGTAATATGTTGGATGAGGAGCTACAAATTTTACCCCAAAATTATTGTTCTGGGTAGAAGAAATGGAATATGCGGATTCATCAGGAAAGGGCAATGCCGAAGGGACAGTATTCCCATAACTGTAATAGCTGACATTTATATTGGTCGAGCTCGTTGCGGATGTATAAAGCTCGAATTTCTGCACCAGCTTTTTGGGGTATTCCATATCGGGGATGCCCAGATACCCGGCCCCACTGTATAAAAACAAGGATTTTGTAAAATCCGTGGTATCCATAATTCCAATAAGCGTGGCCGGCTGCATGGTATACTGGACAGGCTTGGTGAAAGTCAGTTTTACTGCGGTGTCCATTTTAGAAAGGTCTACCGTATCGGTCGGTCCTTTTGGGATATGAAAATTGTACAGGCCTGAATTTGGAAAGAGCAGATAAAGGTAATTGCTGTTGCCATGTCTTATATAATTCAAGCCAAGGCTGCCAGGGACGGAATAGTCATTGCCCGAGCTGCCAAAGCCTCCGACATAGTCGTCGAGCAAAAACGGCGTCAGCCGGACCGGGTCGGGTACATGCGTGTAAACCATATAACCAGCCGTGGAGGAAAGATCACCAACGGGAGCGTCATAACCGCCAAACCCCAGCGTTGACCAGATGGATGGGTTAACGCCCTTTAAGGTGGTCAGGACATAATTCTTACCCAGGCTGTCATAACCGATGACCGTTACGTCGACCAGGGCCTGATCTGTCCTGAGCGTGGCAACCAGATGATTATGAAATGGCGGCAAGGTATCCAATAAAACTTTTCCACCGGCTTCGCTGAAGATCACTTCTTCATCTCCGGCAGCAAGGTTTATATTCATGGTGCCGAGGACCGGGGGAACAGGCGGTGTGGGGGTCGGCGCTGGATTGCCGTCATTCTTTTTGCAGGAAAAGATAAAGGAGAAAAGGAGCAGGGCTGTAACAGCCGATATGCGCGTTACAGAAGATCCCGATAATATGGTAGATACATTAAACAATTTCATAAGATAAGTTGAGGGTTCCGCACAAGATAATAAAGACCCCTTAAAGCAACGAATCATTGCCGTGAAGGAGTCTTTATTTAATAAACGTTTAATGTTGGCCGTGTGTTTGCCAATCAGCCCGGATACCAATTGCGCAATCTTACCTCGATGTTCTTGCTGCCCGTCTCTACTTTGGCCTTAAAGGCGTTCACATCGCTGAGGCCGCCCTGGCCGCGGTAGTGATAGGGATAGACGATCTTTGGTTTAAAGGCCAGCACCGCATCCGCCGCTTCATTGATGTCCATGGTATAAGGCAGGTTCATACAGACAAAGGCGATGTCGATGTTCTTGAGAGCCCGCATTTCGGGGATACCCTGGGTATCGCCGGAAATATAAATATTCTTTCCGCCAATCGTAACAATATAGCCATTTCCCCTCCCCTTTGTATGCTTGGCATCTGGGCTTTCGGGGAGATTGTACATGGGAATAGCGGCGACAGAGATGCCAAATGAAGTGGTCTGGCCTCCGTTGCCGAGCACGACCAGTTTTGTCCTGAGCGAATCGGGCATCTTGTCTGCCACGGCCTTCGGAGCAATGATCACCGTGTTGGCCGTCCTCACCGCTGAAAGGGTGGCCGGATCAAAATGGTCGCCGTGGATGTCGGTGATGAGGATCAGATCGGGAGATGCAAGTCCTGTATAGTTGCTTTTCCCACCCGTGGGATCGGCATAAATGACCAACCCTTTCAGGGACAAGACCAGGCTGGCATGTACAATGGGCTGGATCGTCAGTTCACCTTTACCGGTCTCTACCTTATCAGGCGCGCTGCGCTGAGCGAGGCCTGCAAATGCTATCAAGCAAAAGAAGAAAGTAATGATTCTGGTTCTCATAATAAAGTTTTGTGATGAATAAAGTTAGGAAAGCCGGATGATCAGGTAAAATATTGTTTGGTTAATATGTAACTTTAAACAAAAAAATGGAAACCAAGGGGCTGCTTTTTATTCCCGATATAAGTGGCTTTACACGATTTGTCAATGAGACCGAAATCGGGCACAGCCGGCTGATCATCCAGGAACTGCTGGAGACGCTGATCAATACCAACCAGATCGGGCTTGAAATCTCCGAGATCGAAGGAGATGCGATCCTTTTTTATAAGTTTGGCGAGATCCCCGACCTTGAGGATCTGTATAAGCAGGTGGAGAAAATGTTCTGCGAGTTCCACCGGCATCTTATCGCGTACGATCACCGCCGTTACTGTCAGTGCAAAGCTTGTGTATCGGCAGTCGGGCTTACCCTTAAAGTGATCACCCATTATGGCGAGTTCACCGGCTATAATGTAAAACAGTTTTCCAAACTTATCGGAAAGGACATCATCGTCGCCCACCAGTTACTGAAAAACGATATCGAGCAGCATGAATACTGGCTTGTCACGAACAGTCTGATCAAGGACACACCGCCTGCAGGCTTTGCCCAGTGGATGCAGTGGAACAGCAGCACCAAGCAAACGGAAAATGGCGAGATCCCTTTTCATTATACCCAGCTGAGCGAGCTTAAAACCGATATTCAGCCGGAGCCATCCTTTCAATCGGCGCTCGGCGAAAAAATAAAAATGATAGCAGTTTCACAGGAGTATGAAACGGATATCATCACTTTATTTCACGCTACCGGCGACTTTAGTTTCCGCAGCCAGTGGCAGGAAGGTGTTAAAAAGTAGAAGAGCTCAATCATTTCCTGCCCCGCATCGGCATGCGTTCGCGCTTCGAGCTGGAGAACGGACAGGTCATGTTGTATTCCAGCAGCTATTCGTATCGTCAGGACAGGATCGAATTCAGCGAGACCGATGAAAAAACAGAAAGCTCGTCCTATTATACGCTGGAAAAGATCAGCGATACTACAACAAAGCTCACCCTTGACCTTTATATAAAAAAAGGGCTGATCGGTCCGACCCTGTTCAGGCTCTTCCGGAAGGCTAAAATGGAGGATAGCTTCCGGAGATCGTTGGGAAATCTGGGAAGACTGGTGAAAACAATGCCCAGTTTTGCTATGGAGCAGGGTTGACAGGGGCCTATTTATCCCTTCGGAAGGCCCGGGGCCTTTGGACCCGGACTTATCCAATGGTGATGATCACCTTATCCGGATGGCCTAGATGTGACCAATAAGGTATGAATTCCTCCAGGCGTACCGATGGTATTTCCCGGAGCACGATCTTTTTTGTATACAGGTCTTCTGCGATATCTGCATAGATCTTCCCGATCTGGTCTGCGGACCGGAGGGACAGCCAGCGGTCGATGCCGAATCCTTTTACGGTAAGATTTCGGTACACGAGATGGACATTGGAAATGGCGGCCTTCTCACCGTTGCTGATGTTCCCATAGCATACGATGGTGGCGTACTGCGACATCAGCGGCATCATATTCTCCAATTGTTTGCCACCAATGGCGTCGAAAAATGCCCGGATCCCTTTTGGCGCCGTGATCTCCTCAATCTTGCGGACAAGGTCCGGGTCCTCCTGTAAAAAAACGTGCCTGGCGCCCAGTGCATTCAGCGCAGGGACATGGACCAGGTCCCTGATCAGGGCAATTACGTTGATCCCTTTTGCAACGGCCATCTGCAGGATAATGCCGGCCACCGTGGAAGACGCGGTATTCAGCAACAGCCAATCATCTTTCTGAAGGGAAGTCTCCGATAACAGCGCAAAGGCGGTCATCGGGTTGAGCCCTATCTGGCTGGAAATGGAAAAAGGTATATCTCTGGTGATCCTGATCAGACTGCTGTCTTCAGCAAGACAGTACTGGCTCCAGGTACCTGGAAGACGAAAAGATACGTGGTCACCCGGCCTGGCGGAAATGACGTTTTCTCCACAGGTCACAACGATCCCAGATCCTTCCAGGCCGGCGGTCTGGGGGTAAACGGGCTTTCTTCTGTAGGCACCCTGGATGAAATAAATGTCGGAAGGGTTTACAGGGCTGGCCTTCACTTCGATCAATACCTGCGTCGGAGAAGGAGCAGGCTGGGGAATGTCTTCCAGTTTCAATACATCGGCCAGTCTGCCGGCCTCATGGAATCTTAAAGCTTTCATAGCGTATTTTTTTGCAAAAATACGCTATGAAAACAATTCTGAGCGGCAATGGGAAACCCTAATTACATTGATATTGATAATCCAGGAAACTGGTGGTCCCTTCGGCGACCTCGAGCGAAGCAATCTTCCCATCCTTTGCGAAGATATAGGTGAGGACGGCTCCGGAGATGCCTTTTATCAAGTTCTTGTTCCTGTAGATCTCATAGCCCTGGAGGAGCTGCAGCAGCAGGAGAAAATCACCGTTCTGCCTGGGCTTGTCGGTATAATATTCGAAAGTCGAGGTAGACGGCATCGGGCCAGTGGGGTCTGTGGTCGCAGAGATCATGTTCCCGTCCGACCAGGTATAGGTGCTTACCGATGGAGCGCCGCCGGCGGAGCTTGTGCTGGTGGATCTGCTGAGCTCATCGCCGTTGTATTCGTAAGAGGTATTCGACCAGGTCGCGCCTGTAAGGTCATCCTCTACCCTGACATTGCTGGCCAGACCCACAGGGTTTAGCGTAACGACAGTCCTGGATCTGAACTGTCCCGAGTCCATGTTCGTAACGGTAACCATATTGCCATTACCCGTATAGTCATACGTTATAACGCCTTGCCCGAGGACTACCCTGCTCAGTTTGCCGGTATTGTCATAGGTCAGCTGGTAGGAGGCGCCGCCCGGTACGCCGGTTGCGGAAATGATCCTGCACTCTGGTGCTTTGTCGTTATTCTTTTTACATCTGGTAAAAGTCCCGAAGATCATCAAGGTGAGGGCTGTGTAAATTAAGATTTTCAAGGGTGCTGTTGTTTGGTTAATGATCCTCAAAAATAGTAACCAAACGGTCTGCAATAAACGGGAATGAATAACTGGTTGGTCCGAAATGATATGTTGCGGGTGAGGTGAGTTTAACGGGTTGGCAGGGCCGTCTGCGAGAAGAGAAACTGCAGGGTGCCGCCAGACGAATTAAAGCATTATGCCTCCTACCAGATCCTCAACCGTTCATTTTCGGGCTTGTACATTTTATCGCCTTGCTGTATTTTAAATGCGTTATAAAACGGGGTGAAATTCTCCAGAGGCCCCAGTACCCGGAACATGTCGGGAGAATGTGGGTCCGTATTGACCAACTGACGCATGATCTCATCTTTGTATTTACTTCTCCATACATTGGCAAAGGACAGGAAAAAGCGCTGATCCGGCGTTAATCCGTCGATCCTTGTCGTATCCTTTCCCTGTGCGGTCAGCTTGAAAGCATCGTAGGCGATCGTCAGTCCGCCGAGATCGGCAATGTTCTCGCCTGTTGTAAGCGCGCCATTCACGTGGAAGGTATCGACCGCTACATATTTATTGTATTGATCGATGACGGCCCTTGTCCGTGCAACGAATTTCACGCTGTCTTCCTTGCTCCACCAGTTCTTCAGATTACCATCCTTGTCATATTGCGCACCCTGATCATCGAAACCATGGGTCATTTCGTGGCCGATCACCATGCCAATCCCTCCGTAATTGATCGCATCGTCGGCATCGGGGCTAAAGAAAGGGGGCTGCAGGATGCCAGCGGGAAAAACGATCTCATTAAATGATGGGTTATAATAAGCATTGATCGTGGGCGGGGTCATTGCCCATTCCGTACGATCCACCGCCTTGTCCACCCTTGAGACCTGATACTGATACTCATTCTTTTTGCAGGAGATCATATCCTCAAAAAACTTATTCCTATCGATGGTAACCTTGCCGTAATCCCTCCACTTGTCGGGGTAACCGATCTTCCTGAGAAAGGCATGTAATTTATCTTTGGCTTTCGCCTTGGTCGAGTCGCTCATCCAATCCAGCTGGCTGATGCGCCGGTCGAAAGCCGTCTGCAGGTTATCCACCAGCTCGAGCATCCTCTTTTTCGATTGCTCTGAAAAATATTTCTTCACATAGATCTGTCCGAGGGCCTCGCCGAGGTTGCCATCTACCCCGCTTACGATCCTGTCCCAGCGTGGCTTCATCTCCTGCTGGCCGGCAAGCGCCTTGTAGAAATAATCGAACTGCGCATTGAAAAAATCGCTGCTCAGCATGCCTGCATCGAGGCTCAGGGTATGAAATTCAAGATAAGCCTTCCAGCTTTCGGGGCTGGCTGTCCTGAGCAGCTCATTCAGCTTGGCATAAAAAGCCGGCTGTTTCAGATTGATGGAATCTGTTCTGATGTCCAGGGCAGCGAGGGTCTTCGTCCAGACAAATGTGGGCATCTGCTTATCGAGGGTCTTTACCGCCATTTTGTGGTAATTGCTCTGCGGATCTCTCAGCTCTACATTTGTTCTGTGACTGGCAGCCATCTGCTTTTCCAGCTCATACACCAAATTTACTTTGGCCGCTGCCTTTATCGAATCGTCGCCGGTCAGCCGGAACAATTTATTGGCATAATCATGATAGGCCTTTACCACGGCAAGTGTCGGGCTATCTTTTTTAAAATAATAATCTCTGTCTGGCAGGCCAAGGCCGCCCTGGGCAAAAATGGTGATATTCTTGCCGCTGTTCTTCTCGTCGGCGCCGATGCTGATATTGAAGAGGAGGCTTCCGTTCTCCTTCTGGATCTCGGCGACATAGTTCAGGATACCGGACGCGTCCCTTATCGCCGCTATTTTTTCCAGGTAGGGCTTTACCGGAGTATAGCCCAGCTTATCGATCGTTGCGGAGTCCATACCGGATGCGTACAGGTCGCCTACCTTCTGCTCAATGCTTCCCGGAGTATTGCTGGCAGTGGAGAGGCCGTTCAGGAGATCATGAAGGGTATCCTGCGTCTTGTAATAAAGATCCATAAAGCCGCCGACGCCAAACTGCGTAGGAAGGATCTTTGTTTTTTTGAGCCACCGGCCGTTCATGTACTGATAAAAGTTATCGCCCGGCTTTACCGACAGGTCCATCGCGGAGGTGTCGATGAATTTCCCTTCCGCTGTCGCGGAGCGGTCGGAGCCGTTGCAGGAGATGGCGAAGATGACGATTGCAAAGATCGCCAGGACTCGGATGGCACGTGCTGATATCCCCGCTATGGCGTGCAGGGATGAAGAACAGAGTGATTTTCTCATTGTTGTTGCTGGTTATTTGCTGAATTTAAATAAAATATGGGATTTTAAGCTGAAATCATGCTTACCTGAACAATTTCTGGAAAGCCGAATATGGCACGGTGCCTTCTGCGAAGCCAAAGCTGCCCTTCTGGCCGACCTCTTCCGCCGCACGGAGAAAGGAGCCATAGGCCGCACGGGCAAGAGATGAGCCCAGGCTTATCCTTTTCACTCCAAGACCGGCGAGCTCGGCAACGGTGAGATTACCCTGGCTTAGGCCGAGAATCACAGATACCGGCCGGGGCGATACTGACCGGACAACGGCATCGATCTCGTCCCTTGTCTTTATCCCCGGTGCGAAGAGCACATCGGCGCCTGCCTCCGCATAGGCTTCGAGCCTGCGTATCGTATCCTTGAGATCGGGGCGGCCATAGATCAGGTTCTCCGCCCTTGCGGTCAGCGTGAATGGGATCGCCAGACTATGTGCGGCCTTTACCGCGGCCCTGACACGCTCCACGGAAAGCTCAAAAGGATAGATTGGGTCATCTGGGCGCCCGGTGGCATCCTCGATGGAACCTCCGGCGAGGCCAGCCGCTGCGGCAAGCAGCACGGTCCTTGCACAGGCATCGGGATCATCGCCGTAACCATTCTCCAGATCTGCCGAGACCGGCAGGCTGGTCGCGGAAATGATCACCTTTGCGTTGGCAAGCGTTTCTTCCCTGCTGACTGCGCCTTCTCCATCCGGCTTGCCGAGGGAAAAAGCCAGACCGGCGCTGGTGGTGGCAAGCGCCTCGAAGCCCAGGCCCGCCAGGATTCTCGCCGAGCCTGCATCCCAGGGGTTGGGCATAACAAAAATGCCTGTACGCTCATGGAGTGCTTTGAAGGCCTCGGCCCTGATGCGTTGTGTATTAGCTTCCGATGCTCCCATTTTATCGATATTGCTGTGAATTGACTTGTTTGGGGAACTAAGTTAGCGAATGGGGCTTTAATAAAAAAAGCCGGCCAGAAGATCTGGCCGGCTTTTGCATTCCTATATTTAATTCTGGATCATTATTTTCTTCACGACCCTGGTCTTATCCTCCAGGTCGATCAATACAAAGTATAATCCGGTCTGCAGTCCCGATACGTCGACGATGATCGTGGAGTTAAGAGGTCTCAGATGTGGTATGACCACTCTTCCGGTATTGTCGATCACCGATACGCTCACGGCATGATCGTCATTAAAATTTATATACAGGCTGTTCTTCGTCGGATTAGGATAGACAACGAGGTTCGACTGGTAAACATTGTTAACCATATCCACTGTTGAATATATAAACCCGCCGTCAAGATCGGTAACCTTCAACCGGTAATACGAAACTCCTTTAAGAGGGCTGGGGTCGGCCATCCTGTAGCTAAGCTCCAGGTCACTGTTGCCTGCCGCCCTGACAACGCCTATCGGCACGAAGTTAATTCCATCCGCCGATCGTTCCACCGTGAAATAATCGCTGTTCTGTTCACTGGAAGTCGCCCAGGCTATATCGATAAGCGAGGAGTTAACCTTATTACACTGGAAATAAAGCAGCTTGACTGGGAGAACATTCATACTGGTAAGGGAAGCCAGTGTAAAGGTCCCGAAAGCCGTTACAGGCGCACTGGAGATGACTGTTCCTGCGCTGTTGTTGCCCGTTGTACCACCATTACCCAGGTCTTTCCATTTCGCCAGCACTGTATTCCATCCTGTGACGTGGAGACCGCCCAAGCTCGTGATCGTGCCGCTCAGCGGGTTCCAGGACAAGGTAACGTTGACATTGGAAGCGCCATTCGCTCTGACCAGGTTCCAGTACTCCTGGGTTGAGATGACGTTGAGCGTCGGGTCCCGTACAGTTTTCGCGATCGGCGAATTCGCATGGAAATATTGAGCCGTGAAAACGTCGGTAGCTACGCCCGGAGAAGATATCGCCACAGGCCTGTAATACGTATTATCGCCGATCGGGAACGTAAACGCACCGGTGCCGACCTTTGTGACGATCCCGTTTACATGGCTCGCGTCGGATGCTCCCGTTACAGAAGAGCCGTTCAGGAAAGTAAGCGTCGCATTCTGGGTAATGATACCGGAAGTAAGCGTAGCCACCTTAGCAATCTGTTGCGTTCCCGACCCGATAGTAACACCAGCCGGCGCATTGATCACGAGATTATAGAAGGTGTTCGTTCCGCTGCTGTTGATCGTTACAGGACCTGAGCAGCTTACAAAATTGACCGTGCCCGTACCCGGAACAAAGGTTCCGTTATCGGTGAAATTCCGGTACACGAACAGGTTGGGCGAGCCACTTATGGTGAGTGTTGCGCCGCTGGCAATGGTAATATCAAGGACGCTGGCATCCGTAGCCATTGTCGGATTGTTGGGCGTGCCGCCGGCAATGACCGCCGACGTGAACTTATCGGGCAATCCGGCTGACCAGTTGGAAGCTGTGAACCAGTTGGTGCTGGTAGCGCCGGTCCAGGTCGTCGAATTCCCTGCCGTTATATAGGTGATCGTATTAGAAGGATAAGACCCTGCGGTACATCCGGGCAGGTTTGGCGTGATCAGACAGGTGACCACATCATTATTGGTCAGCCCCGGATTGCTGTAGGTCGTGCTGGTGCTCGTCTGCACCGTCACACCGTTGACCTTCCACTGGAAAGTCGGGCTTGCTCCCGCATTGGCGGAGCTGGCTGTGAAATTCCCGCTGTTGGAATTGGACACCAGTGCGTTTGTGATCGTTCCACCAGTATTCTGGATGGAAACATCCACCAATAAAGGCAGCACAGGCGCTATCGCGCTGACACGGAGCAGGACGCCATTCTTATAATACTTGACGACATTGGATTCGACAGTGATCTTCAGCACATCGGTCGCCGTATAGGTGCCAAATCCTCCCCTGCTGACGCCGGATTCATAGATCCCCAGATTACCCGTGTTCAGGTAAAATGCGTACTGAATGGTGGTAAAGCTGCTGCTGGTAAAGCTGGTGCTTAACCCCGCCATCTTGTTGGTACTGGTCTCACCGGCCGTGAACTGGAAGTAACCGTTATTGCTCACCGTATTCCAGGAGGCGGCTCCGCCGTCCCAGTTACCATTCGAAAGGTATTTGGACAGACCGTTGACAGCGACAATATTCATGTTGTTGCTCAGGTTGGCCAGCTTCCATTTCACCTGCTCGATCACGGCGGCGCCGCAGCTGGTCGGGTCTGTTACGCCCTGGATTGCAAAATCCAGGTTGAACGGAGATACCACTGTATTGGTTATTGTATTGGAATTGTAGGTCGTAGTAGTACAACCCAGCAAATCGGGCGAAAGGACACAGCTCACGACATCATTGTCATTAAGCGCGGCATTGGAATAGGTAGCGCTGGTGCCCGTCTGCACGGTCACCCCGTTGACCTTCCACGTGAAATTCGGCGCGGCGCCTGCGTTCACGGTGTTGGCCGTAAAGACGCCCGTCGTATAGTTCGACACAACGGCATTGCCGATCGTGCCACCCGTATTATTAACGGATACATCCACCAGAAGCGGCAACGTAGGAGCTATTGTACTTACATAGATCAGCGCACCATTCTTATAGTACCGGATGGCATTTGATTCTACGGTGATCTTCAGCAGATCGCCGGTCGTATACGTACCAAAGCCTCCCCGGCTGGACCCCGATTCATAGATCTGCAAAGCGCCCCCTGCGACCAGGTACCACGCATACTGTATGGTGTTATAACTTGAACTGGTGTAGCTGGTGCTAAGCCCGGCCATCCGGCTGGTGCTGGTCTCCGTGGCGGTAAACTGGAAATAACCATTATTGCTCACCGTGTTCCAGGAAGCTGCTCCGCCATCCCAGTTGCCATTCGATACGTTCTTTATCAGACTGTTCGTGGACACAATGGCCATATTGCCGGCGAGGTTGGACAATCTCCACTTTACCTGCTCGATATCGGAAATACAGTTCGCCGCCGTCGTGGTTCCCAATATGGAAAAGTCAAGGTTTAGCGGTGGAACGATCGTTTCGGTGATCGTATTCGAGGCGACCGGCACAGCGCTGCAACCGGAAGCATTCGGAGTAAGCATACAGCTCACCACGTCGTTATTGTTGAGCGAGGTGTTCGTGTAGGTGTTGCTGTTGGTGCCCACCGGACTACCGTTCAATAACCACTGGTAGGTCGGGCTGACGCCGGCATTGACGGCATTAGCCGTAAAGGTCCCGGTATTATAGTTGGATATGAGCGCGTTGGTGATCGTACCCCCCTGATCGAAAATGGACACATCGGCGAGCAGCGGCAATGTTGGTGCCACTCCGCTGACATAGAGCAAGGTGCCGTTCTTATAATATTTGACGATATTACCCTCGACGCTGATCTTCAGCAGATCGCCGGTCGTATAGGTACCAAAGGCTCCGCGGCCGCTGCCCGATTCGACGATCTGCAGGCTTCCACCATTGGCCAGATAAAAACCATACTGGATAGTGGTATTGCTGGCGCTGGTATAGCTGGCGCTCAGGCCTGCCTCCCTTGTCTTGTTGGTCTCGGAAGCCGTAAACTGGAAATAGCCGTTGTTGCTCACTGTGTTCCAGGAACCCGCCCCACCGGTCCAGCCATTTCCCTGGAACCTGGACAGACTGTTCACGGACACAATGGTCATATTGGAGGCAAGATCCGACAGGTTCCATTTCACCTGCTCGATGACGGAGGAACAACTGGCCGCAGCCGGTGTACCCTGGATAGAGAAATCAAGGCCAAGCGGCGGAACGATCGTCTCCGTGATCGTATTGGAGGTTATAGGAGTTGCGCTGCAAGCCGGGAAATCCGGGGTGAGGACGCAGGTCACCACATCGTTATTATTCAATGTTGTATTAGTATAGGTATTGCTGTTAGTGCCTACCGGGCTGCCATTCAGCATCCATTGGTACGTTGGGCTTGTCCCCGCATTGACTACGCTGGCTGTAAAGATCCCCGCATTATAATTCGATATCAGGGCATTCGTGACCGTACCTCCCTGATCGCTAATAGAAACATCCGCCAGCATCGGCAATGCAGGCGCAACTCCGCTGATATAGAGCAATACCCCGTTCTTATAATATTTGACGACACCGGACTCTACGGTGATCTTCAGGACGTCTCCTGTGGTATAGGTTCCGAACGCTCCCCTGGAACTGCCTGATTCATAGATCTGCAGGCTCCCTCCATTGACCAGGTACCAGGCATACTGAATCGTCGTATAGCTGGAGCTGGTATAGGCGGTGCTGAGACCGGCCATCCGGGATTTATTGGTCTCGGTAGCCGTGAACTGGAAATAGCCGTTGTTGCTCACAGTGTTCCAGGATGCGGCGCCGCCGTCCCATCCATTCCCCTGAAATTTCGAAAGGCTGTTCGGGGACACAATGGTCATGTTGCTGGCGAGATTCGCAAGCTGCCATTTCACCTGTTCGATGACGGAGTTACAACTGCTGGCAGCAGGCGTTCCCTGGATAGAGAAATCAAGGCCCAGCGGCGCTACAATAGTTTCCGTGATCGTATTGGAAACTACCGGCACTGAATTGCAACCGGAAAGGTCCGGAGTAAGCGTGCAGGATACCACATCATTATTGCTCAGCGAGGCATTTGTATAGGTGCTGCTGTTGGCGCCTACCGGGCTACCGTTCAACAACCACTGATAGACCGGGTTGACACCGGCATTAACGGCATTGGCCGTAAAGGTTCCGGTATTATAATTGGAAACCACCGCGTTGGTGATCGTCCCTCCCGCATCGGCAATGGATACATCGACCAGGAGAGGCAGGGCGGGCGCGATTCCGCTGATGTATTGCAATACACCGTTCTTGTAATATTTTATAACGTTGGACTCTACAGTGATCTTCAGCACATCTCCTGTAGTATACGTACCGAATGTTCCGCGGTAACCGCCCGATTCATAGATCTGCAGACTTCCTCCATTAACCAGATACCAGGCATACTGGATCGTGGTATAGCTGGAACTGGTATAGCTGGTGCTGAGGCCGCCCATCCGGGATTTATTCGTCTCGGTAGCCGTGAACTGGAAATAGCCGTTGTTGCTCACTGTATTCCAGGAACCTGCTCCGCCGTTCCATTGACCACTGGTCTGGAATTTGGACAGGCTGTTCGTGGATACGATGGTCATATTATTGCTGAGATCGGACAAGTTCCATTTCACCTGTTCGATAACGGAGTTACAACTGGTCGCCGCAGGAGTACCCTGGATGGAGAAGTCCAGACCGAATGGAGGAACGATCGTCTCCGTGATCGTGTTGGATGTGACGGGTAATGCGTTACAAGCCGGAAAATCCGGAGTGAGGACACAGGTCACCACATCATTATTGCTCAGAGAAGCATTGGTATAGGTATTGCTGTTGGTGCCGACGGGGCTGCCGTTCAGCATCCACTGGTAAGCCGGGCTTGTTCCCGCGTTGGCGACATTTGCCGTAAAAGTACCTGTGTTATAGTTCGATACCTGGGCACCGCCGATCGTGGACCCCACTTCTGACATGGAAACGTCGACGAGCATCGGTAATGAAGGGGCAGTCTGGCTGATATAGAGCAGCACCCCGTTCTTATAGTATTTTACGGTATTGGCTTCCACGCTGATCTTCAGCACATCGCCCGTGGAATAGGTGCCAAATCCACCCTTTGGTGAGCCCGATTCATAGATCTGCAGCGCGCCTCCATTGACCAGGAAGAACGCATACTGGATCGTGGTGAAGTTAGGACCGGCGTACACGGTACTCAGGCCTGCCATCCGGGATTTATTCGTCTCGCTGGCGGTGAACTGGAAGTAGCCATTGTTGCTCACCGTATTCCAGGAGGCAGCCCCGGCATCCCAGGGGCCGTTGGATTGAAATTTCGACAGGCTGTTCGCTGAAACGACAGTCATATTATTGCTGACATCCGACAGGTTCCATTTTACCTGTTCGATGACGGAATTGCAACTGCCTGTTGCGGCCGTCCCTTGTATGGAGAAGTCCAGGCCGATCGGTTGAACAAATGTTTCCGTGATCGTATTGGAACTGACCGGTATAGCGCTACATCCGGTGATATTCGGGGTCAGGGTACAACTCACGACGTCGTTATTGCTCAGCGAAGTATTCGTGTAGGTATTACTGTTGGTGCCGACCGGGCTGCCGTTCAGCAACCACTGATAAGTCGGGCTGGCTCCGGCGTTAACGGCATTGGCCGTAAATGTGCCGCTGTTATAGTTGGACACCAGGGCATTGCTGACAGTCCCCCCCTGATCGAAAATGGCTGCATCGACGAGCATCGGCAGGCTGGGTGCAACGTTGCTGATATATAGCAGGCTGCCATTCCTATAGTATTTCACAACTCCGGATTCCACGCTGATCTTCAGCACATCTCCCGGCGTATAGGTCCCGAAGGCCCCGCGGCCACTGCCCGATTCAAGGATCTGGAGTCTCCCGCCGTTGGCCAG
>DATHHO010000048.1:0-4014 GCA_035317125.1 Puia sp.
AATTGATTTGATACCGGGCATTTTTAATGCCTCATTCTTAAATACCGCGTAATTTTTCACTAGGTTTCCTTCCAACGGAATATAAACCATGTTCTCCCTGTCAAACCCAAGGTTGACGGATTGGATATAAGTGACCTGGCGCGAAATGATGATGGTACCGATGATCAGCACAACCGAAAGCACAAACTGGAATACCACCAGTCCTTTGCGTAAGGATACGGCCGCCAGGGAATTTGTAAATTTCCCTTTCAGCACCTGCACGGGCTTGAAGGAGGAAAGATAAAATGCGGGATAGCTGCCGGAGATAAGGCCGGTGATGATGGCGAGGCCCAGAAACCCTGCCACCAGCGGGATCTGTCTGGGGAGGGACAGGGTGAGGTTCGCACCGGTCATCATGCTGAACGCGGGCAGCAGCAACGCCGTAATACCCCATGCGAAAAAGAAGGCGATAAGGCTCATGAGAATGGACTCGCCGAGGAACTGCCCGATCAGGAATCTTTTCTCCGCGCCCAGCACCTTACGGACGCCGACTTCCGCAGATCGTTTGGATGAGCGGGCCGTGGCCAGGTTCATAAAATTTATACAGGCGATGAGCAGGGTGAACAGGGCGATGGATCCGAGGATATAAAGGGAGGTCTTATTGCCGGGGGGCGTTACATTATTGGATACATCCGACCGGAGGTGGATGTCGCGTACCGGGATCAGGAACTGGCTCTTTTCAAATCCGACGGCCTTAAGCTCTTTGCCCGCATATTTTTCGAGGAAGGAGGGGAAGCCTGCCTCCATCTTTTTTGGGTCGCTGCCTGGCCGGAGCTGGAGGTAGGTGAAGAACATATTGTTCGTCGCGAAGTCTTCGGACTGTTGTTTGAGAAAGGGCTCCATATCGCCGCCGGTCATCGACATAAAAAACCGACCGACGATATGGGAGGGGGCGCCGGTGGGACGGAAGACGCCCGTCACCCTGAAATCATGTTCGCCGTTGGTGTTGCTGCTGACATGGATCGTTTTGTTCAGGGCGGGGCGGCCGCCGAAGATCTTTTTTGCCACTTGTTCGGAGAGCACGATGGTGGCGGGATTGGTCAGCGCGCTGGCGGGATCGCCTTCCGTGAAAGGATAGCTGAACATGCGGAAGAAGGTGGAGTCGGCGAGAAAGCCTCTGGTCTCGTAGAAAGATACCAGCGGCGATCCCGGCTGATCATATTTCAGCAGCGTCTTATCCTCGAAAAGGAACAGCCCCATCAGGCGGGTAACGTTCTCCACCTGCGGGAATTCCCTTTTCATGGCTTCGGCCATGGGGGCGGGAGTCGCGGCCCAGGGTTCCGATTTGTGCTGAAAGGTGAAGACGGTGCCGACCTGGTACAGGTCGGCGGCATGCTGATGCTGTCCGTCATAGTTCCATTCATTCAGCAGATAGAGGCTGATGAGCATGCAGCAGGCGAGGCCTGCGGAGAGGCCGAAGATATTGATGAAGGAGAAGATCTTATTCTTCATCAGGTTGCGCCAGGCGATCTTTAAATAACTTCTGAACATGATCGTTTAATTTTTTGTTTTGTGGCGTGGCTCATTCCGATCGTAAGCTCTTGACCGGGTTGGTCAGCGCCGATCGCAAGGAACGGTAACCCACGGTAAGGGCGGCTATCATAAACGTGACCAGGATCGCCAGGGCGAAAATGCCGGGGCCGATCGGGATACGGTATTTAAAATCCTGCAGATACAGATGCATGGTCCACCAGGCGATGGGGGCCGCGATCACGAAGGCGATGACCAGGAGACGGCTGAACTCTTTGCCAAAGAGCCAGAGGATATTCGACAGGCCGGCGCCCAGCACTTTCCTCACGCCTATCTCCCTTGTTTTGCGGACGGCCATAAAGGAGACCAGACCATATAGTCCGAGGCTGCCGATGAGAATGGCGATCCCGGCAAAGACCTCGATCAGGGTGAGCATGATATTGTCCATGCGGTAGAAGTCCGCAATGCTGTCGTCGAGGAAACTGAAAGAATAAAGATACTGGGGGTAGACATCGTTCCAGATCTTTTCAAAGGCCGCGAGAGCTGGCTTTGTATTGCGGAGATTGATCCTGATGCCGCAGGTGGCATAGTTATCGGACTCCGTCATGATACAGATGGGGCTGATCTCGCTGTGGAAAGAGTAATTATAAAAATCCTTAACCACTCCGACGATGGGGGCAGAGGTGCCGTCACCGTTGATGGCTATCCGCTGACCGATCACCTCCTGGGGGGAATGCAGGTTGAGCTGTTTTACAAAGGTCTCGTTGACGAGGAATTCCCTTACGGTGTCGGAGGGATAGAAATTCCGGCCTGCGGCGAGCTTCAGCCCGAAGGTAGCGAGGTACTGATCGTCTCCGGCCTTGGCATTGATGGACCAGTGTTCATCTTCCGCCCGGTTCGCGAAGCGGACATTTGTATTGGTATTGCGTCTGGATGCGGGGGCCTGATAGCAGAGCGAGATCTTTTCCACGCCGGGTACTTCGGCGAGCCTGTTGCGCAGGGTCGTCATTTTCATGTTATCTTTTGCCGGTATGGGCAGGGTCAGGATGGCCTCCTTATCGAATCCGAGGTCGGAGCCTTTTGAATAGTTGACCTGGCTGGCGATCACGATCGTTCCGATGATCAGCATCTGCGAGATGGTAAACTGGGTGACCACCAGCACTCTTCTCAGAGAGAATCCGCCGATATGGGCCTGTGACAATTTACTCTTGAGGGCCAGCACGGGCTGGAACCTTGCGAGGACCAGTCCGGGATAGGAGCCGGAGAGGAAGATGACGATCGCGGTGAGGCTCAGCAGGAAGGTGGGCAGCTGCCAGCTGCTGAACAGGTGCAGCTCCATCTTCGATTTTAATAACTGATTGAGGGGTGGCATGGCCAGCAGGGTAAGCCCATAAGCGACGAGCAGGGCAAAGACCGTGATGAGGGTGGTCTCGGCGATGAACTGCCAGAACAACTGCGCCTTGAGGCTGCCCAGCACCTTGCGGATACCTACTTCCTTCGACCGGTTGAGGGCCTGTGCGGTGGCGAGGTTGACAAAATTCACGCAGGCCGTGACGATGAGAAAGATGCCGATGAAGGCCAGGGCCCAGAGATATTTTTTATCGGCATAGCCGTCGTAGGCGGTATTGAAATGGATATCGGAAAGGGGCTGCAGCCTGAACTGGAAGGTCTTTGCATCTCTGCCGTTGTAATATTTATTGCTGAGCAGGGGGAGGGCCTTATTGACCTGGGCTGCGGTGACGTTGGGCTTCAGCAGGGTATAGGCCATGCTGCCGCTGTAGATGCCGGGCCAGCTGCTGTCGCTGGCCAGCCAGGGGTTGTGGTCCTTCAGGTTGTCATAGGAAAGATAGATCTCCTGCCGGCGGTCGGTATTGGCGGGCAGGTCGCGGAGAATGCCCCTGACGGTGAAATCCGTATGGTTGTTGAAGCGGATCAGCTTACCCATCGCGGGGTCGGCGCCGAAGTATTTTCTGGCGATGGATTCCGTGATGATCGCCGAATTCGGACTGAGCAGGGCGTTATGCGGGTCGCCCTGGACAAGGGGGAAATTAAAGATGTCGAAGAATGCCGGTTCTGCAAAGACGACGCCCTGCTCTTCCTGGAATTTTTTTATCTCTTTTTCGCCCGGCAGGGAAACGAGTACGTCGCGGTAGGACACTACGCGGGCCGTCTTTTCGCCGAAGCTGAAGTCGGTGCGGAAGGCCTTGCCCAGCGGCTGGGGAACGGCGGCCTGGTAGCTGATCTTCTCTTCATGGAATTCCGTGGTGATCCGGTAGATCCTCTCCTTGTTCAGGTGGAAGTTGTCGAAGCTGAGGTGATAGCCGATCAGGGTGAAGATAAGGATACAGCAGGCGATGCCGAGGGAAAGGCCTGCTATATTGATAGCTGCATAGGATTTGTGGCGGAGAAGGTTGCGCCAGCCAATCTTGAAATAATTTGAAAACATGCTTGTTTATTTTTAGTTGTTCTGTTGCGTGCTCTCCGCGGGTGGATCAGCCAGCGGGT
>DATHHO010000049.1:0-16140 GCA_035317125.1 Puia sp.
TTCACCGAAAAAGTAAAGGCCAACAGCGCCTACCGTTATTATATCCGTCCGGCCGATCTGCTGGACAACACCGGCGCCTTCAATTCCGACACGGCCAGTCTGGTGGCGGCCAATTTCCGCAGGATGCCCATGATCGCAAAGCTGAAGGCAAGGGATACGCTGAATGCCATTCTCCTATCCTGGGACCCTTTGCCCGTCAATCCGCTGATCACGGGCATCGAGATCATGCGTTCGCGCGATCCCCGCGGTGATTTTGTGGTGATGGATACGGTCAGCGCGCTGTCTCATACTTATCTGGATAAAAGACTGCTGCCGCATATCGCCTATTACTACCGGATATGCGTACTGCATGCCGGCCAGCAGCTGTCGTCCGAAAAATTCTATGCGTCGGTCAGCGCCGATCAGCAGAAGACCAGCCGTGTCCCCGACCCGCCTTATGGGGTCGGTGTTCAGACCACTCAGAGAGGCGTCGTCGTCAGCTGGCAGCCCGTCAATGACCCCGATCTTTTTGCCTATTATGTTTACCGGGGCAGCTCACTCGACGCAAAGATGCAGGTGATCTCTCCGGCGCTTACCGATACCAGCTTCACCGACACGACCTCCAACCTCAGCCGGCAGACCAGCTATGTGTATGCCGTGACGGCGGTCAGCAACGGGAGCAGGGAAAGTCCTTTATCGGGAAAGGTGGCGGCGCATCTGCCGGGGGGAAAAGAGAGACCTCAGACTCCGGGTGGCATACGCGTCACGCCGCGGAGCGGCACGCTGTCCATCGAATGGGACGATACGAAAAGGAACAACCCCGGCATCGTGGGCTATATCCTCTACAAACATAAGGCGGGCGGGCAGCCGCTGGCCTATGATGTAAGCAAGCCCGCATCGGTGGAAGCGACAAGGCTTGGTCTTTCCCTCGCGGTGGATGGCGTGGTCACGGTGCCATTTTATGAAGACAGTATGGCGCGCGGCGGGGACAGATATGAATACCTGGTATCGGCTGTCGACCGGTTTGGCGCGGAGAGCGGGCTTTCACCGGTGGCATCGTATGCGGCCTCTTATGTCCGGACGAGTGGCGGACAGCAGCGGCCTCCGGCAAAGGTCTTTGCGCGGGCCGTGCAGGATGGCGTATCGCTGCAATGGGAGCAGGCCGATGCGGCGGGCGTGCAGGGCTTTGCGATCTATCGCCGCGTCGTCACCGACAAGACGCCGCATAAGATAGCCACGGTAAAAAATGGGGTGAGCCAATATACGGACAGGCAGGCAAAACAAGGAAGCCTCTATGTGTATTCGATAACGGCGGTGATGGCCGCGGGTGAGACGATGCCCAGTGACGAGCGCGCCGTAAGGAAGTAGGCGCCGTGCGGAAACAGGCGTCGCGTCCAAAGACGACTGCAACGCATCCGAAGCGACCGCTACCTATCCAAAAACAACCGCTAAAAAAATGATCATCATGATGAAAAAGAAAATATTTTTTGCCGCTGCGGTTAGTTTAATCCTGGCATCCGGCTGTGCAAAGCAATTCGCTGGTAACGACGATACGGTGCGGCTGACTATCGACAGCATTTCTCCAACGAGCGGGCAGGCAGGCACGGCGGTGCTTATCTATGGCAAAGGCTTTTCCAGCAGGGCAGCCGATAACAAGGTATTCTTCCACAGCCTTGTAAAGGCGACGGTGGACAGCAATGCCTCCTTCAATGTGATCAGGGTCTATGCTCCCAATTCTCCCTATGGAGGGGCTGCGCCCATCTCCGTTGTCGTCGACGGGGATTCCGTATCGGGGCCGGTGTTCACCTATGTGACCCTGCGTCCCCCTCCGGTGATCACGGGCGTCATCTACGACCAGGCCATGAACATCACGGGTAATAATTTCGACAGTCTCGGGTCGCTGGTGACCATCGGCGGGCAAATCGCCGGAGGGTTCAGCTTTCTCCGTCAGAATGGCCAGACCGTCCTTCACAACGCCACGTACAAACCGGCCGCTAACCTGGACAACCCGGTCAATATAACGGTGACGGTTGGTGGAGTGGTCAGCAACGCGTGGCCTTATCTGTTCTATCCACAGATCACCGGGTTTACGTACGATACGGTCCAGGCAAACAAACCCGTAACGATCAATGGTGCGCTTTTCGGCAGCAGGACCGTGCCCAGCAGCGTAAGGGCCTACTATATCGATGGCAATTTTCGTCAGGTCTATATGAGCCCGGACCCGGCGGTGGTATCGTGGACCACCAATGCCATAAAGATCACCATGCCCAATTACAGCAGTTATGCGGTCGGGGTTGTCCGTATCGATATTTATCTGGAGGTGGATGTGAGCACAAAGAATGCTTCCAGCGATCTTTATTATTACCGGTAGAAAGACGGGCTAAAAACCGGCAAAGGTCCAGGGGAGTGACGTTTGCTGGGTGGGCGCATGGGCCTGGGTGGGGCAGATAACTGTGGAGAAAATTGCACAATCTACCCCATGGGAAGGCGTATGGAATCCTTTAACATTTTCCGGCAAGGTTCTTGAAAATATATGCTTATCACTATGCTGATAACATAATTATTCAATCTTAAACTTAACATCATGAGTACTCAGAAAATTCTTATAGGCGCCTTATCCGGTCTTGTTGCCGGTGTTGCAATCGGTGTATTGACCGCCCCCGCAAAAGGAGAAGAAACACGTAAAAAGATCTCGGATACCGCGGATAATTTCAAGAAGAAGCTGCGTCAACTGAGAGGCCTGGCAGTCGATGAGCTGGATGAGCTGACCGATATCTTTGAAAAGGAAACGGATGGTCTGAAAGAAGATGTCCGCAGCCGTGTGCTGGACTTGATCAAGGCTGCAAAAGTAAGAGGAAATCATATTAAGGAACAGGCATTGTCATAGGCAGATCGTTTTCACAAGCAGATAACCTGAGGGACGGCCTGGAGGGTATAGGATGGAGCCTTGACGGGCTCCTTTTTTTATTAGCAAGGTCAATCTGCGGGAATCCCTAAATTTGCGATTCAATTATATAACGGCAAATTATGCGGATAGACCTTCGTTCCGATACGGTTACCAAACCCACCCCTGCGATGCTCGACGCCATGATGCAGGCCAGCGTGGGGGATGATGTTTTTGGAGAAGACCCCTCGATCAATCAGCTTGAAGCCATGTCCGCCCAGCTTTTTGGAATGGAGGCGGCCCTGTACTGCCCAAGCGGCACCATGTCCAACCAGATCGCCATCAAGTGCCATACCCAACCGGGCGATGAGGTCATCTGCGAACGGCAGGCGCATGTCTATATTTATGAAGGAGGGGGCATTGCCTTTAATTCCGGTTCCCAGGTCCGTTCCATAGAAGGGGACCGTGGCCGCATAACGGCAGAGCAGGTATGCCAGTCCATCAATCCCGATGATGTCCATAAGGCCCGTACGACCCTCGTCTGTCTGGAAAATACGTCCAACAGGGGAGGGGGGAGCTGTTATGAGGAGGGGGAGATCAAAAAGATCAGACAGGTATGCACCGATAATAATCTGAAGCTACATCTCGACGGGGCCAGGTTGTTCAATGCCCTTGTCGCCAGAAATGAACCGGCCCGATGGTACGGCGAGACCTTCGACAGCATTTCCGTATGTCTGAACAAGGGTCTGGGCTGTCCGATCGGCAGCGTGCTGATGGGGACGGCGGCGTTCATCCGGCAGGCCAGAAGGGTCCGCAAGGTCTTTGGCGGAGGTATGCGGCAGGCGGGATTTATGGCTGCCGCTGGAGTCCACGCTCTCGAACATCATATTGGCAGGCTGGCCGATGATCATAAACATGCAAAGCTGCTGGCCGGAGCGCTGGAAAAAAAGGATTTTGTCCGCAGCATCATGCCTGTCGAGACCAATATCGTCATCGTGGAAGTACAACCATCCGTAAACCCCAAAACAATCGCCGCTCAGCTGAAGGAAAAAGATATCCTCAGCATTGCTATTTCTCCTACTCAGCTGCGGCTGGTGACCCATCTGGATATATCGCCGTCGATGGTGGCGCAGGCTATGGAGGTGATCGGGAGCTTGTAATAAAAATCAGTAATTTCATAAAAATATTTTATGTTCCCAACGACAGACCCTACTCAGACAAAAGCATGGCAGCAGCTGCAGGACCATTATAAGAACGACATGAAGGAGGCGCATATGCGGGCCCTGTTTGTGGGTGACCCCAGCCGGTTCTCTAAATATTCCCTGAAGGCCGATACCATCCTCTTCGATTACTCCAAGAATATCATAACGGACAAGACCCTTGACCTTCTGCGGCAGCTGGCGGTGCAATCCGGGCTGAAGGCGGCGATAGAAGCCATGTTCAGCGGGGAGAAGATCAATCAGACCGAAGACCGGTCCGTCCTGCACACCGCGCTGCGGAACCTGTCCGGCGGCGCCGTCTATAGCGAAGGAAAAGATGTGATGCCCGATGTGCTCCGTGTGCTGGCCCAGATGAAGGCGTTCGGCGGCAAAGTACACGGCGGGGAATGGAAAGGGTACACGGGAAAGAAGATAAAATATATCGTCAACATCGGTATCGGTGGCAGCGACCTGGGCCCTGTCATGGTCACCGAGGCCCTGAAGCCCTATTGGGTGCAGGGGATGCAGCCTTATTTCGTCTCCAATGTCGATGGCACCCATATCGCCGAGACCCTTAAGAAGGTCGATCCGGAAGAGACGTTGTTCCTTATCGCCTCCAAGACCTTTACCACGCAGGAGACCATGACCAATGCGCATACGGCAAGAAGCTGGTTCCTCGAAACGGCAAAGGACGAGAAGCAGATCGCCAAACACTTTGTCGCCCTGTCCACCAACGAAAAGGAAGTCGTGAAGTTCGGGATCGATAAGGCCAATATGTTTGAGTTCTGGGATTGGGTAGGGGGACGTTATTCCCTGTGGAGCGCCATCGGACTGTCTATCGTGCTCACGGTAGGATATGACCATTTCGAATCCCTGCTGAAGGGAGCGCATCAGGCGGATATGCATTTCAAGAACACGCCCTTTGAAAAAAATATTCCCGTGACCATGGGACTGATCGGGCTGTGGTATACCAATTTCTTTGGCTCTCAGACGGAGGCTATTCTGCCTTATGATCAATATATGCACCGGTTTGCCGCGTATTTTCAGCAGGGCAATATGGAAAGCAATGGCAAATCGATGGACCGCAACGGTCAACCCGTCCGCTGGTCGACCGGCCCTGTCGTCTGGGGTGAGCCTGGCACCAATGGGCAGCATGCTTTTTATCAGCTGATCCACCAGGGCACGCCACTGATCCCCTGCGACTTTATCGCTCCGGCGAAAAGCCATAACCCAATCGGGGACCATCATGTAAAACTATTATCCAACTTCTTTGCCCAGACCGAGGCGCTGATGAATGGGAAGACGGGGGAGGAGGTGAGCGCCGAACTGGTCGCTTCCGGGAAAAGCGCGGCAGAGATCGCCAGGCTGAAACCCTTCAAACAGTTCTCCGGCAACCGCCCCACGAACTCCTTTTTACTGGAAGAGATCACGCCGTTCAGTCTTGGGGAGCTTATCGCATTCTATGAGCATAAGATCTTCACTCAGGGGGTGATCTGGAACATTTTTACCTTCGATCAATGGGGCGTGGAGCTGGGCAAGCAGCTGGCTGGCAAGATCCTCCCGGAATTGCAGGACGATAAGGAAGTTGGCTCGCATGACAGTTCCACCAATGGGCTGATCAATGCCTGGAAAAAACTGCGCTGACCGGAGGCGCACGGCTGGCTCAGACCGGAACCGCGCCGCTGACCGCCAGGCGTCGGAGATTATTTTCCGGCGCCGTCAAATTTTCTGTGTGTAATTCAGCGATTCGCTGCATCGTGCTAAAAAAGCCATGGAAAAGATCGCCTTTCTAGCCCTGCTCTTGCTGGGCCTGGCCAGCTTCCGGTCTGCCAGTGCGCAGGATTCCGGACTTGCCCCCGTCATTCCCCAGGCAAAGACCCCAAAGATCGCCGGCAGGGACAGCCTCCGTCTGGCTCCACTGCCTTTGTTGTCACTTCGTGACCAGCGTCTCCTTCAGCTTTATCATGCGAAAGAAGGGAGGAGCAGTCTGGACCTTCGTTCGGGAGATTCTGTGCGGGTCATGCCTCCCGATAGGATGATCTGCCGGGTGCCGGGCCAGGGAGGGCTTGAAAAGATGCCGGTTCGTAAGCTTCAGAACCGGCGGCCGGTTGACCCGATGCCCAATGCGATGCCAGGAGTGGGGGGTAAGGTGCCATCGGTGCTGGAGAAAAGAGCGGGTTAGATCAATATATATTAGTGTATTTCCCTCTCTGGTCTCAAAATCATCTTATTGTATTTTTTAACAGATTCAATGTCGAATTTATAAAGTTCAATATCTTTATTTAGCTTAAAACTTAAGATAAACCGACCATTATCGCATTTGAGATGATATTCATAAATAAAGGATATTTTATCCACGTCCAGCAAGTCTTTCTGGTAAAAATCATTTATAAAGACCCCTTTACGGCTTTTGAAATCGCAATAGTCTTCCAATTGTTTCATCAGAAAAACAGTCTGTTTTCTGGGAAAATATTTTTCCGGGAATTCGTCTATAGCCGTCCCGCTTGCAATTTCGTCAAGTATCCGTTCCGATTTATCCCGGGCAAGTTGTGTCCTATTGTTGCTACACGACATGATAACCAGCTGCAAAAGGAATACAACTACTATCCTAATTAAATTGTCAAGGAAATTTATTGAATGTAAAGGCATAGATCTTCATTGAATTCTTCTTAAATAAGAAAAGTGTGTCATAAAATGATGGCTTCGATAAACTATCCCCAACCTCGGCAACGTTTCCGAATCTATTAAAGTCATTCAGTGAGCTTCTGATTGAGACAATAGTATACATTTTTCTTGAGTCTTCCAGTATGAACCCTTCCCCACTCTTCGATGAACGTAAGTAAGATATTTTTCCGTTTAATTTTGCTGAATTAAACGTACTAAAATTTTCTCTTGTGTGAATCTCAGTCATAAAATAATTAAGACAACACAGGGTTGATACGAATAATATCAATCCTATCCGCCATTTATTCTTTGTATTCATTTTCATTTCTTCCTAAAAAAAGGTAAAATAAAAGAATTGCTCACTCCACCTGCCGCGTTAATTGGAAGCTCTCCCACCGGCAATCCGAGACCCACATTAACCTGCGCACCAACTAGGTTGAACCCGTCATTCAAATGGGTATAACTCCCTGTAAAGCCAACTTTTCCAAGGAAGGAGAAACCGCCAGAACCCCATGCAGTCGGATCGTCGTGTCTCGCAGAGGTATTTGTTTCCAACATGTCCGCGTTTATATCGTCAACGTCACCTGTATAATGCTGCACGCCGACATTAAATGTAGCATCCACTGAAAATCCTATTCCTACTGACGATGTTGCAGTAAAAACGGGTTTGAAGGACGCTTCAGGGCCATGCATGACGAAATTAGCCTCCATACTCTGTCCCGCACCTAGACCAAATATACCATTAAATCCTGCACCGATATTAATGAAATCAGGCGTCATCATCCGCACAAATTTACTGTTCCAGATATCATAGTGAGAGTGTTGCACGATGGTTAAAAAATCTGCCAACTGATTTTACGCGCCTGCTCAACTGGAATATAATCATCTTTGAGTGCTTTTATCCTCTGGTTATCTTCTTGCCGTATCCCTACTTTTTAATCTTTTTCATTTGGGGTATTTTCTTTCACTTATATAATGCCATTTCCATGGGATTGAATGGATTCTTTTGGGCATTCTTGGCCTGTTATCCTGCTATAATTTATGTCAATCTGCAATTTCACATGAGGTGATAAAAATATGGAACTTTACCACCGTGCTTTTTTCAGTGCGATGCTAGCACCATGTCACAATGCCCGTCATGATCAATCCAAATGGACAATAGTAGATTTAACTTAGAAATGTTATCAATGGGCATGTCTCATTGAAGTATTCGGGCAAAAAATTTCGGTATGCTTTGACACGCTAAATTTACTGATTGGGGATTCCATTCACACTTTACCGAAAGTCAAAAGCTCGTATCAATCCGTTGCAAAAGTTTTTCCCCCTCAACCGATCTAAAAAACTCGTATGTCCCTTCTTCCGGGCCAGGATCTCCTGAAAACCCCAGGAGGTATTGCCCAGCTCGACATCCCAAAGACGTATGCCTCCATGCCCACCATCAGTTCCTGGATGGCGAGATGGACAACGACCAGAGACTGGCGGGCCCGCTGGATCATATCGGAATGGTGCTGCCGGATAGCGGCCAGCTGATCGGTCAACGATTGATCGAGGGCCTCTATCCCCTTCTTTCATAAACCAGGAAGAGACTTCCTTCCCACTCTTCAGATGATAACCCCGGACCAATCCGGATTCGATGAAATAGATATGATGGGCACTCTGGCTTTCCCGCAGGATCAGTTCCTTTTTGGGAACAATCCGTTGTTTCAGGATGCCTGTTAAATGGTCGGTCAGTTACGCCGACAGGGGATGTATCCCGTGAAGCTAGTCCAGAAGCTTTCCCATTTGGAAGGGCGGGGGATATGCTAAAAAATAGGGCAGTGTAGAGACACCGCCCGCTAAGGTCTAACCATTGTTGCCAAAATTTTGCGCTGCCCGTGCCCTTGCGTGACGGACTCCCTGCGGGACCCGGACGTGTATCGGGACGGACCCCGGGGGCAGCCCTCGAAGCTTTGGAGGGATCGCAGCTTATTTTGCAGTTACGGGAGGGATCGAACCTCCGTAAAAGGTCTTGCGGACCTCCGCCTCTCCCCTCGGCCACGTAACTCATGTTGTCCACGGATCGTATAGTACAGTTTGATGAGCAGCAGAATAATCATGGCGGCAAAATAGGTCATTTTTATTAGTCTACAAAATAAGTAGACTAATAAAAAATTGTTTTTTAGCAATATTTAGCCCATGCACCAAAACCAAGGGTTGGGTACCCGGCTTTATTTGCCGATCTTTATAAGATATCATCAAAATACGAGAAATGAAAAGACTATTTTATTTGCCGATACTATTTTTTCTTCTTGGAAATGGCGCTGTGCGCGCGCAAACAAAAACAAGCGATGGATGGCAGGCCTTATTCGATGGGAAATCCTTTAATGGCTGGAGAAAGGTTGCTAAAGACAGCCTTCCCGATGCAGGCTGGAGCACCGATCATGGAGAACTGACCTTCGATCCCGCGAAAGGTCATGGAACGGATATCATCACCACCACTTCGTTTGGCAATTTTGAACTTTCCCTTGATTTTAAAATTTCCGAGGGGGGCAACAGCGGCGTCAAATATTCTCTGCTTCCCAATACTTCTCTGGGTTGCGAGTACCAGATCATTGACGACAGCAGGCATCCCGACGCGAAACTGGGAATAAACGGCAACCGGAAGACCGGGGCATTATATGACATCCTTCCTGCGAGCGTGGACAAACCCGATAAAGGCCCCGGAGAATGGAATGCCGCAAGGATCATCGTAAAAGGCCGGCATGTGGAGCATTGGTTAAATGGGGTGAAGATCCTGGAATATGAGAAGGGGAGCGACGCCTTCCGACAGGCGATCGCCGCAAGCAAATTCAAGACCACTCCAGGGTTTTCAGATCCGGAATCATCGCCTGTTTTATTGCAGGCGCATGGCGATAAGGTTCAGTTCAGGAATATAAAGATCAGAGAACTTCAGCCATGAGCCGGCTCTGGCAAATGCGAACGTTAATAGTAAACCAGCGCTGGCGGATGGCGAACTTCAGCCTTAAACCTGCTCCGGCGGATGCGACAGGACATTACGGGCTTTTCCACAATTTTTAGCTTTTTGTTATAAAATAAAAACTGAATGGGGTCGTTTTGAGCTAGCTTTGCGCATTATTAAATTATTGTTGCTTCCTATGCAGTATCCAGACCGATCTTTCCATCGTATCCTTATCCATGAACCTTACCGCGCCCTGAGGGCCGCATTGCTTGCCGGCTCTTGTTGTTTTACCATCCTTGCCAGCGGTTGCAACGGCGGACAGACCAGTGGATCCGGGAAAGCAAAGGATTCCGCAGCCACGGCAGCCGCCGCGGCGAAAGACCAGCCTAAAAAAGATACAGTCGTACCCGACCCCCCCCGCACCATGGATACCGCGCTCTACGACCGGTTGCTTGTACACCTGGCCAATGGCGATTCATCGGGTCGCTGGCCGGTCAAGGCTGTTTATCCCAGTGCTGGCGCCGTCCTGCCCTTTTCGAGGATCGTAGCCTACTATGGTAATTTCTATTCAAAGAAAATGGGCGTGCTGGGGGAATATCCCCCTAATGAAATGCTGAAGATGCTGGCCGCCGAGATAAAGAAATGGCAGGCGGCGGATTCCACCATTCCTGTCCGGCCCGCTATCCATTATATCGCCGTCACCGCCCAGGGCAGCCCCGGGAAAGATGGCAAATATCGTCTCCGGATGGGCGCCAAACAGATCGATTCGGCCATCAGTCTTGCCGCCCGGATCAATGCGCTGGTATTCCTCGATATACAGGTAGGCTTCAGCAATGTGGAAGCCGAGGTCCCGCAGCTGGAGAAATACCTGAAAATGCCGCAGGTCCACCTCGGCATCGATCCCGAATTCTCCATGCACCCTGGCAAACGGATTGGTAAGAATATCGGCACTATGGACGCCGCTGACGTCAATTTTTGTTCCAGTTACCTCGCCAAACTGGCCAAGGCGAACAATCTGCCGCCCAAGATCCTCATCGTTCACCGCTTTACCAGACCGATGATCACCAATTATAAGAATATCCAGAAGCACGCCGATGTGCAGATCGTAATGGATATGGACGGATGGGGCCCTCCCGTTCTGAAATACGACAGCTACAAATCTTATGAGGCCAACGAACCGGTGCAGTTCACCGGATTCAAGCTCTTCTACAAAAATGACATCCGGGCCAAAGGCAGCCGTATGCTGACTCCGGCCGAAGTGCTGAAGCAGAAGCCTTCGCCGATCTACATCCAGTATCAGTAAACGATACTTGCCTGATTGTATTTATTCCTGTATTCCGTGGGCGTAATTCCGGTGATCCGTTTGAATACATCCCGGAAGGTCTGCATGTCCGCATACCCTACCTCGTGCATGATCTCCGTGATCGTTTTTCTGCCGATCTCCAGTTGCTTGCGGGTCGCCTCTACTTTTACCCGCTGGATATATTCGGCGACCGTATTCCGGGTGGCTTTCTTGAACCGTCGCTCGAAGGTCCTCCGCGTCACGTTGAACCGGTCCGCGAGCTGATCGACTGTCATTTTCTCGCTGTAATTCTTTTCAATAAAGCCCTGGGCGTTTAAGATAACCGTATCCTCGTGGTCCTTGAGCCCGTTGAAGATGATAAAGGGCGACTGAATGTCCTTGCCCAGATCCACCACAAAATATTTCGCCGTGTGTATGGCCATTTCCCGGCCGGCGTATTTCTCTACCAGGTGCAGAAGGAGGTTCCAGTATGCGTTGTTCCCACCACTCGAATACAGTCCGTCCTGATCGGTGATCATCCTTTCGTCCACGACGGTTATGGATGGATAAAAATGCCTGATCTCATTCGCATACGACCAGTGCGTCGTACACTGCTTGTCCTTTAATAAACCGGAGTAGGCCATCAGAAAAGCGCCGGTGCAGAGGCTGGCTACCCCGGCCCCGTTCTTATACATTTTCGAGATCCAGACGGCATAGTCGATGTTCAGGTAGATGGAGGACATCATCGCGCCCGTGAGCGAAGGGATGATGATCAGGTCGGTCTCTTTTATATCTTCCGTCTGCGCATCGGGGTGCAGGGTGAATAAGCCATTGTCGAGGCTGATCTCTTCCGAAATGCCTACCAGCTGTATCTTGAACAGGGCATCCTTTCCGGAGCGGGTCAGGAATTCGTTCACCTTGGTGAATACATATCTTGAATCGGCGATCGAGGCCAGAACGGCATTTTTGAGCGCCAGGATGGAAATGCTGATCATGCGACAAATCTACTTGAAATATTTGTCGCAATCGCCCACTATAGAATGTCGCATTACCACCCCCTTTATGCGGTTAAATGTTTATAGTTTTGGATCATGCTTGGAATGAACCCTTATTTACACTTTATGGGCAACACCGGTGAGGCCATGCGGTTTTACCGGTCTGTCTTTGGCGGAGAGTTTGCGAAATCCAAACGGTTTAAAGACGTGCCGGGCGGGGACAATATGTCGCCTGAAGATCAGGAGAAATTCATACATATCTCCCTCATGATGGGCAACGGGCATACGATCATGGCCACCGATTCGCTGGCATCGATGGGACATCAGGTCACCCATGGTAACAATTTCCATATCTGCGTGGACATGGAAAGCGAGGCGGAGGCAGAACGGGTCTTTGAGGCCTTGTCCGATAATGGAAAGATCGAGATGCCGATGAACAAGACCTTCTGGGGCGCCTATTTCGGCATGTGCCGGGATAAATTTGGCATCCAGTGGATGATCAATCACGCGCCCAGCGAGCCCTGACCCCGTTGCGGCCTGCTCTCAAGTGTGCGGAGCCCGGATTGACACGTCTTGAGCTTACCCCGCTGCTTACAGCCCCTTTGCGCCCAGCCAGCTTTTTCTGAACTGGAGGATGGCCGGGGTCACCGGCATTCCGGCCCTTTCGAAGGTCATCACGGTTACGGATGCGCTTTCCCCAAGGGTAATGGTCGTCGTTTTTTTATCCGTGCGGTGCTCATAGCCAAGGGATAGCTTGTCGCCGGGATGATGGGCTTCCAGCAGCTTACCGAGATCCGTCTGGGTCTTTACAGGCTGGCCGTCCAGGGTTACGATCTTGTCGCCGATATCCAGCCCGGCATCATATACGGGAGTTCCACGCTGGGTATTGTTCCCGATCACCAGCCCTTCTTTTTCCGTGTAACGACCGTTGCCGATCCAGGCCTTTCCTTCACCCGGTCTTTTCAGCACAAAGCCCGCCGGCGCCAGCAGCGCGTTATAGTCTATCGGCTCATGGCCGTTGATATATTTTTCGAAAAAATCCTGCGCGAATTTTTTATCGCCCGTCAGGCTGGACAGCACGTCTTCGAGTCCCGGCACCGTATAGGGTATTTCGGGCTTTCCAAATTTCTTCCATGCGGCTTGCATGAAATCATCGAGCGTCTTCTGGTGGCGCCCCCTCAGCTCCAGGTCCAGCGCAAGGGCGATGGCCCCGCCATAAGGATAATAGGAGGTATAGATGTTGGGATAATTGGTCCTATCCACCGCTACGCCCGCGTCCACGAATACAGCCATGCGGCTGGCATCCACGGGTGAATACAGTCTGGCGCCGGGTGTGTTCACCTTCGTATTGATCAGCCCTGCGGCGGAGTTCGTGACAAAGCTGGTATCCGCGCCAAAGCCGGCCCTTTCCAGCAGCAGCTCTCCGTAATATTGTGTAAAGCCTTCGGCAAACCATAGCTCGTTGCTCATGTCGCTTTTTTCGAAATTGAAAGGCTCCAGGGTTTTTGGCCGGATCCGTTTCACATTCCAGCAATGAAAGAATTCATGTGCAAAGACGCCCAGCAGAAAATCATTTCCACTGAAGGTGGTCGGTATGCTGATCATCGTCGAATTGCGGTGTTCCATCCCATCTCCGAACACATAAGGATTAATGCTGGCCAGGAATGTATAGGTCCCGTAATCATAAGCCGGTGTTTCGCCATACACGGCCTGGGCCTGCCGTACGATCTTCTGTACTTTGCCGCTGAAGGCCGTGAACACGGAGTCGTTTGCCGCGCCGTCGAGGGCGATGCTGAAGGCATAGGACTTGCCGTCGGGGTTCTTCACCTGCCATTTTTTGTAATGCAGATCCCCGATCTTGGTAGGGCAATCCATAAAATATTGCAGTCCCCGTGCCGAAAAGGTCCAGGGGTCGTCGGTTGGCTGGAGCTGAGTGGCGATGCTGTAGTGCAGGTCCTCCGGCACAGAGAAATGGATACTGATCGGCACATTGTCCAGCCCTTTTATCCATAGGAAAGCGCCGGGCATATTGAGATGGATATCCGAGGGATCGATGCCGACATAGGTGCCGTCCGCATAGTTGCCATAGAGGGTGTACTGGACCTTTATATATCCGCTGTGGTGGGGGACTTCGTAAACGTCCCCATCGGTGCGGGTGATCGTCAGGGCTTTTCCCTGTGCGTCGAAGGCCTTTACATCGTAGATGTTCTTGCCGAATTCATGCGTGGCATAACGGCCAGGCGAGGAGCGGCTCATCCTGAAAATGGCATCCCTCATGGGGACGTCGCTGACGATCAGCTCGATCTTTGCCTCATGGTGGGCCAGGTTGGGAAAACTGACGATATAGCTGATCCGCTGTCCGATGGCGGTCTGCATACCATACAGGAAAGCGATGCAAAGGATGATTCTGCGCATAATGAAAAAATGTGTGCGCAAAATAGGCATTTCCGGCTGAAATCCGGGAGGGGAGTGGCGAGCGGCGGGGAAATTTATGTATGGGCGAACTGGCCGGCTGATAAAACGCGTGGCGCAGGGATGCGGAGAAAGCCAACCGGTGCGGCGGCATCAATGCATGTGCATAGCCTTGCGGATAACGAAATAAGCGGCGATACAAAGTATGAGGATCAGAAAGACGGCTATATAGGGCCAGGGGCTTTCCTTCAGCCGCCGCTTTTCGCGGCGCAGCTTTTTCTTCTGGATATTTTTCTGGAGGCTGGCATTGAGCTGTTCGACATAGCTGTGGATGTCCTTCTTATCGGTAAATTCCTGGAGGCCTTCGACCGCATCGTTCAGCAGATCGCTGTCGGCCATTTTTTGTTCCACCTCGTGTTTTTCCTTACAGGACAGCTTGCCGCTCAGATAATCCAGCAGCTGCTGGTTATCGATGTCCTTGTTACCGTTGGATAATATGTTCAGCAGATCATTGTTCATGAATTCGTTTTTTCCCGCGCCTTTTTTTCCATTAACAGCTTCAGGTTCCTTTTCCCGTTCTGGATATGGCTCTTTACCTGCATGAGCGTATAGCCGGTGGTTCCGGCAATTTCCTGGTATGATCTTTTTTCAAGGTAGAACAAAATTACACAGGATTTCTGGTCATTTCCCAATTCTTCCAGCGACTGCCCCATCAGGTCCAGTAGCTGGTCCTTTTCCAGGTGCTGGCGTTTGCCCGGGTCCTCGTCCCAGGCGGCCGTCATGGTATCGGTGAGAACCAACGGCTCCCGCCCGTGCCGGTCCCTTAATTTCATCAGGCAATGGTTGCGGGCGATGGTATAGATCCAGGACTTGAAAAATTCGACCTTGTATTTGGGCAGTTCGGTGATGATCTTGACAAAGATCTGCTGGACGCAGTCCTTTGCCTCCTCCTCATTTTTCATGTATTTCATACAGACGCCGAGGAGCAGCAGGGTGTAACGCTGTAAAAGAACGCCCAGCCATTCGTTGTTCCGGTCGGCATAATACCGGTCCAGCAGCTCCTGATCGGCGATATGGGCAAACGGGTCTTTTTTCACTGGCGGTAAAATAAGAAATTTCTGTTGTTAAGATGCAGTATAAGAGAAAATCCATAATTTTCGCGCTATGAACAGAGCCATTTGTTGCGTTCCCGTGAGCCCGCTGAGGGCAGAGCCCGCCCATAGAAGCGAAATGGTCAGTCAGCAATTATTTGGAGAATGCTGCGAGATCCTGGAGCAGGGCAGCGATAACTGGATCCGTGTCCGTTGCAGCTATGATGATTATGAAGGATGGTGTACGGCCAGTCATGTAGTGACGATCGGAGAAACAGATTATGAAAAAAGAAGCAGCGCGCTGGCCCCGGAATGGGTGAACGAACTGGATTATAAAGGCCAGGTTATGATGGTGCCGCTTGGCAGCGCGCTTGGCCAGGTGAAGAACGCTGCGGCGGCGGTCTGGGAAAAGAAGGTCCGTTATGATGGGCCCGCTGTCTGGGATCCCTCCACGGCTAAAAAAGATGCAGAAGCCATCCGGCTGCTCGCGACTAAATTTCTGAACACGCCCTATCTGTGGGGCGGCAAGTCCGTATTCGGCATCGATTGCAGCGGATTCAGCCAGACCCTCTATAAATTTCTGGGAGTGCCTCTTTTGCGGGATGCTCACCAGCAGGCCACGCAGGGGGTATCGGTTGGTTTCCTCCAGGAGGCGCGGACGGGCGATCTGGCTTTTTTCGACAATGACGAGGGGAG
>DATHHO010000050.1:0-2850 GCA_035317125.1 Puia sp.
TCTGGTGAGCTTCCTTATGAAATAATGGAAGTAAAGGGGCTGAGCTGCCGCCCCTGTTCCAAGATAGGCTTTAAGAAATGCCCGAGGGGACATTTCAAGTGTATGAGACTGCAGCCGGTGGAGCAGATCGTGCAGGCGATAAATCCGGCGGGGGACGAGCATTAAATCCTTCGCGGGACCCGCGATAAATCCGGTACGGGTTGATTATTTTCAATATTTTTAGAAAAAAATTTGGGACGGCATCATACCAGGAAAGAAAAGATTTGTCTGAATTGCGGATCCGCGGTCGAAGAACGGTATTGTTCCCGGTGCGGGCAGGAGAACCTCGAGCCCGCCGAGAGCGTTGGACATCTGGTGGGTCATTTCTTTGCAGACATTACGCATTTCGACTCGAAGATCTTCACCACGCTGAAAGACCTGGTCTTTCGTCCGGGGTTCCTTACCCGGGAATATATTGCCGGCAAGAGAGTGCGTTATCTGAACCCGATCCGGATGTATGTGTTCATCTCCGCCGTTTTTTTCCTGGCCATATTTGCCGGAGGCGGCGACGAGCATGCGCCGACGGAAGAGAGTAACCCGCATTCCACCAATCTTTACCGCCAGCAGCTGGCGGACAGCCTGAGGGCCGTGGCAAAAGCAACGGGGAAGCCGGAAGCGTCGGACAGTATCCGCAGGGCCGTCAATGGGGAAATGGCCTCCGTACTGGACACTGCGGCGATCCATGCCGGGGCTGGCGAATCCTTTGGCCTCAGCTTTGGCACCGGTGGTAAAGTGGTCCTGGACCTGACGGAATATAAATATCATGACCTCCGGGAATATGATTCGGTGCAGCAGACGCTGCCGGACAGCGCACGAGGAAAGGGGATCCTGAACTGGATACTCCGGAATAACCTGAGACTGAAGGCACAGTACCATAACCGGAACCATATCCGGCTGGAAAGCGATGTGGGACATACCATACCCAGGATCATGTTCGTATTGTTGCCCATGTTCGCGCTTTTTGTCGGATGGTTTTACAGCCGGAAAAAATATTTCTATGTACAGCATGCTATTTTCTCCATCCATTTCCACTGCTTTACCTTTCTGCTGTTCCTGCTGACTTTTCTTGCGGAGAAGATCGTTCCCGACAATAGCAATATGTTGCCGCTGATGCTGCTGCTGCCGGTCATCTCGCTGATGCTGGTCTTCGGATACCTTGTGGCCGCGCTGAAGGGGATGTATGGGCAGTCATTCTGGCTCTGTCTGGGAAAGGCTTTCGCCATCAGCCTCTTATACCTGATATCGATCCTGGTGGTGCTGGGCCTGCTGGTCCTGTTCACTTTCCTGCGGACCTGAGGGGGGGAGCCCCGCCCAGGAGCGGGGCGCGCAGATTGCCTGCGTGGGCCGGCCGGCGTGACGCTGTCAGCGCAGCCTTTATTATATCTGTATTAATTCGCCCGGAACCACTGGGAATTTCTGCCGATTCCTGGTTTATTCGCGGATGAAATTCCTGATCATCCGGTTCAGTTCTATCGGGGACATCGTACTCACCACACCCGCCATCCGTTGTCTGAAGCAGCAGCTGCCGGACGCCGAGCTTCATTTTCTTTCCAGGGGAATTTTTAAAGACGTTACCCTTCATAACCCGTATATCGACCGCCGTTTTTATTATGATAATAACCTCGGGGAGCTCATCGGGCAACTGAAAGAAGAGCAGTATGATTATGTGATCGATTTTCAGAAGAATGTACGTTCGTACAAGATCCGCGCTGCCCTGAAAACAAAGACGCTGTCCTTCAAAAAACTGCGGGTACAAAAATTTTTCCTCACCAAACTGGGCGTCGATATCATGCCGGGCAGGCATATCACGCAGCGTTGTCTGGATACGCTGCTGCCATTGGGTGTTGCGGACGATGGCTATGGGCTGGATTATTTCCTCGATAAGAAGGACAGGGTACAAGAATCCGATCTGCCGGCATCACACCGCGACGGCTATGTGGCGGTGGTGATCGGAGCGTCCTATTTTACCAAGAAAATGCCCGTGATCAAATTGCAGCAGCTGTGCCTGCTGATCGACAGGCCGGTCGTGCTGATCGGGGGAGGAGAGGATGTCCGGGAGGGAGAGGCGATCGCGGCTGCCGATCCGGAGAAGATCGTCAATGTCTGCGGCCGGTTCAGCCTGAACGGGAGCGCCGATCTTATCCGGCAATCGGAGCTGGTGATCTCGCATGACACGGGCATGCAGTATATCGCCTGTGCGTTTGGGAAACAGGTGCTGGCGATCTGGGGCGGGACGTCTCCGCTGCTGGATGTGGAGCCGTATTATGGAGAGCGGAGGTGGGCCGGTGGCGGAGCCGAACGACGGAGTGGACCGGGCCTTCGCAGGCCGGGGCCTGGAGCGATGCACGGCGTCAATGGTCTGGGACCCGATGTGGAGCATCCCGCACCGTATACAAATTTTGTCGTGCCCGGTCTGCGTTGTCAGCCCTGTTCGAGCTTTGGCAAAAAAAAATGCCCCGCAGGGCACTTTTCTTGTATGCATTCGCACGATGTACAAGCCATAGCCGCGGAGGCCATGGCCAGGCTGGCGCTTATAAGGTCTTCAGCACATCGTTCATGTTCCTGACGGCGTCCGCGCTCTTGTCGAATGCGGCCTGCTCTTCTGCATTCAGCCCGAAATCGAGGATCTTTTCCCAGCCCTTCCGGCCGATCACTACGGGAACACCAAGGCATATATCTTTCTGGCCGTATTCGCCGTCCAGGGCAACGCAGCAGGTGAACAGTTTCTTCTCATCGCGCAGGATGCTTTCTACCAGGGCGGCTCCGGCGGCTCCGGGTGCGTACCAGGCAGAAGTTCCGATCAGCTTGGTC
>DATHHO010000051.1:0-4467 GCA_035317125.1 Puia sp.
AGTTCCTCGACGCCTGTTATGTATCGGGTGACCTGACCCTGGCAAAGAAGGTGGCCGCTTCGCTGAAGAAGGACCTCGAGCAGCAGATGCGTTATTACAAGTCTCTTGGAGATAACATGACCGATGAGCAGCTGGCTATCAATTCACAGATGGCTTTGCAGGGAAAGGGGGGCAATCTCTCGGACAAACAGGCGAAGTTTGCGCAGGACATCATTTCCTGCTACCAGATCCTGCTGCAGATGAGCGAATGGGAGAAACAATATGCAAAAGGCGCCCCCGATCCGGGAGCGCCCCTGAAATAGGCTGAGACGAGGAGGTCTTGCCGGGCCGTAGGCAGGTAACTTTTTCATACTCAATTGGTTTTGTAGGATATTCCGATCAGGGCACCGGGTCCGGGAGTCGCCGTCGGCGCCCCGGCAAAAAATATTTTTTATATGGGCTTTGCACATTATCTTTGTCCATCACAATGGTAGACTTAAGAAACTATATGCCCATCTCCTCTCACAGCAATTGTTGTTGTTGCTGACCCCGCTTGTCTATACCAGCCTTCTTTAGACATTTCCCCCCGAAAACAACTACCACTGAACATGGACACCAATACACAGCCGATACAAAATAATATTCCCCGATTACTCGACCGGGTCAGTAGATTATCCATAAAGGACGCGCTGGAATTCCTTGCTTCGGAATTCCCGGGGCAGACGGTGTTTTCGACGAGTTTCGGTATAGAGGACCAGGTCATCGCCCATCATATCTTATCGGCCGCGCTGCCCATTTCCATATTTACGCTTGACACGGGCCGCTTGTTTGCCGAAACCTATTCGGTCTGGAGTGGGACGAACGAAAAATACGACACGAAAATTCTGGCTTATTTTCCTGACAGGGCCATGCTGGAGGGGTATCTGAACGAGCGGGGGCCAAATGCCTTTTATGAATCCGTACCCAACCGGAAGGAATGCTGCCATATCCGCAAAGTAGAGCCACTGAGAAGGGCCCTGGCTGGAAAGGCGGTCTGGATCACGGGGCTGAGGGCGGAACATTCGCCGGAAAGGAAGGACCATCAGCTGCTGGAATGGGATGACCATAATAAGGTGATCAAGTACAATCCGCTGCTGCACTGGAGCACGGATGAAGTGAAAGAATATATCGATAATAATGAGGTACCGTATAATACGCTTCATGACAAGGGGTTTGTGAGCATCGGTTGCGCGCCCTGCACCCGTGCCGTGAGGGCCGGTGAGGATTTCCGTGCGGGAAGATGGTGGTGGGAAGACAGCAGCAAGAAGGAATGCGGGCTTCATGTGAAATGAGGCGGCAAAGTTCGCGAACACGGAAATGAGTAGGAAGCGGAAAGGGATCAGGATAAAAAATTAATATGAGTACAACTGGCAAATATCATCTGGATTATCTCGACCAACTGGAGTCTGAGGCTATCCATATCATGAGAGAAGTGGCGGGGCAGTTCGAAAGGCCGGCACTGCTTTTCAGCGGCGGTAAGGATTCGATCACCCTCGTGGAGCTTGCACTGAAGGCATTCCGTCCGGGGAAATTCCCTTTTCCCCTGGTGCATATCGATACGGGGCATAATTTCCAGGAAGCGCTTGATTTCCGGGATGCGATGGCGGCGAGGATCGGTGAAAAGCTGATCGTCCGTAAGGTGGAAGATACGATCCGGTCTAAGCAGCTGACGGAGCCAACCGGCAAATTCGCCAGCCGCAATGCGCTGCAGACCTTTACGTTACTGGATACGATTGAAGAATTCGGTTTCGACGCCCTTATCGGCGGGGCCAGAAGGGACGAAGAAAAGGCGAGGGCCAAGGAGAGGATATTTTCCGTGAGAGATGAATTCGGCGGATGGGATCCGAAAAGACAACGGCCCGAACTCTGGAATACCTATAATGGCCGGATCCGTAAAGGGGAAAATGTGCGGGTGTTCCCGATCAGTAACTGGACGGAGCTGGATATCTGGAATTATATACGACGGGAGAACATTGCGCTTCCTTCCATTTATTTTTCGCATGAACGGGATGTGATCGACTTTGAAGGGCAATGGGTCGCCGTATCGCCTTTTATCCGTCTGGATGGCTGGGACAGGGTCCAGAAGAAGCAGGTGCGTTATCGTACCGTGGGCGATATGACCTGCACGGCCGCCGTTGAATCGACAGCAGTTCTTATCGACGACATTATCCGCGAGATCACCGCGACCCGCACCAGCGAGCGCGGCGAGACGAGGATCGATGATAAGGTGTCGGAGGCCGCAATGGAGGACAGGAAGAAGAACGGATATTTTTAGCGGTTGCGCCGGACCGGGAGAGGACCGGATCGCGGAGCGAACAGAAAAAAAATTGAACAGGATCGAATTTAAATAACTGACAACATGGATCTACTTCGTTTCATAACTGCAGGCAGCGTGGATGACGGGAAAAGCACCCTGATCGGACGCCTGCTGTATGACAGCAAAAGCATTCTCGCCGACCAGCTCGAAGCGCTGGAAAAGCAGAGCCGCAATAAGGAAGACGGGGAGATCGACCTGGCGCTGCTGACCGACGGGCTGCGTGCGGAAAGGGAGCAGGGCATCACCATCGATGTCGCGTATAAATATTTTTCAACCCCCAAACGTAAGTTTATCATCGCGGATGCTCCGGGACATATCCAGTACACCCGAAATATGGTCACGGGGGCTTCCAATGCCAACCTGATCATTATCCTCGTAGATGCCCGCAACGGGGTCGTGGAGCAGACCCGCCGTCATTCTATCATCGCTTCTTTGCTGAATATCCCGCATGTGGTGGTAGCCATCAATAAAATGGACCTGGTGGATTATTCCCAGGACGTTTATAATAATGTGGCGATCGATTATGCGGAGATCGCCAAAGCGCTTGACCTGAAAGACGTGGTCTACCTGCCGATCAGCGCATTGAAGGGGGACAATATCGTGGACAGGTCGGAAAACCTCGGCTGGTATGACGGGGACACGTTGCTGGAATTGCTGGAGAAAGTGGAAGTGGAAAAGGATATCAACCTTACCCATGCGCGGCTGCCCGTGCAATATGTCATCCGCCCGCAGACAGAGGAATTACATGATTACCGGGGCTATGCCGGTAAGATCATCAGCGGGATCTATAAGAAAGGCGACCCGGTGACTATCCTGCCTGCGGGATTGAAGAGCAAAATAAAGGCCATCGAGAGCCGTGGCAAAGAGGTCGATGAGGCTTTTGCCCCGCAGAGCGTGATCCTGCACCTGGAAGACGACCTGGATATCAGCCGTGGCGATCTGATCGTAAAAAATGAATTGCAGCCGCATGTGGACCAGGAGCTGGAAGTGTTGCTGTGCTGGATGGATTCCAAGCCGCTGATCCGCGGAAATAAATATCTGCTCCAGATGGGCAGCCGCACCGTGAAGAGCGTGGTAAAGGAGATCGAATACCGGCTGGATGTGAACACCCTGGAAAAGAACTATTCGCTGGAACAGGCGGGACTGAACGATATCGTCAGGGCGACGATCCGGACGGCCTCTCCCCTGCCCTTCGACAGCTATAAGGAATTGCAGGCGAATGGCGGGGCCATCCTGATCGATGAAACGAGCCATGTCACGGTCGGAGCGTGCATGATCCAATGACAAAGAAATAAAAATGAATCAGACACATCAACTTACGGGTAAGGTAGTATTCGCCGGGGCAGGCCCCGGGGATCCCGAGCTGCTTACGCTGAAGGCCCTGCGCTGGTTGCAGCAGGCAGATGTCGTGATCGCGGACCGGCTGGTCAGCGAAACGATCCTGTATGACTATACGAACCCAAAAGCGGTTATCCTCCCGGTAGGAAAGCAGAGCGGCAAAGGCGGCTCCACTCCCCAACCCGTGATCAACGAGCTGCTGGTGGAATATGCGCGGCAGGGCAAGCTGGTCGTCCGTCTGAAGGGGGGTGATGTCTCGCTGTTCTCGAATATACTGGATGAGCTGAAAGCCCTGACGGAGAACCATATCCCCTATGAGATCGTACCCGGGATAACGGCCGCTCTCGGAGCAGCGGCATATGCCGGCATCCCGCTGACGGCGAGGGGGCATTCCACCGCGGTGCGCTTCCTTACCTGTTACAAGCAGGATGTCCTGTCCGAGTCCTACTGGAAAGAGCTGGCCCGGACCGACGATACGCTGGTGTTCTATATGTCGGCGGAGACATCGGATCTGCTGGTGGAAAAGTTGCTGGCTCATGGGATCGGCAAGGACAAATGGCTGGCCGTGATCGAGCAGGCCACCACGCCGCTGCAGCAGGTACACAGCGTGCCCATTCACGAATACCTGAGCTCACCGGAGAACGGGTCTGGCGGATATGTCTCCCCCACCCTGATCATCATCGGAAAAGTGGCTGCTTTGCACGAGTCCTTTCAATGGCTGCCGGACGGTACCGTCAATGGAAATGCCGGAAAAGGATCTTATTTCAAACCGGTAGAAACAAAAAAAATAAAGG
>DATHHO010000052.1:0-7874 GCA_035317125.1 Puia sp.
GCCGTCGATATCGGTCCATATTTCGCAAACGGAGGCATTGATCGCCGCCGCTATCAGAGAAGCGCTGTAATCGCTGCCGCCCCTTTTCAGGTTGTCCACTTCTCCTCTTGCGTTACGGCAGATATAACCCTGGGTAATAAACAGGGACTTGTCCTTGTATTGCTGTAAGAGTTGTCCCAGCTTCATCTTGATATTGTTGACCTGGGGCTCGTCATGGCTGTCGATGCTCATGAATTCGAGGGCAGGCAACAAAACGTGACTGATCCCTTTTTCTTCGAGGAATACGCTGAATAATTTTGTCGACAAGAGTTCCCCCTGCGCGAGGATATCCTTGCTCAGCGCCTCGCTGAAGGATATGCGGAGGATGATGGTCAGGAATTCAAAATGTTCGGCAACGATGGCTGCAGCCTTTGCGAGGGTCTTTTCTTCCTTTACCAGGTCTTTGATAAAGCCTTGATAATGCGCCTCCAGTTTGTCGATCTGTTGCTTGGCCTGATCCCGCTGGCCCGTGGCAATCGAATTGCCGATCTCCACCAGCGCGTTGGTGGTGCCGCTGAGCGCGCTCAATACTACGATCTTCTGTTCTGCATCCCTGGTGATCAGCTGGCTGACCTGGTACATACGTTCTGGTTTGCCAACGGACGTGCCACCGAACTTCATTATTTTCATTGCCGCTTATTTTTGCCGAAGGACCCGCCAGATGCGGATCCTTCACGATAAAATTTTGGATGGCAAAGATAAGACCTTAAAGATTAGAAAATTTCTAATTCCGGGATGCACGGTGGCGGTCCGGGCCGGCAGCTCCCCGAGATCACTTTGTCCGGGCGACTACCCAATCTACCAGCTCCTTCTTGTCCACCAGATTCCAGGTATTGCTCTGGATCTCCATCTTGTCTGTCTTCGCCCTCGTCTCATTGGAGAAAACGATGAGCTCCGCCTGCTGGTCGCCCTGCACTTTCAGCTCGTTGATGATGCCTGACATATCCGGATAGTTGGAATCGTTGACCCCTTTTCCATTGGCCGAAAACCAATAGTTGGTCGGAGCAAACGTATAGGCCCGGATGGCGAGGTCCTTAAAATACCGGATATGGCGCATGCTGGTATCGAAATAGCTGTAGGGAGAAAAATCGAGGTATTTATCCAGATTGGTCTGGGGTGTATCGCCCAGGTTTGCTTTGAAAAGATACGTGACCAGATGGCCTTCGAACAGCTGGGCGTCATTGAAGTGATCCCTGACCTGCTTCTGACATTCATACCACTGTCTCACCCAGTCGATGGCGCATTCGCTCAGGACCACGCCTTTGATATCCGGCTGGAACCGGGACTTTTTCGTCCGGCAATATTCGATGTATTTTAAGGCGCGGTGCCCCGCCACCATCGTTCCGATGAAGAAGATATTCTTATTGGGAATAGTATATTTTGCAAAGACGGTGCTCAGGATGGAGTCCACATAATGAAGAGAGTTTTCCGAAAAATAGAGGTCGACGGGAATGCCCGTCGATACATACAATACAACCAGTCCCTTTGAATTGGCCTGCGGATGGATCAGGCTTTGCGGCCTGGCCCCCTTTATGTCGAAGCGTCCATCTTCGAGGGATATGATGACGCCGGTGAGTGGCCGGTCATTTTCGGGCATGATCAGGGTATATCCCTTTTCATTTAAAGGGAAAAAATCCCGGGGTCCTTCCCCGTATTGCAGCAACCCGGTCTGCGGGGCGTAGCTTTCAATTACCTTTTGTCCGGATGCGTTCAGGATCGTGGAGAGGAAAAAGAGGAAGATGGATAAGCGAAGCATATTGAGATCGTTTAGATATGACTATATAAAATCAACCCCCAGCTTTATAGCCAGCGCCCTCAGATCTTCCACGACGGAAGATACGACCGGGATCCCCTCTTGCCGGCGCTGCGCCTCCATTTCCCGCTCGGGGTCTCCCGGGATCAGCACTTTATCCTGACCGGGCACGGGCCGGGCGCTGCGGAAACGGCGTATCCAGTTGTCCATGTCTTTTTTGAAGTCCGGGGCCGGGCGGAATGCATCGATACGCATGGCGCCGAAAAAATGACCGATGCCTTTACCAGGCATACCTGTCGGCATGGGAATATATGCCGGGAATGGCGGGACCCAGGGCCCGTAATTGGCTCCGCTCAGCACCGCCGAGAAAATATCGACTACTGCGCCGAGGGCGTATCCTTTATGGCTGCCATGCTCGCGGTCGCCTCCCAAAGGGAGAAGGGCTCCGCCCGTTTTCAGCGCATGAGGATCGGTGGTCGGATTGCCATCCTTATCCTGTATCCATCCCAGCGGCGTCTCCTCTCCCTTGCGCTGCAGGATCTCCAGCTTGCCGTTCGCGGCTGTGGTCGTTGCCAGGTCGGCTACAAAAGGCGGCTCTTCGCCGGAAGGGACGGCCACGCAGATGGGATTCGTGCCCAGCATCCGCTCAAGAGAAAAAGTGGGGGCGACCAGCGCGCTGGCATTCGTCATGGCTATACCGATCATATCCTCTTCCACCGCCTTCAGGGCATGATAGCCGGCGATCCCGAAATGGTTGGAATGCTGTACGCTGACCCAGCCCGTGCCCACGTTCCTTGCTTTTTCGATGGCTACCTGCATGGCAAAAGGGGCCACTACCAATCCCAGTCCTCCGTCTCCGTCCACAACAGCCGTCGAGGGTGTCTCATGGATAATGCGGATTGCCGGTGAGGTATTGGCCCTGCCTGCCTCCCATAAACGCACATAGCCGATAAGCCGGGCTACCCCATGGGAGTCGATCCCCCGCAGGTCGGCGCTGAGCAGGGCGGTTGCCGCCGTAGCCGCATCCTCTGCGGAGCAGCCGATCTTTTTAAAGATGTCGGCGGTGAACGATAACAATCTTTCGTAAGGGAACAGCGCTTCGCCTTGAACATCCTTGGCAGAACCGGTGGAGGGAGATTTCATGCGGCCAAAATTAATCCTTTAGTTTCATGTTCACAGGATCCCATCGCATGATCTTATTCTGAAAATAGCTTTCGTTGGCGGCAAGGCACGGTGCGGCGGCCCTGAAGGCAAAGACCGGATCTTCCACAACGGGTTTGCCGGTGCGGACGGATCCGAAAAAATTCAGGAAATGATCGAGGTGCTCGTCATAGCCTTCGGGCGCGCGGTAATTCGTAGGCGGCGCGACGATCAGCTTCTGGTCCTGTTCGGAATAGCGCTGGCTGTATCTTTTCATCAGCTCATCCTGCATGGCCTGTGGATAGGTGGCCAGCGAATCCCATCCGCCGATGCCCGGCGCCACGGACATCCTGCGATGCCGGATCGTGAACTCCCTGCCTCCCATTTCCAGCACGCCTTCCGAACCTATGAATTTCGTGACGCCCGTCTCTCCCTGGCCGCTGACAAAATTCACCCGCAGCATGACTTCGAAAGAGGGATGTTCAGGGGTTTCGCCGTAATGCATGATGGCCGTCATGACATCGGGCACATCCCTGCCATCCTTCCAATAGCCCAGTTGCCCGGAAGCAACGATCTTTTCCGGTCCTTTGCTGTCGGTGATGAGATGGATACCCGAAAGGAGGTGGATGAACAAATCCCCGGCCACTCCTGTCCCGAAGGCGCGGTAGTTACGCCACCAGAAGAATTTTTTGGGGTCGTATGCCTGTCCGGACATGCCTTCGGTATAGCGGGCCCAGTCGACCGTATCGGGTGAGCCATCCGTCGGCATCGTATATTCCCAGGCGCCCAGCGCGCTCTGCCGGTCGAAGGAGGCCTCGATGCAGTTCAATTTCCCGATCTCGCCGGCCTTGTACAGCTCTCTCGCTTTGGCATAAACGATGCTACTTACCCGCTGACTGCCTACCTGCATGATCTTCCCGGTGCGCCGCTGCGTTTCGATAAGCGGCAGGCCTTCCCTGATCTGATGGACCATCGGCTTCTCGCAATAAACGGCCTTCCCTTTTTCCATCGCCTCGGTGGCGATACGGGCATGCCAGTTGTCGCTGGTGGCGATGATCACGGCATCGATATCGTTGCGGTCGAGGATCTCCCGGTAATTTTTTGTGGTGAACAGGTCCTTGCCATGCAGCTCCTTTGCCCGTTCCAGCCGGCCCGAATAGAGATCGCACGCGGCCACCAGTTTTACGTCAGGCACTTTTAAGGCGGTGTCCGTGTCATGATTGCCCATGATGCCCATCCCGATGCAGGCAATCCGCAGGGTATCGGCGGGACCGGTCTTTTTTTCATAATGGAGGATCCTTTGTTCGATAGTTTCCTGCGCGGATACGGAAGGAAGGCGGCCGGCCGAGAGCAATAAGGTGCTGCCACCCAGCTGCTGCAGGAATTTACGACGGGAGGAAGAATGATCTTTTGGCATGATGATCGGATTTTTGGCGACTGGTCGTTTATCCGCTGCCGTTACGGCAGTTTGGCTACCTGTTCGTTAAAATATTTTACGGTTGCGATCACATCTGGTACATTGTTATACCAGTTGTTCTCTCTTTCAATGGAGAACATCCCGGTGAAGCCCTGACGTTTCAGCTCCTTAAAGATCGGCGCGAACTGGATCACGCCCGTTCCGACGACCAGATCCCTTGCCTTTGTATTGCCAGCGGAATCGATATCTTTTAAATGGACGCCGAAGATATGGCCCTCCAGCTTTTGCAGACAGACCACAGGATCGAGCCCATTGCGCGCCCAGTGGCCCACATCGGCGCAGGACCCGATATTCGGGTGGCCTTTTGCCGCAGCCAGTACGGAATCGGGATGCCAGTAAGGGTTTGGCCTGGGATGATCGTGAATGGCCACTTTGATGCCATAGGAGCCCGCGAGGCTGTCCAGGGCATCCCATTGGTTTTTCAACGGCTCGGCTGTGATATAGCTCAGGCCGAAGTATTTGGCCAGATCGAAATATTTTTTCCATTCGTCCATGCTCTTAGGCGTTATGACGCCCATCGCCACGATGCTGATGCCTTTGGACTGGAGCAGTTGTCTGATCTTTGTCTTGCTGTCTTCGGACATCCTCGTCCCGAAACTGTCCTTCATCTCGCCGCCCAGCGGCTGGCCGGGATAGGCTTCGATAAATTTCACACCGGCGCTGTCGGCCTTTTCGATGGCTTTTACAAAAGACACAAAGTGAAAGGTCCACATCTGGACACCGATCCTCCAGCTCTTCGTCGGATCCGTGGTGTCGGCTGTGGCGGCTGAATCCTTTTTAGCGTCGGCGACCGGTTCGGAAGGTGCGTTATTACAGCTGATAAAGCTCAGCATGGTGCAAAGACAAAGCAAGCAGGAAGACAACATTCTGTGCATGTTCGGGATTTTATCTGTTCGGAGAAATAATGGAATTGAAATTAAGTAATTTTAAGGAATAATTTATCCGATGAGCCGATGCCCGTTATTATATCTGATCCCCCTTGTCTTCCCGCTTCTTTCCTTTTCACAGATGAGGAGAGAGGACATCCATACCGATTTTGTGCTTTACCCAAAAAGGACAATGCTGGAAAAGGATCTGCGGGAGAGGGTGATCGGAAAGAATTTTTCCATACCGCTGGACAGCAATACGGAATACAGATATGAATCGGCCTGCAACGCTATCTCGCAGTTCCTCTTTCATTCTCCGGAGGTAGAGCAGGGCTTTTCCAGGTTGTTTGCCGGATACGATCAGTTATCCTCCGACACCAGACGGGCATTCCTCGAGGCGGTATATGCCGTCGATCCCAAAACCCATTGTATTCCCATAAGAGCTATCCTTGAAAAAGAGACTGACCCAAAGCTGTTCGCGATATGTGCGGCCTATCTGCATCGCTGCGACACCGCCACGGACAATACTAATTTTCTGAAGATCCGCATGGTGGAAAAATTCCCGGGTTACGATTCGGTGCCGATCCTGCTGGAGCTGGAAAGCTGGCTGACTATTCATGAAGCAGCCGCAGCTGGGAAGACGCCGGATCCCGGAGAGTTGTTTGCCTGGCAGGCAACCACGGGTCAGAAGATCATCTATTCTTTTCAGCGATGGGACCGCGATTATCCGGGGTTGGCTATCGTGCAGAATTCCAATGGAAGGTTTGTACGGGACCAGCAAGGGAGATTGCAAATTTTTTATCAGCTGGCCCGGTCGGGATCGGACCTGCCCTATTTTATTACCAATGGCAGCACGCCGCAGGGTATCTACAGCATTCAGGGCACGGGTGTTTCGCGTACCTATTTCATCGGGCCCACCCCCAATCTCCAGCTGATCATGCCAAATGAGGATAGCTGGGCGCGTTATTTTCTGGCGGGGAGGGATTCAGCGGCCTGGTCAGGAGCTGCGGACCCGAAATCCTTGCTGGGCGCAGGCTCCCCGGGATCGGGGTCGTCGGGGTCGGCTCTGGGCTCTGCGGGGTCCACGCAGGATTCTCTCCTTCGATACCAGTCGCTGCTGCCCGCTGGTTGGAGAGGGTATGCGCCGATGATGGAAGCCTGGCATGCCGGCAAGATCGGGCGTACGGAGATCATTGCCCATGGGACGACGATCGACCCGGAATATTTTAAGGGCCGGCCTTTTTATCCGCTGACCCCTACAATGGGCTGTCTGTGTGCGAAGGAGCTCTGGAACCCTACGAGCGGGCGGTTGCTGGAGAGTGAACAATTCGGACTGGTGAGCGCTTTTCTCTCGACACCCGGCAGCAAAGGATACCTGTATGTTATAGACGTGGACGACCAGCGGAAGCCGGTGAGCAGACAGGAAGTGGAGGGATGGGTGAAGAAATTCGAAGATCAGAAAAGCCCCGCGGGGGCGGGGCTCTGATCTCCGCTGGTGCGGGGCTTTCAATAGTTGATCCTGGGCAGCTTAAAATGGAAGGTCGTCGATAGGCTCTGTGATCTCGCCCGGTGAAGAGACCCTTGACGATGAAGCCTGGGCCTGCGGGGCGTAACCTTCGGAAGGTCCATCTCCGCCTGTTCCGCGGCTGCCTAATAACTGTACGCTCTGTACACGTAAGGTCAGGGATACACCCGTGGTTCCGTCATTTTTCGGATAGGTCCTCAGCTCGGGGGTTCCTTCTGCGTATACTTGTGTTCCTTTTTTGAGATAGGGGGCAATGCCGGTACGGTCCGTCCAATAGGCACAATCGACCCAGATGGTCTTATCCTTCTGGTTACCCTGTGCGTCCTTGAACTTCTCGGTGTGCGCAACGCTGAAATTGATCACATTCTTCCCGTTCACTGCGTTGGTGACACAATCCTTACCCAGATTTCCGATTACTTGTAGCTTTATCATAATGGTAAATTTTTAGAAAATGGTTAAGGGGCAATTTACACCAAAAACGACTGCTTTGGGGCACAAGTTATCCTGAATTTACCCACCCCGGCCGGAATATTGCAGGTCCGGCTTTTTGGCGTAAATTTGCGGTCCTGAATTTTATTAATTATGAGCCGTAAAGGAAAAGTCCTGGTTGCCATGAGTGGCGGTATCGATAGTACCGTTACAGCGCTCATGCTGCACGATGAGGGCTATGAAGTGGTAGGGATCACCATGAAAACATGGGATTATGCGAGCGCCGGCCCTTCCAAAAAAGAGACGGGCTGCTGTAATCTGGACAGTTTTAATGACGCCCGTATGGCGGCCGTGCAGCATGGATTCCCACATTTCGTCCTCGACATCCGGGATGAGTTCGGGGGATTTGTCATCGAGAATTTTGTGGACGAATACCTCGCCGGCCGTACCCCGAATCCCTGTGTCATGTGTAACACACATATCAAGTGGCGGGCGCTCCTGAAAAGGGCAGATGCGCTTGACTGCGAGTTCATTGCCACGGGGCACTATGGTAATATCCGCCGGCACGACAATGACCGTTATTATATCAGCAAGGGGGTCGACGAGACCAAGGACCAGAGCTATGTGCTGTGGGGACTTCAGCAG
>DATHHO010000053.1:0-12988 GCA_035317125.1 Puia sp.
TGCGCACCCCGTCGAACGCTTTCCATCCGGTGATATCCCGTCCGTCGGGTGCATTGTTCACGATATTCAGGGCCTTCTGGTAATAGGGATCGCCTCCGCGCAGGGCATACGAATCGAAATTCAGCCCCAGGATGATATATACATAATACGCGAGCTCGGCCGTCAGGTTCGCCGCATAGGGCTCGGAACCCTGTATCCTGTTCTCATTGAAATCCAGCGGCTGGAATTCCACATACCGGAAAGCAAACGATTCGTCATTGAAATTGATAAGCGGACTCTGGTAAGAAGAATTGAAGACCGGCCGGCCGGCCTGCACGACAAGAGAAGCCTGGAAGGTATTGTTATCGCCGGAGGTGCTGATATTGATCAGGAAATTGCAGACGATCTTTTCATTGGTCTGGAAGCTCTCGTTGCTCCATTTCCGGTTGGACAGAAAATCCTGCAGCGCGCCCTGCAGCGTCTTGAATATTTTATGATCGACCGAGTTGCCGACCCGGGTGGCGTTTACGGTGATGTTGGCCTGTAATTCCTGGGCCCGGAGGGAAGACTGCGCCATTCCCAGCAGCAGCATCCACAAAAGATAATGTTTACGCATACAACCTGTTTACAACTCTGTCAACGATATCCCTGGCCACTTGTTGTTTGGGCTTTTGCTCATAGCTGAACTCCTGCCCGCCCGCCTCGAAAATGGTGATCTTGTTCGTATCGTATCCGAAGCCGGCGCCGGCATCGCTCATGGTATTCAGCACGATGAGGTCCGCATGCTTGGTGCGGAGCTTGTCCAGGGCATATTCTCTTCCGGCGCTGGTCTCCAGCGCAAAGCCCGCCAGCACCTGTCCTTTTTTCTTCTGTTCGCCAAGGGTCCGGAGGATATCTTTTGTCTTCGTCAGCTCCAGCACCAGGGCATTGTTATCCTTTGTTTTCTTGATCTTTTCTTTTGATGGGGTGGCCGGGGAGTAATCTGCCACCGCCGCCGCCATAATGGCAATATCCGCAGCGGGCCATTTTCCAAGACAGGCCATATACATTTCTTCCGCCGACTCTACCCGCTGCACCGTCACGCCGGGACTGTCGGCCTCCAGCGGGGAAGGTCCCAGGACGAGGTCTACCAGCGCCCCTCTGCGCGCCAGCTCGCGGGCGATCGCGATGCCCATTTTTCCGGAGGAATGGTTGCCGATGAAGCGGACAGGATCGATGGCCTCATAGGTCGGCCCGGCCGTTACAAGGGCCCTTTTACCCGCCAGGTCCTGTTTGACGGCGGCATCCGCGTCGCGTCCCGAACCCGGAGCCCCCTTGTCCTCACCGCCCATCGGGGCACCAGCCATGCCGTTACCTTTCCCATTGGCTCCGGTGGCGCCTTCCGCAAGGAAATGACCGAGGATGAACTGACCGATCGTTTCGGGCTCCGCCATCCTTCCATTCCCATACAGCCCGCTGGCCAGCTCGCCTTTTTCCACAGGGATGACCGTATTGCCAAAGGCGCGGATCTTCTCCAGGTTGGCCTTTGTTGCCGGATGGAGCCACATGTCTTCGTCCATGGCCGGCGCCACCACCACGGGGCAGGTCGCCGACAGATAGGTTGCCAGTAAAAGATTGTCGCAGAGGCCATTAGCCATTTTGGCGAGGGTATTGCAGCTCAGCGGAGCGATCAGCATCAGATCGGCCCAGCGGCCGAGCGCAACATGGTCCGACCAGGTGTCCGCTTCGGACAGGCCGGTCAGAACAGGATTTTTTGAGAGCGTAGACAGGGACAGGGGAGTAACAAAATCTTTGGCTGCGGGCGTCAGGATCACTTTCACCGTCGCCCCGCCTTTTATAAGAAGCCTTACAAGCAGCAGGGATTTATAGGCCGCAATGCTTCCTGTAACACCCAGTAAGATTTTTTTTCCCTGGAACATAAGGAAAGCTTATTTGAACAGATCATCATCGTTCTTACGGTAGTAGATCTTGTCTTCCATGAATTCCTGTGTAGCCAGCAGGGGGGAATTGGGCATTTTTTCATACGCCTTGGAGATCTCGATCTGCTCCTTGTTCTCATGGATCTCTTCCAGGCTGTCGGTATGGCTGGCGAACTCCTCCAGTTTGTTGTGCAATTCCTCCTTGAGGGAGATATTGATCTGGTTGGCCCTTTTGGCAATAATGGCGATCGATTCGTACAGATTACCGGTCTTTGCCTTGATATCGGTAAGATTCTTCGTCTCCACCACATTCGTGGTGTTCGCGTTAACTTGCCTTCTTAACCTGCTCATTTTTTACAGCTTTAATGTTGTTTTGAGATAAATTCAGATACTCCTGCACATTCTTCAGCAACTTACTTTCAGGAAAACGGTCGGTGAACTCATTACATTGTGTTACCACGATGCCAAACCGCTCTTCTTTTCGCTCTTCAACGCTTTGCAGCGCATATTGATAGTCGGCTTTTATCATCAGGAGCTTGTACAGATCGCTCTTTTCCGAATCCGGGTAGCTGTTCATCAGGCTGTTCAGCACGGTGGCCGACGCCTTGTAGAACTGCGCACCCATATCAAAATACAACTGTGCGGTCTCGTATTCCTTCAGCTCCAGCTTGGCCCTGCACTTGTCGATGATCTCGGTGGCCTCTTTCACCCTGGCCGAGCCGGGATGCTGGTTGATAAAGGCCTGCATGAACCCGATCGTCTTGGTAGTATTCGTCTGGTCCAGCTGCACCTTTGGGGACTGCTTGTAGAACGTAAAGGCCCGCATATAGTCCATTTCCTCGGCCTTGGCGCTGTTGGGGAATACCTCTACAAAACCCTTGTACAGGTTCTCGGCATTCGCATAATCCTTCAGATAATACGCGCAATAGGCAAATTTGTAATAAATATCCTCGAAATGCTCGCTCCCCTTGAAAACGCGGAAAAGTTCCTCGAAGAGCTGCTGCGCATGGTTATAATCCTTGTCCGCATAATACTTGTCCGCTATCCTCAATTTGTAATCGTAGTCATTGCTCTTCTGGACCTTCGAGAACTTTGAACATGAATTAAGCGTAACGATCCCTATAAGTAATACAGTCAGTAGTCGCATAGTAGAAGCTTGCAAAATTAAGGTTTTTAAGTCGAAAACGCAATGTCTTTATGGCGGTGCCGAGTTTGCGGCAAATATGGAAGGAAATCCTGTTTAACCCAAAAAATGCTCGTTAAGGATTAGATAAAAGGACATTACGCCGTGCGGCGAGGCGGAGCGGCAGAGTACCGGCCCGTGCGGGAGCTCAGGATGCCGCGCACAAAAAAACCCCCGGAATTACCGGGGGTTTTATCCTTATTGATTGATAATGAACGAGTTATTATTTTTTCCTCAGGTTCGGGTGCGGAGCAGGCACCGTGTTCGGGCCTTCTTCGCCTGTACCGTCCTTCAGGTCTACCGTATTCTCTTCGCCACCACTTTGTCCGTAGCGGAAGATGAAGCGGTCGGCGCTGATCCCTTCTTTCTCTACCAGATAGTTGATCACGGCATTAACACGATCCCAGCTGAGCTGCTGAGCTGCCTTGCTGGATTCGCCATAACCGATCACGGCTATCTTACAATTGGGGCTGTTGCGCAGTTTTTCCGCTGTGCTGGCCAGTAAAGCCTGGTTGTCCTTGCTCAGGGTAACCGTTCTGCCCTTGAAATTGATGCTGGGCAGGTCGCCGACATTACATTTGGAACGTCCGCCGAAATTGCCGGAATCGAGCGCGGCCTTCAGGTCCTTGCAGCACTGGGGATCGGGGCATTTACCAACGCCATCAGCATCCACGGGCTGACACTGGGTCGGGGTAATGAGCTCCTTGTCCTTGCAATCCGGTACGCCGTCGCCATCCGTATCGCGGCTCACGCCATGCGAATCGACCGGGCAACCTTTGGGCGTGTTTGGCTCGAGGTCGAACTGGTCGGTGACGCCATCTCCATCCGCATCATCCAGTACGGGTTTGGGAAGCTTCATATGACGGGGAGCGTTGATCTCGTTGTAGGCATAATCCAGAGGATTGAGCCACCAGAGAGGTTCAACGGCATGCTTGCCGATATTCATATTGATGCCGATCGACAGGAAATTATAAGAATCCGCAGACCTTGTGGCAGCGATGCTCTGGGTAGCGCCAACCGTAAAGTTGTTCTGCCATTGCTGCCCGTCGACCAGGTCGGAAGTGGTAAAGGTGAACTTATCTTCGATCGCCAGGTTGAACTTGTTGTTCAGCTTGAATTCAAATCCAAGGCCGGCCACACCGACGAGGGCCAGCGGAGCGCCGCCCAGCGTACCATTGGCGCTGCCTCTTTCCGCCATCGTATTCCAGTCGCCTGTGGTCACGTCCTTCACCGCCTTCAGGATATCCTTGCGGTGTTTGTAATCCTGGTTGGGGAATGTGGCCATAACATTGGCATAACCCGGGACGTAGCTTGCGTTCGCTTTATAGAAAGTGCTGTAGGTCATTGCGCCTATACCACCGAACAGATAAGCGTTCCAGCCAGTCTTGGCTCTGTGGAAGTTGATATTGTTCAGCGAGAACACGCCCTGTATGCTCAGTTCGTGCACGGTTGACCGGTAGTTGTAAAAAATAGGGTTGTAGTTGCCCAGCACATCGCCCGGATAAACCGTGGTCAGCGCTCCGTTCTTTCCGTAAGACTGTGAAGGCTGATAGTTCAAGCCTTTCAGCCTGATCCAGTCGTATTCCGCTCTGAGAGAGAAGACATAGCCAAGCGCCTTGCGAACATGTACACCGAATCCTCCGGTAGGTCCCCAGTTATGGACGTCCGTAACGCCGGTAGTCAGGCCTCCTTTGATTCCGATCTCCCATTCATTTCTAGGTTTTGCAGGAAAAGGATAGGCATTGTTTAAAAATTCATTGTGTTGCGAGAGTCGTTTATTAGGTATGAGAGAGGAGTCCCGAACATCGTAGCTGCTACCCACCTGCTGGGCATACGAGTACGATATAACCAGGCAGAGGAACCCGATTAAAAGAGTGAATTTCTTACTTGCCATAACTGATATTTATGTGAATGAATGAATTAAACCTGAGAAGAATATGAGCAAAAATAGAGTTTTGACGAGCAAAAATCAAATTTTTTTAACAATCCATATAAAAATAAATGCTTATTAATCGGACCGTTAGACAAGTTAAATTTAAAATTAGATGCTTTGGGAAGAAAATATTCTCAAAGTAGTAATATTGCTTCCCGTTGTTACCCAAATTCAGCAGCCCAAAATAAAATTTTCGTCAATGATCCCAGGTCAATGAAGATAGCGCAAGTCATATTACGTGAAGAACTGGCCATTTTTGAAAAAAAGTTCAAGGAGGCTGTGAAAAGCCAGGTTCCTTTGCTGGACAGGATCATGCGCTTCATTGTCAACAGAAAAGGCAAGCAGATGAGGCCCATGTTCGTCCTGTTATCGGCTAAACTTTGCGGTCAGATCAACGAATCCACCTACCGGGCCGCATCCCTGGTAGAGTTATTGCATACGGCTACCCTGGTACACGACGACGTGGTGGACGAGTCGCTGGAAAGAAGGGGCTTTTTCTCCACATACGCACTATGGAAAAGCAAGGTATCCGTACTGGTGGGCGACTATCTGTTGTCCAAAGGGCTATTGTTGTCCCTTGACCATAACGATTTCAGGATCTTACAGCTTATGTCAGACGCAGTCCGCCGGATCAGCGAAGGGGAACTGCAGCAACTCGAAAAATCAAGATCGCTCAACCTGAGCGAAGACGTTTACTTCGAAATTATCGGCAATAAGACGGCTTCCCTGCTGGCCTCCTCCTGCGCGGCGGGCGCTTTTTCTGCTTCGGGCGACGAGATCCTGACCGATAAATTACGCAGCTTCGGTGAGAAGATCGGGGTCGCCTTCCAGATCAAGGACGATCTTTTCGACTATGGCAGCGAAGACGTGGGCAAGCCGACCGGGAACGATATCAAAGAAAAAAAACTCACCCTGCCGCTTATCTATACCCTGAACAGCACCGATAAGGCCACCCGCAGGGAGCTCATCTACATCATAAAGAATCAGAATAAGGACCCGCAAAAAGTGCGGCGGGTCATCGACAAGGTGGTGGAAGCCGGTGGCATTGAATACGCCACCCGGAAAATGAATGCCTACCGCGACGAAGCATTGAGTATTTTATACACATTCGAAGACAGCGATACCCGCAAAGGCCTGGAAGAGCTGGTCCGGTACACGACGGACCGGAAATACTGACCGGCCTTTTTACGATCTTCGCGCCTGAGCGCAGGAAGGCGCCCAGACGATCATCCCGTCCAGATATTGCCGACAACGATAACCAACGATTATGCAGAAACGCTGGAACATACTGAGCGCCGATCCCCGGAAGACGGCTGCATTGCAGGCAGGGTTGAAGATCAGCCCGGTCCTCTGTCAGGTGCTGGTACAGCGTGGCATCGAGACCTTCGACCAGGCGCGGGATTTCTTCCGTCCTCAGCTGAGCGGCCTGCACGATCCCTGGCTGATGAAGGACATGGACAAGGCCGTTGGCCGCATCGTCTCCGCCTTCCGCGACCAGGAAAAGATCCTCGTTTACGGAGATTATGATGTGGATGGCACGACGTCCGTGGCCTGTCTTTTCCAGTTCTTTCAGAAATGGTATCTCCCGGGGCTGGTGGATTTTTATATCCCGCTCCGCTACCGGGAAGGATACGGCGTTTCGAAGATGGGGATCGATTTTGCAAAGGAGAATGGCTTCACGCTGATCATTTCCCTCGATTGCGGGATCAAGTCGGCCGACCTGATCGGCTATGCCGCGTCCCTTGGAATAGATTTTATCGTCTGCGACCATCATCTCCCCGATGCCCATCTGCCCCCTGCCGTCGCCATCCTCAATCCCAAGCAGGACGGTTGTCCTTACCCGTATAAGGAGCTTTGTGGCTGCGGGGTCGGCTTCAAGCTGATCACCGCCCTGGCCCAGAAGCTGGATTTTCCGCCGGAAGAGGCCTTCGCCTATCTGGACCTGGTCGCCACGGCCATCGCGGCCGATATCGTGCCTATCGACGGGGAGAACCGTATCCTTGCTTATTTTGGCCTGAAAAAAGTGAATGAGAACCCGAATAACGGGATCCGGGCGCTGATCCAGCTGAGCGACCTGCAAAAAGAGCTCAGTATCAACAACCTGATCTATATGATCGCCCCGCGGGTGAACGCGGCCGGCCGGATGGACGATGCGAAGAAAGCCGTCATGATGTTCATCGCCAGGAATTTTGAGGAAGCGCTGGCCTATGCCGTTATGCTGCAATCCGACAATACCGACCGCAAGGAAGCCGACTCCAGCATGACGGAAGAAGCACTGGCCATCCTGGAGAAAGACGGCCCACAGCCCCTGAGAAGATCCACTGTCCTGTTCCAGCCCCACTGGCATAAAGGCGTGGTGGGCATCCTCGCATCCCGGCTTGTGGAAAGATATTACCGGCCAACTGTCGTGCTTACCCGCAGCGGGGAAATGATCGCCGGCAGCGCGAGGAGCGTGATCGGCTTCAATGTCTATGAGGCCATCCATGCCTGCCGGGAACATTTACTGGGCTATGGAGGCCATTTCGCGGCGGCCGGGCTCACCCTGCTGCCGGAGAATATAGAAGCCTTCAGTATAAAATTCGAGGAAACGGTGGCCGCCATGATCGAGCCGCGTTCGCTGGTCCCCGAGCTCTGCATCGATGCGGAGCTTGATTTTGCATCGATCAGGCCCGCTTTTTATAATGTACTCTCCCAGATGCAGCCCTTTGGCCCCGGGAATACACAACCGGTCTTTGTCGCCAGGCGGCTCGTGGACAACGGCTATTCCCGGATCGTCAAGGAGCAACATATCCGTTTCTCGCTGGTGCAGGGCGATATCCAGCTGACCGGTATCGGCTTCGGCCTGGCGGAAAAATTTCCGCTGCTGGCCAACCGGCAACCCGTCGATGTGGTCTTCACCCTCGAGGACAACGAATGGAACAATCAGAAGACGCTCCAGCTCAAGGTCATCGATCTGGAGCGGAGCAGATCTTAGCGATGCGGTCCCGGTCTGATCACTCCCGGCACCATCGTCCCGCTACCCATTTCGCACCGCAATCCGATTCCGGACCTGATTTTGCCAGGCCCGCCTTAAGCCTCCAGTATGATCCGGCTCTTCTGCGCCTGCGCACCGCTCATCAGGTCCACGCTCCGCTGGATAAATGCCGTCAGCTCATTTCCTTTCAGCAGGCCCTGCGACAAGAAGGCGAGGTCCGCGAGATTATGTACCAGCTGCTCCTGTTTGTTCTTGTCTTCCTGTTTCAGCACCGACTGATAGATCGGATGATTGCCGTTGACGGTCAGGGTCACTTCATCGGGCATGCTGGCATAAAACCCACCCATCTGTCCGTTGATGGCGGCCATATCTTTCATGCGCCGCATGAATTCCGGTCTTGTCGCCAGCACCGGCGGGGCTTCCGGGCTCAGTCCCTTTATTTCCACCGTGACATGCAATCCCGAGGCCTCTCTGCTGAAGAGCTCCTTCAACTGATCCTCTTCTTCCTTGTTCAGGACCGTTTCCGATGCCTCGGCCTTGTCGATCAGGTTATCGGCGATATCCGAATCCACCCTTGTAAAATGCACATCCGGCCATTTCATTTCCATCTGATTGATAAACGCCGCATCCACGATCGTCTCCAGCTTCACGATCTTATATCCTTTTACAAGGGCCTGCTGGATATAGCTGTCCTGCTGCACCGGGTTGCTGGTATAAAGGATCACCAGCTTGCCTTCCTTATTTTTCTGCAGGGATTCGGTTTCCGTCCTGTATTCGTCGAGTGTGTAGAACTTGCCGCCTTTGCTGTCTTCCATGATATGGAACTTCAGGGCTTTTTCGAGGAATTTGTCGTCTGTCATCATGCCATATTTCACGAACAGGCCGAGGCTCTCCCACTTTTCTTCGAATTCCTTTCTTTCTTTGGTAAAGAGCTCGTCCAGTTTATCCGCCACTTTTTTGGTGATATGGCCGTTTATTTTTTTTAAGTTCGGGTCCCCTTGTAAATAACTGCGGCTGACGTTCAGCGGTATATCCGGGCTGTCGATGACGCCATGCAGGAGCATCAGGAATTCAGGAACGATATCCTTTACTTCATCGGTGACGAAGACCTGATTGCTGTAGAGCTGGATCTTGTCCTTCTGCATTTCATAGCTCTGTTTGATCTTCGGGAAATAGAGGATCCCCGTCAGATGGAAAGGGAAATCCACGTTGAGATGGATCCAGAAGAGCGGGGCCTCGCCGTAAGGATAAAGCTCTTTATAAAAGTCCTGGTAATCCTGGGGGGTCAGCTCGCTGGGTTTTTTCGTCCAGGCCGGGTTGGTATTGTTCAGCTGAGTGCCTTCGAACCGGATCGGCACGGGGAGGAACCGGCAGAATTTTTTGAGGATGTTCCGGATCCGTTCGGCATCGAGGAACTCAGCGCTCTCGTCGTTGATATGCAGGATGATGTCGGTGCCTCTTTCCGGCTTGCTCCAGCCGGGTCCGGCCTCCGTGGCAGCTTCACCCGTGCCATCGCCACCGGCGCCTTCCAGCTCAAGGGTATACTCGGGACTGCCATCGCATTCCCACCGGACCGCAACGGCGTCTTCCTTGTAGCTCCTGGTGATCACTTCCACCTTTTCGCTCACCATGAAGGACGAGTAGAAGCCCAGGCCAAAATGGCCGATAATGTTCGCCTCATTCTGCCCCTTGTATTTGTTCAGGAATTCTTCCGCCCCGCTGAAGGCCACCTGGTTCAGGAACTTGTCGACCTCTTCGGCCGTCATGCCGATCCCCTTATCGGAGATGGTGATCGTCTTTTTTTCAATATCCAGCCGGATATCGATGCCCAGATCACCAAGTTCGCCCTTTGCCTCGCCGGATGAGGAGAGGGTCTTCAGCTTCTGCGTGGCATCCACGGCATTGCTGACCAGCTCACGGATAAAAATGTCGTGGTCGCTGTAGAGGAACTTCTTGATGATGGGGAAGATGTTCTCGGTCTGAACGCGGATATTTCCTTTTTGCATATTTTAATGATTTTGGGAGCTGATGGTATCCGCTGGATCAGCGGCAAGAGCATTCAACAAACAAAATGCCATTTACCCCGAATCTGACACACTGTCAACCTGCCGGGGCCGGCGCGATCAACTCTTCGGCTGCCGCCGTCGCCGGCTCCTGCCCGATCTGCAGCCCCGGTCAGTCCCTGCCTCCGGGCAATACCTGACCTCTTCCTTAGGGCCGGGGCGCGGCGGCAGGATCGGGGGAGATCCATCAGTAATGCACAACAATATGATAACCAGATAATTGAAAACTAACCAACTGGGATCATCGGCGACATCGGGGCAGGCGAGGTGGAGGACACGCTCAGCAACCAGGGAGAAATGCCAAAAATGATCCGATTTCCCCCGGTAATTTCCCCGGGATGCATTACCTTTGCACCCCGTTTGTACGCAGACCGGTTTATAGCCGGACGGGGCAGGCGGGAATACACAGCATTATTCATTTTTAAACCAAAAACAGGGATCATGAACAATTACGAATTGATGGTGATTTTTACCCCTGTGCTATCTGAGGAAGACTACAAAGTCGCCCAGAAAAAATACACTGCCTTTATCAAAGATAACGGAGGAACAGTGGTGCACGAAAATCCCTGGGGTCTTAAATCACTGGCGTATCCCATCCAGAAAAAAACTACCGGTCTGTACTGGGTTCTGGAATACGATGCGCCATCCGACTTCAATGAGAAGCTGAAAATTCAGATTCTCCGCGATGAAAGCATTCTGCGTTTCATGGCTACGAAACTCGATAAATACGCCGTCGAGTACAACAACCGAAAGAGAAAAGGCGTACCTACAGGAACCGAAAAATTGGAGGCGTAACCCATGGCAAAAGCAAATGAGATTAAGTACCTCACGGCCATCAAGCCGGAGAAGCGCGCGAAGAAATTCTGCCGTTTCAAGAAATACCATATCAGGTATATCGACTACAAGGACGCGGAATTCCTGAAGAAATTCCTGAACGAGCAGGGTAAATTATTGCCCCGCCGCATCACGGGTAATTCTCTGAAATATCAGCGTAAGGTATCCGACGCGGTGAAGAAAGCCCGTCAGATGTCATTACTGCCTTATGTAACGGATCTTTTAAAGTAACCTCACCCTAATCCCGTCTCCGACGGGAAACAGTCCGCCGGTTGCACGGCAAACGGTGGATTGGGACAACGGTGAACAAACGACAACAGTTTATGGAAATCATTTTGATTCAAGACGTAGATAACCTGGGCGCCGCTCACGAGAAAGTAAGCGTGAAGAACGGGTATGGCCGCAACTACCTCATCCCGCGCAAACTGGCGGTAGAGGCCAATCCATCCAACCTCAAGCAACTGGAGGAAAGGCAGAAGCAGCTCAAGAAGAAGGAAGCCAAGTTGCTCGCCGAGATCAACAAGGTGATCGAGGTCCTGAAGGCATCTCCGCTCAAGGTAGGCGCCAAGACAGGCACCAGCGGAAAGATCTTCGGCAGCGTGACGTCCGTGCAGCTCGCACGCGCCATCCGCGACCAGAAAGGCTATGAGATCGACCGCCGCCGCATCACGATCATCGACGAAGTGAAGGAACTGGGCAGCTACAAGGCGAAGATCGACTTTGGCAATGGCAACGAGACGGAAGTAGAGTTCGAAGTATCGGCCGAATAGGCAGCATGATAAACAAATAGTTATTTATTTGAAAGCCCGTGAATAAATCACGGGCTTTTTTATTGGCGTCACCGGGATGCCTGGAATTCCTTAAAAAATATCAAAAGGGGCCGGTACAAACCCTGTTTTCAGGGTGACAAAAGGCTCCAAGAGGCTGATTAGCTGCTATTTCCAGAGATTTAACACAAAATTTCGATAAGTAATAAAAATCCCTATCTTTACAATAGCTCTATTGTTTTTAGTTTTATTGTGTGCTGTCGTAACTTTCTTTTCGGTCAGATTCCACGGTTCATTGTATACTAAAAGTAGAGTGTGTTTTTTTTTCATTTTTTAATTTTTTGTACAATGAACATCTATGTAGGCAACCTCTCCTGGCAAATGACCGATGAGGATCTCCGGAATCTTTTTGAGCAACACGGCACCGTTGGGTCTGCCAAAATTGTAAAAGACAAAGTTTCAGGCCGCAGCAAAGGCTTCGGTTTCGTAGAAATGGAAGACGATGGCGAAGCGCAGGCTGCTATCACCAACCTCTACGACAGTGAAGTAATGGGCCGTAAGATCATCGTCAACGAGTCGCAGCCTAAACAACAGGGCGGCGGAGCCGGAGGCGGTGGTGGTTACAAGAAAAGAAGCTTCGGCGGCGGTGGCGGAGGCGGTGGCTACAAAAAAGGTGGCTTCGATCGCGGCGGTGGCGGCGGTGGCTACAACAGGGATTATTAATTTATTCTAATCAATACATCTTTGTTCAAATCCTTCCTGGTAGTAATACCTGGAAGGATTTTTTATTTATGCGCATTGGGGACAATGCCGGCGCAATCGGGCGGCCGGATCCGGCATCAGGTGAGGGTGATCGTCTCCGGGGCTGGAGCGTTGCAGCGGCGGCACTTTGTTCCGCGGCCCTCGAGGCCGGCGAGCGGTATGGGCATAAAAAAACCCGTTCAGAATAATCTGAACGGGCTAAATGAATATGGCAGCTACCTACTCTCCCGCATTGTGGTGCAGTACCATCGGCCATGAGGGGCTTAACTTCTCTGTTCGGTATGGGAAGAGGTGAACACCCTCGGCAAAACCACCATAAGAATATACACCAACCTTTGATCTCAATAAAGAAATTGAAGGGAGGTTAATAATGTACATATTGGGAAGCTGTAATACAAAGTGAGTATTATTAACCATGACCGAAGTCATGAGATAATAAAAAAAATTAAAGCATACGGGCAATTAGTACTACTCGGCTTTAATGTTACCATTTTTATACCTGTAGCCTATCAACGTCATAGTCTCTGACGACCCTTAAAAGAAAACTCATCTTGTGGAAGGTTTCACGCTTAGA
>DATHHO010000054.1:0-14635 GCA_035317125.1 Puia sp.
GTGAAGGTCATTGTCAGCTTGCCTTTCCCTTTGATCACCGTATCGGTGGCCCGGTATTGGTCGCCGAAAGCATGGCGGCCTACGATGATCGGCGCCGTCCAGTTGGTTACCAGACGGGGAACATTTTTCATAACGATCGGCTCGCGGAATACGGTGCCATCCAGGATATTGCGGATCGTGCCATTGGGGCTTTTCCACATCTGCTTCAGATGGAATTCGGTTACCCGCGCTTCATCAGGCGTGATGGTAGCACATTTTATACCAACCCCATGCTCTCTGATGGCATTTGCCGCATCGATAGTCACCTGATCATTGGTCTGATCGCGGTACTCGACACCCAGGTCAAAATATTTGATATCGACATCCAGGTATGGCAGAATTAATTTGTCTTTAATGAATTTCCAGATGATCCGGGTCATTTCGTCCCCGTCCAGTTCCACTACGGGATTTGCTACTTTGATTTTTTTTGCCATATTTCTCTCTTTTTTATAGTCAAAAGTGAGCAAACCTACAAGGTTTTGCCGAATATAAATGAGCGCGTCCGGGGTTTTTTTGAAAATTATCCCCGTCGCGCTCAAGGTCTCATGTCGGGAGAACTTCGGCAGAGCGGCGTTCCTTGCTCTTCCTCGTTCGCAACCTTCGCTCTGCTCGGTTGAGCCAGGCGAACGCCGTTCGCCAAATGAGCGGGGCAGGATTTTTTTCTTTTTTGTATGTTTGTAATCCAACAACACAATCCACCGCACGAATGTTAGATACATTGAGACAATACGTGTCCAGGTATGTAGCATTAACCAACGAAGAGTTTGCTCTTTTGGCGCAGATGCTCGAAATCCGGAATTTTAATAAAAGACAACAACTGATCGGGGTTGGTGAGGTGGAGACCTATCTGAATTTTGTAGTAAAAGGGCTTGCCCGTAAATTCTTTCATAAGGGTAAGGAGGAAGTCATCACACAGATCGCGAGGGAAGGCGATATCATCAGCTCTTCCGTTTCCTTCTTGTCCGGTAACCCCTCGACATATTCCGTCGAGGCCCTCGTGCCTTCTACCTTTCTCTCCATCTCTAAAGAACAGGTTGAAAAATTGTACAGGGAAAGCCCCCGCATCGAAAGGCTTGGCCGCCTGATCATCACCCATTTCTTCCTGCAGAAAGAAGAATGGGAGCATGAATGCATCCGGATGGATGCCCATGAACGGTTCACCCGCTTTGTCCGGAGCAACCAGGACCTTGTCCAAAGGGTGCCCCAGAAGTACCTTGCTTCTTACCTGAATATGAAGCCCGAGACCTTCAGCCGGCTGAAAAACCAGTTGCGCAAGCGGCCCAAAAATCCTTCTTTATGAAGAGCCAGAAAAAATCTCCCTATAAAGAAGCGCTTGAAAAGCTCTGGCATTACCTGTCCGGATTCGTTCCGCTGTCCAGGACCGAGTTTCAGCTTATACTGCCCTATCTCGAGATCCGTGAGTTCGAAAAGAAAGGCATGGTGGTCAAGCCTGGGGAAGTGGACAAATATATCAATCTCATCGTTCAGGGACTTGCCCGTAAATACCTGCCCGTGAAGGACGGTGATATCACCCTTCAGCTTGCTACGGAAGGGCATATCGTTCATTCGGAGCTTTCCTTTCATACCCAGGCGCCGTCAGGCCCCGGGATCGAGACCATCGAGCCCACCGTCTTTATTTCTATAAGCTTTGACAGCCTGCAGCAATTATATGAACAGGTCCCCAAGGCCGAGCGCCTCGGAAGGTTGCTGATGTCGGACCTCTTCATCAGAAAGGATTCCCGCTATTTTGATCAGCTGCAGAAAAGCACCAGAGAACGGTTTCTGGAATACATCAGGACACATCCCCATATCCTCCAGCGGGTACCTCAGAAATATATCGCCTCCTATCTGAATATCAAGCCGGAGACCTTCAGCCGGCTGAAGCATTTGTTGCAGCCCAGGCGGGGTGGGGGCGCCCCTTCACAAATTCACGATAAGCACCGGGATCTTTAATTCATGACGGACCGAATTCACCGTTTCGCCATACAGGATGTCTTTCAGCCCGCTGTGCCCGTGTGCGCCGATGACGAGCATATCCGCCTTTTCTTCTTTTACGATCCTTGCGATCTCCCGGCTGCGATGCCGGAACCCCAGACGGGTAACGCTTTCGATCCCCTGCACCGCCAGCGAATCCTTATAGAAATCAAGTCTTTCCTGGTCTTTGCGGGTCTCATAATCGTCGCTTTCCTTTCCCAGCATACGAGCCGAGGCGCTCTCCACTACGTGGATCAGCAGATACCGCGTGCTTTCGTTGCCCTGACCGATGGCATAGGCTAGTAATTTCTCGTCGTTCTCGCTGAAATCGAGAGCGACGGCGATATGCGGAAAGACCGGCCTCTGCAGATCCAGCAGATTGCCTGTCCGGGAAGGCGGATGCACCTGGAAAGAGCCCTGGAGGGCCTGTCGGTTCAGCCAGGGATGCAGAAAGATATACAGCAACAAAAGAATGCCCGAAACGCTCCCGCCAGCGATAAGGATCTTCCAGCCCAGGTTCCCCCGGGCGCCGAAGAACTGGGACGCCTCTTCGGATACCAGCTTGACATTGAGATATACCAACACGGAGGCCACCAGCCAGGCCAGGCACTTTATGATGGGTTTGATGGTAAAGATCCCCATCGTTTTTCTGTCGCTCACAAAATGGATCAGGGGGATAATGGCGAATCCCAGTTGTATGCTCAGAATGACCTGGCTCAGGATCAGCAGTTCATCCGCCGCCTGCTCTCCGGTCAGACTGATAACGAGCACCGCCGGCACGATGGCCACTAACCTCGTCAGCAGTCTCCTCATCCATGGATTGATGCGTAGCTGGAGATATCCTTCCATGACGATCTGGCCGGCCAGCGTCCCGGTGATCGTGGAGCTTTGGCCTGCGGCTATCAGAGCTATCGCGAAGAGTTTTGGCGCAAGATTGGTTCCCAGCATGGGCAGGAGACGGTGCGCTTCTTTTATCGAGGCAACATCCGTCTTGCCGGTCTTGAAAAAAACGGTGGCTGCCAGCACGAGGATCGCCGCATTCACGAAAAAAGCCAGATTCAGCGCGATCGTGCTATCTAAAAAATTGATTTTTAAAGCTTTGCGAACCGATTCTTCGCCCGGACGGATCTTGCGGGTCTGTACAAGGGCCGAATGCAGATATAGGTTATGGGGCATAACGGTGGCCCCGATGATACCGATCGCGATATACAGGGCCTGCTTTCCGGGCAAACGGGGGACCAGGCCGGCGGCTATTTCCCCAAGGGCTGGTTTGGCCAGCAGGATCTCTACCAGGAAGGAAAACCCGACGATCGCAATGAGGCCTATGATAAATGCTTCCATCCGGCGCATGCCCAGCCGCTGCAGGAACAGGAGAAGGAAAGTATCCAGTACGGTAATGCAGACGCCGTACACCAGTGGCAGACCCGTCAGCAGCTGGATACCGATGGCCATACCGAGGACTTCCGCCAGATCACAGGCCGCTATGGCGATCTCGGCCAGGACATAAAGGGAAAGGTTGACATAGCGGGGGTAGACTTCCCGGTTGGCCTGCGCCAGATCCCTTCCCCTCACGATGCCTAGTCTCGCGGACAGGTTCTGCAACAGGATCGCCATCAGATTGCTCATCAGCAGTACCCAGATCAGCGAGTAGCCGAACTGGCTTCCTCCGGCGAGGTCCGTAGCCCAGTTGCCGGGGTCCATATACCCTACGCTTACCAGATAGGCAGGGCCGAAAAAAACAAAGGCCTGTCTCCACCAGGAGCCCTTCCCCGTGGCGTCCACGCTGCCATGCACCTCGCTCAGTGAAACATTTTTCTGGAATAGGTTATTCATCATCTTTTACCAATACGTTTTTTGCGACCTGGGCACTGATCGTTACCGCCGGGCGGTTGCGGATCTTTACTTCCAGGGAATTATCAAAAGGGAATTTCTTTTTTATTTCCAGCCGGGTACCCAGGCGGATATTATTGTACTGCAACAATTCAAGCATCTCCGTTGTCTGGCTTGCGATGCCCGATACGAGGACGCTCTTGTTCAGCGGCAGTTCCGAAAGGCTTACCTGTCTTCTGACGACAAACCTTCCGAGGCTGTCGGGGATAGGATCGCCATGCGGATCGGTATCGGGGAAGCCCAGGAAAGCGTCCAGCCGGTCCACCAGCTTCTTGCTGCTGATATGTTCCAGTTCCTCGGCGATCTCATGCACTTCATCCCAGCCGAACTGCAGTTTTTTTACCAGAAAATATTCCCAAAGCCGGTGCTTGCGGATGATCTGAACGGCGGCCTTCTTGCCTTCGTTGCTCAGCTTGAATCCCTTATACCGCTCGTACAGCAGTAATTTCTGTTCCTTCAGCTTTTTCAGCATATCCGTTACGGAGGCAGGCCTGGTCTGCAATGCGGCGGCAAGGGCATTCGTAGTCACCAGGCCCTGTTCATTCTGCAAATGATAGATGGCCTTCAGGTGATTCTCTTTGCTGGGAGAGTATTTCATAAAAATGCTTTCGGATGAGCTTGAATGGTTCCAGCAGCGGTGTCGCTTATTTACTACTGACTAAAATTAAATTTAGACAAATCTAAAATTAAAATTTGATAAATCAAAGAATCATTTTTTCCGGTTATAGCGCGAATGGTTACTTTTAGACACCAATTGGACCCAATATAATATTGTATGAAAAAATACCTGTTGCTGTTCGTTTTGTCAGGCCTGTTGTTTTCCTGCAAAAGCAAGAAGGTGTCCCTTGCGGAAAATGACGAAGAGGTGGATGTCCATGACTTTATAGAGTTTTTCCAGCCGCTGAAACTGCCTTGGGCGGCAGGGGACACGCTGCTGCGGCATAAAGAATCGGATTCGATCGCCATTAACTATAAGCTGTTCCTCCGCTTCGTCCCCGACAGCGTCCTGTCGCGGTATTTTGGCCGGGAAGGAAGGCCAAGGCTCTATGCAGCCGGCAGGATCGGCGTTCCGGAACATGAGACCTACCTCCTGGTCAAGGCCCTGGCGCCTTCCAGAAAGGCTCTTCTGATCCTCTGCTTCGATAAAAAAAACAAATTCTCCGCGGCCAGGCCAGTGATCTATCTGGACAATGAGTCAGGCGTCACCGGTCAGGTCGCCATAGATCCGAAGTATACGATCACGGTCTCTCACCAGCGCAAAGCGCCCGGAGGTCAGATCATGTACAAAAAAGACGCTTATATCTACAATGACGCCGGTCTGTTCATGCTGATCATGACCGAGTCAAACGATGCCGTCTCCAGGCCGGTTCCCGTCTATAACCCAATCGACACCCTGCCGCACAAACATAAATTTACCGGCGACTATTCCCAGGACAAAAAGAATATCGTTTCCGTCCGCGATGGCAAAGACCCTTCACGGATCTTATTTTTCGTCCATTTCGAAAAGGACAACGGCGAATGTAAAGGGGAGCTGAAGGGACAGGCGAAATTCATTTCCCCTTCCGTAGCGCGTTATATGGCAAATGGAGACCCCTGTATGGTAGAGTTTTCCTTCAGCCCATCCGGTGTCTCCATGAAAGAAACGGGTGGCTGCGGCAACCACAGGGATATCCGGTGCTTCTTCGAAGGGTATTATGAAAAGCATAAGGAGGCCAAAGCCAGACCGGGGAAAAAGAAAGGATGAACTAGCCGCGCTGCTCCGCCGGACAATTCAATTGAAGATTATCCGTTATATTGCGTAATTCTTTGATTCTAAACACCGGAACAGCTATGAGCTTTAGAAATTTTAATGTGCCTTATACGGTAGATGAACGCTATTCAAAAAAAGTTGCCTATTTCTCGATGGAATTTGCTGTCCACCAACCCCTGAAAATTTACAGCGGGGGCCTGGGATTTTTGGCCGGGTCGCATTTGCGCGGCGCCTATGAGCTCCGTCAGAATATGATCAGTATAGGTATCCTCTGGAAATATGGGTATTATGACCAGGCCCGCAACCAGGACCAGACCCTCCAGGTCACCTGGATGGAGAAACAATACAGCTTCCTCGAAGACACGGGTATAAAATTCCAGGTCATTATACACGAACATCCAGTCTGGGTAAAAGCCTTTTACCTGAATCCCGAGACCTTTAAAAGCGCTCCCTTATTTTTATTGAGCACCGACCTTCCCGAAAACGATTACGTTTCCCAGACGATCACCCATCGTCTTTATGATGCCAACGTAGCTACAAAAGTGGCGCAATTCATCTTGCTCGGGGTAGGAGGGGCGCAGCTGGTTGATGAACTGGGCTTCAACCCGGATCTCTATCATCTGAACGAAGCGCATGGACTGAGCGCGGCATTCCACCTGTATAAAAAATACAACCACAATATCGGCGAGGTCCGCAAGCGTCTCGTGTTCACGACACATACGCCAGAGGAGGCGGGAAATGAAAAGCACGATATTTTCCTCTGTCATAAAATGAGCTACTTCTGCGGTCTTACCGTGGAGGAGACGCGGAAACTGACGGGCATCGAGGACGATGCCTTCAACCATTCGCTGGTCGCCCTGCGGTTTGCCCATCTGGCCAATGGCGTATCCCGTCTGCATGGGGACGTCTCGAGGGCGCTCTGGAGCAAATACAGCGGTATCTGTCCCATCATCTCGATTACCAATGCCCAGAACTGGCGGTACTGGGCCGATAAGGAGTTATACCGGAAGATGGAGGAAGGCAATGACTACTGGTGGGACGACCGCAAGAAATACATGAAGAAAAGAGCTTTCGAGATCGTGGCCGATCAGACCGGAAAAGTTTTCGATCCGAATGTGTTTACCATCGTCTGGGCAAGGCGTTTTGCGGGCTACAAACGCGCCGATTTCCTGACAAGGGATGCAGAACAGTGGGAGCGTCTGGTCAGCGACACCAAATATCCCGTACAGATCATCTGGGCGGGCAAGCCTTACCCGATGGACTATCCCGCGATCAATGAATTCAATCACCTCGTCCATCTGAGCAAGAACTATAAAAATGTAGCGGTCGTGATCGGCTATGAGCTGGCCCTGTCCAAGCGGCTGAAACAGGCGGCGGACTGCTGGCTGAATAATCCACGCGTACCACGCGAAGCATCCGGCACCAGCGGGATGACAGCGGCCATGAACGGCGCCGTCAACTTTTCCACCGATGACGGATGGATCCCGGAATTTATCAATCACGGTAACAATGGCTTCGTGGTGCCCAAGACGGATTACGCCAATATGCACGTGCAGGAACAGGATGACTATGATCTGAAAAAGATCTACGATATCCTGCTGAAAGAGATACTCCCGGTCTACTATGATAAATACGATACCTGGAGACAGATCGCCAAGAACGGCATGCGGGATGTCCGCTACCAGTTCGACGCTGGCCGCATGGCGCATGAATACTATGATCTGTTGTATAAATGACCCGATCACACAAAGTTGTAATACATTTATTATCAGTTATTTATAATTGTCGCACCACTGGTGCGACAATTTATGCTTTATCATAATGTGTATTAAATGATTGACTTTCTGGAATCATTATTTTCAATGATCTCATGAAGCCTTTGTTGTAATAGCTTCTTATCGGGTAATTGCATTTGATATGCTGCCACTAACGCAGGAGATAAACTCCTGTTTAATGAATATCTCACTACCTCGTTATCCTGCCCGGTACATAGCAATATTCCGATACTGGGCTTTTCATGCTCTTTTTTTACGTCTCTGTCCAGAGCTTCCAGGTAAAAATTGAGTTGCCCTAAATATTCCGGTTTAAACTTATCGGTCTTTAACTCAAAAAGGACCATGCATTGCAGTGTTCGGTGAAAAAAGAGCAGATCTGTTTTAAAGTCGCTGTTGCCTACCTGTATCCTGTACTCTTCACCCATAAATAAAAAGTCTTTACCTAATTCAAGAATAAAGGTCTTCATTTGGACGATCAGGGCTTTTTGCAGATCATTTTCACTATGTGGCATCGGAAGATTTAAAAACTCCAATACATAGTCCGACTTAAACGTGTTTGAGATGCCAGGATTAATGTCTCTTAGTTTCGAGGAGAGTTTCAGATTTCCCATTTTAACTCTTTCAAAAATGCTGCTGCATATTTGCCGCTCCAACTCCCGTTTTCCATAATTTTCCCGGATACTCAGACGGATATAAAACTCTCTTTCTTCTTCTGTTTTCGCCTTTGAAAGAATAATAAGATGGTTTGTCCAGTTTATAGCAGAAAGGATAGTAGTCCGGATGTCAGATAATTCCATTTGTCCTACCACGGGCTTGGCAGTCTTAATCAAATGATTATTATTGTTTTGTATTTGTCGCGCCACCGGCGCGACAAATTTGCTATTCCGGTAGGTTTCATAAAATTGTCTTATCCGATAAAGGGCGCTGCGGCTATACCCCTTCAGATCAGGATGACGTTTTTCTATAAATAATGCCAATTCATCAACAGTTTTATTGCCCCATGCTGCCTGAGCTATCCGGTTGCTGATATATTCTCCCACCTGCCAGTTACAATTGATTAATTCAACGTTGATAGCTTTATATGCATTGGATTGTGCCTGTTTTATCAATTGCACGACTTCTAAAAATTGTTTTTCAAGTTTCATGGTTTTCGTTTTAAGGTTTAACAAAACAAAACTAAATACTTCCCCTCTGATTTTTTTTAGAACCTTATCTGGATACAAAATCTTTTATGTAATCCTCCCAATTCTTGCATCTGCCTGGTATTGTATCACTAAAATCAGGTAACATGAACAGTTCTCTGCGACGGAACGCGCGCCGTACTCCCGTTAATATCTTTACTTTATTATTTATCGTCATATCCATCACCCCCTTCCTCCGGGCAATCGCCGGAGATAAGATCATCTGCGGAGATAAGATCGTCCGGGGAAATAAGATCATCTGCATGGATAAAACCGTCTGCGGAAATAAGATCGTCCGTGGTGACGGAGACAAGATCTCCGTCACCTCCGTGCTGCGATCGGCGACTGTCTACCGCACCGGTGCCGAGCTGACCCATGAGGCCATCGCCACGCTGCATCAGGGAAATAACGAGCTGGTCATCGGTGACGTCAGCAATAATATCGATGTCAGCAGCATACAGGTCGGCTGCCCGGGCGATGTCACCATTATGTCCGTAGAGTTCTCAAAGGAATTCCTGAAGGCGGCGACAAAATCCGCGCTGATCCAGAAGCTTGAGGACTCACTGGAAACAAACAGGAAAGAGCAGGAGAAGATAGCCGTGCTGATGCAGGCCGATAACGATCTGCTGGAGCTGCTGAAGGCGAATAAGGAAATACGCGGCACGAACACGGGCCTCAGCGTCTCCGAGCTGATGAAGATGATGGATTATTACAAGCAAAAATCCCTTGAGCTTCAGAATGAGCTCAGCCTTTATAAAGAAAAAGAAGTCCGGCTGAAAAAGCTTGCCGCAAAACTGGAGAGCCAGATACGGGAAGAGGATAAACTCAACACCATTACATCGGGTCGTATCGTTTTGCAACTGCTGAGCCCCGATGCCGGATCCTATAATTTTACCGTTTCTTATCTGACCCCTACGGCTTACTGGAATCCATCCTATGACCTGCGGGTGGTTAACATCAATACTCCGCTGAAGCTCCTTTACAAAGCTAAGCTGGTACAGACCTCGGGCATCGACTGGCGACAGGTGAAGCTTACGCTTTCGACTTCCGTTCCTAACCAGCAGGGGAATGCCCCCGTGCTGAGAACATGGTTCCTCAGCTACACGGACCCCGTGGCCGCCATGGAAAAAGACTTCCGTTCCAATACGATCCAGTCGATAGCCTTTAAGCTCAGGAATAATTTCGGGGACGACCAGGCGGATAAGTCCAGCGTCGGAGGTCTCCTTAAGAAGACAGTCCTCGATTCCAATAGCCTGGACGGTTATATCTCCGTCCGGGATAATGAAATGAATGTGGTTTTCGACATCGACATTCCCTATGATATTCCCTCCAATGGCAAGGAGCAGAACGTCGTGCTCAAGGAATATGAAGCGCCTTCCACCTACAAATATTACTCCGCCCCAAGGCTGGACAAGGACGCGTATCTGCTGGGAGAGCTGCCGGACTGGGGGAAGCTGAACCTGCTGCCGGGCGAAGCCAATATCATCTTCGAAGGCACCTACATCGGCAAATCCTTTATCGACCCCAATTCCACACAGGATACGCTCAACCTTACGCTTGGAAGAGATAAGAGGGTAGTGGTAAAAAGGGAAAAGCTGGTGGACTACAGCAGCGTTAAATTCATGGGCAGCAATAAAAAACAGATCCTGACCTATGAGATCACGGTAAAGAACAACAAAAAGGAAAAATTACAGATGTTGCTGAAAGACCAGTATCCGCTGAGCACCGATAAGGAGATTGAGGGTGAGCTGCTGGACAGCAGCGGCGCGGAAGTGAACAAGGAGACAGGCGTACTTACCTGGAAGCTGCAGCTCGCGCCGGGCGAGAGCAAAAAATTCAGAATAAGCTACAGTGTAAAATATCCAAAGGACAAGCTGGTAAATATCAATTAACGTCATTCCAGCCGGGGCCTTCGGTCGGGGGCTCCGGTCATTTTAAAAAATATTCCCTGACGATGCCCATGGCGTCCTTCGCATCGGTTGCGCAGATGGCACAATTGGAAAGGCTGTCGGTGCTGCCTTCATTCTCCCAGATAAAGAGCTTGTGATAGATTTTTGTTTTGTCGGTCACCAGCAGAGTATCACCAACGGGAACGATATAGAAAAGATTCTTGTTGTCGGGAAAAACAACCTTGAAACCGGTTTTCCCGGTCGAATAATCCAGACCCTGATAATTGAGATCGATGTCTTCGACATCTTTTCCGTTGGCATAGCGGATATAGGCCCGCTTACCGCCCTTGATCCAGAAGGAAAGGCTTTCGTAATTGCCGGTATCGGCCTTGCCCGTGGAGAATGTAGCGACCCTTATATCCTGGAACAGGTGCAGGCCAATGATCAGTAGAAGGATTTTACCCATAGGATTAAATTTAAGGGCCGGGGGAGCCCGGCCCTTATAAGTAGCTATTTCACGATATCCAGTAGTTCTACATCGAAGATCAGCGTCGAGCCGGGGGCAATTAACGGACCGGCCTGCTGATCGCCATATGCCAGGTTGGAAGGCACGAATAATTTCCATTTACTCCCCACAGACATCAGCTGCAGGGCCTCTGTCCATCCAGGGATCACATGGTTTACTTCCAGTTCGATGGGTTGGCCTCTGTCGACGGAGCTGTCGAAGACCCTGCCATCGATCAGCGTTCCGTGATAATGACATTTCACCTTATCGGTGGCAGCCGGCTTAGGGCCGGTGCCCTCTTTGATCACGGCATACTGCAGCCCGCTGGGAAGGCTGATCACGCCAGGCTTGTTCTTGTTGGCTGCGAGAAAATCTTCGCCGATCTTTTTATTGCCGGATGCTTTTTCCGATTTGGTTTTTTGTATATATCCGCTGATACAGGTATTGGCCTGCTGATCGTCCATGAGCACTTTGCCCTTCTTCATCACGTCATTGATGGCCCTGGTAACAATCGCATTGTTGATCTCGGTAATATTCTGTTGTTTGTAAAAATTGGCAACGCTCAGCCCGATCGCATAGCTCAGCGAGTCCTGAACCGTTTTCAGATAAGGAGCGGGGGCGCCCGTATGAATGGTCTTTGCGGATTCGCCCTTTACAGGCACTGGTTTTTTCACCTGAGCCATTACCGACACGCACAAACAAAAACAAAGGATGGATAAGCTGATTTTTCTACTCACGTTCATTATTTTAAGATTGCAAAAATAGGGTTTATCCCGGAAATTAGTTTTTTGCTGGAAAAATCATGGAATTCAGTTTCAGCGCAATCCCCGCCTTATCTTTTTCTCCCGCAGCCTGCAAAACATGAGCATACGAATTCAGCTCCGAAGAGCTGCTGAGCATCGGCCGCAAACGTTCCGCAAGACCCGGCAGGTCCTTCTCCGCAGCCACCGTTCCGCCTTCCCGGAAAACTCCGGTCAGCCAGGCCGCACCCCTGTAATTGGGGGTATAAGGCTCTCCGCTGGTCAGGGCCAGCAGGTCCTTTTCCAGGGACAACACAGGCGACTCCACGATCCTTCCCAGTTCCTGGTTATTATCCGTTACCAGCAGGTCCGGCACCCGGAAGATATTCAGCCCCCTTTCCTCATGATCGGGGCTCTGTTTGTACATAGAATCAACGCTGCTGACCATAATAAGTTGTATGGCCCTCCGGTCAACATGACAATAATCCAGTATTTTATAGATTCTCGGAACTTCTCTCCGGCTGTCGCCACACCAGGTGCCCATGAAGATCCTGAAATGCTTACCGGCCAGCTTAGCCTTCAACTGGTCAGCCGTTGCCGAATCGACAGGGTAGGCATCGTAATTTTTGACAAACCAGCTGTCAAACGGGGGCTGCTGCAATCTTTCTCTTGTGCATTTTCCAAGCAATACGACATTCCCGTGATCGTCTTTTACTTCCTGGTTGTAGACGGCATGCTGAGGGCTCAGCCTGGGGTGGCAGGATAAAAATGATCCAATGATACTTAATAACAGCATATATGAAAATAGAGGTCTCATAAAAATAGTTTTATGGTAAGATGAAATAATAGCCAACAGTCGCGTAAACAAACTTTGTTTGTTTGCACGACATACGCCTTCCCGAACATACCTGTTCAGGCACATACTGATTCCGCTATCCGGGACGTTTATGAGCGGGGAGGCTGGAAAATGGAGGCGGGATGACCGCAGGGAATACGCTGACCGGGTGCGCCGCCTCTTCCAAGAACGGGGTCCGCAATTTGCAAGGCAAGGGGCTGTGCCTGGCCGCCGGCAAAGATCTCTTCCGGCTTAAGCTTTGAAATCGCATTGCCCCCTGCATTCTGTCCGCTGCCCGTGGGCTTGTCCGTGACTGTTTTTTCGCAATCGCAAAGGACGATGGCCTGGGTGCTGAGTGCAGGCGTGGCCTGGCATTCAAGATAGTTCAGGAACCTGCTGTAATGAAGCATCAGCAGCAGAAAAAGGAATAATATGGAGGACAATTTCTTCAGATGGGCTGATTCAGACGAATAAAGTATACAATAATTCTGTAAATATCAAATTACACCGTCTTAACATTGCTTTATCAGTTTTTGATGTTAATTTTAAGGCGATTAGAAAACTAAAATATCCATTATGAAGAAACTTGCTTCCCTTATCGCATTCTCCTTTTGCGCCGTATTGCTCGTAAACGCCCAGGGCGGTCTGCTTGGTGGGGCTAAAAATGCGCTTGGCGCCATCAAAGGAGGAAAATCCGGATCGCTCAGCTCTGATGATATAGTGGCCGGTCTTAAAGAAGCGCTCAACCAGGGTACGAAAAAAAGCGCGGACAAGCTGTCTGCTGTCGATGGCTTCTTTAAAGATGCTGCCGTCAAGATCCTGCTCCCACCCGAGGCGGTAAAAGTAGAAAAGACCCTGCGCAGCGTAGGCCTTGGCAAGGAAGTCGACGATGCGATCGAAAGTCTGAACAGGGCAGCCGAGGACGCCGCCAAATCCGCCGCTCCGATCTTTCTGGATGCGATCAAGAAAATGACCGTCCAGGATGGCGTCAATATCCTGAAAGGTGCCGATACCGCTGCGACCGGTTATCTCCGCAAGTCCACCACGGTCGAGCTGACCAATGCGTTCCGGCCCGTGATCGATGTCTCCCTGCAGAAGACAGGAGCTACCAAATACTGGAAGACCGTTTTCGAATCTTATAACAAGCTGCCTACCACTTTCAATAAAGTAAATACCGATCTCCCTTCTTACGCTACCGCAAAAGCGCTCGATGGCGTCTTTTTTTATGTAGCCCAGGAAGAAAAGAATATTCGTAAAAATCCTGCCGCGCAGGTCACCGATATTCTGAAGAAGGTATTCGGCGGGAAATAAATGCTGGGATACACGATTTCTTTATATCGCAATGCCTATAGCGGACTGTCGAAGTCCACCTGGCTGCTTTGTCTGGTCATGCTGGTCAACCGCAGCGGCACCATGGTCATCCCCTTTATGACCATTTATCTGACCTCCCCGGCAATGGGATATAGTCTCGGTCAGGCTGGTCTGGTCATGGGGATCTTCGGGCTGGGCGCTGTATGCGGCGGGTTTATGGGTGGAAAGCTTACCGACAGGCTTGGCTTCCATAAGGTACAGCTCATTACTCTTTCGGGCGGAGGCCTGCTGTTCATGCTACTGGGGCAGATGCATGCTTATCCGCTTATCTGTGTCTGCACTTTCCTCCTGAGCCTGGTCAATGAGGCATTCCGGCCCGCGAATTCTACCGCCATTGCGCAATACAGCAAGGAAGAGAACCGGACCCGGTCCTATTCGCTGAACCGTCTGGCCATCAACCTGGGCTGGGCCGTGGGAGGCGCGATAGGCGGTGTGCTGGCTTCCATCAATTACCATCTGCTGTTCTGGGTGGACGGCGTTACGAATATCATTGCGGCGCTGCTGCTCCACAATTTCCTGTCTCCCTCGGATGAACATGACCACCGCACCGGAAAGGCAAACACCGGCGACCCTGTCACTTCTCCCTACAAGGATAAGCTTTACCTGAAATTTGTTGGCTTCACCATACTGTTTGCCAGCTGTTTCAGGTAAAGCTTATCCTTGTAGGGAGAAGTGACAGGGTCGCC
>DATHHO010000055.1:0-38773 GCA_035317125.1 Puia sp.
CGTAAGCTTTATCGCCTGGACCAATAAAGACGAAAAGGTCGTCGTCAACAATCCGGCAGAAATGCCCGAACCGACCCGGATCGCCAGGATCGAAGAGCCTTTTATCCGTGCCCAGATCATCACTAAGCCCGAGTATATAGGCAATATCATGACCCTTTGCCTTGGAAAAAGAGGCAACCTCATCAATCAGAGCTATCTGACCACCACCCGTGTCGAGCTGGTCTTTGAAATGCCGCTCACCGAGATCGTATTCGATTTCTACGATAAGCTAAAAAGCCAGACCCGCGGGTATGCCTCCTTCGACTACCATCCCATCGACCGCCGGGACAGCGATATTGCGAAAATGGACATCCTCCTCAACGGAGACAAGGTGGATGCCCTTAGCGCCCTTATCCACCGCAGCCGTGCAAACGAATTCGGGCGACGGCTCTGCGAAAAATTAAAAGAGCTGCTGCCCCGTCAGCAATTCGCCATTGCCATACAGGCCGCCATCGGAGCGAAAGTAATAGCCAGAGAGACGATCAGCGCTCTTCGCAAGGACGTCACGGCCAAATGTTATGGCGGTGACATCAGCCGTAAGCGAAAGCTGCTGGAGAAGCAGAAGGAAGGAAAGAAGCGTATGCGCCAGATCGGGAACGTGGAAGTGCCGCAGGAAGCCTTCCTGGCCGTACTCAAACTGGATGAATAGCCCGGGCTGCCCCGTCCCGCAAATCCCGGCGCACCCGGATCATAAATACAACCTATATGCGCACCCCGCTTCAGAAAGGAGAAAAAATTTTGCTGGTCACGCACAGCAGCTGGACCTCCCTCATAGGACCCGTATTGCTCGCCCTCGCCGGCGTCACAGCATCTTATTTCATCGGTTTCCTGAATCACTACGGCTGGATCGCCGCCGCCGCCGGCTCGCTTATTTTCCTCATCCGGTATTATAACTGGAAGGTCAATATCTGGGTCGTCACCAACTACCGCGTCATCGACGAAGCCGGCTTATTAAGCCATTACGCCAAGGAAAGCCCCCTCGATAAGATCAACAACGTCTCCTATGACCAGAATGTGTTGGGCCATCTTTTTAATTTCGGTCACGTAGAGATCCAGACTGCCGCCGAGACAGGGGCTACCGACTATTACAATGTCAATCACCCGAAAAAATTAAAGGAGACGATCACCGCTGCACAAGCGGATTATAAGAACTGGCAGGTCACCAATCAGGCGCAGCAGATGGCTGCCGCTATCGGGGCCCAGAACCGTGCCGCCTCATCTGCCAACGCACCGAACGTGGCCATGGAACTGGAAAAATTATTCGAACTGAAAATGAAAGGCGCGCTGTCCGAAGAAGAATACAACAGGGCCAAAGCAAGATTACTGGATCATCATTGAGGTGTTTTCTTCACCGGCTGCGGCTGAGCCTTCTTCCCCTTCTCGATGTTCTTCTGGGTCTGCTCCATCAGCTTCTGCTCGTTCGCGCCGCCGGCCTCATCCAATATTTTCTGTTCCTGGGGGAAATCCCCGTCTTTCAGCTTGAAATCAAAAAGCTTCTCCACATGCACCCAGCGGCCACCCTTCCATTTGAAGGCTTCAAAATCACCGTCCGGCACATAGGTCTCTTTTTTCTCCGGTTCATCTCCTTCCGGTATGAGATGGTCGAAGATGACCATATCCATTTCGGGGTCGTAATTAAACCGGGTTAAAGCTTCTTTCTTATATTCCATACTATAACGGAACAACGGCCCTTTCTTCACCGAATCTTTTACCGGCGCCTTTTTGGCGGCGATCTTTGCGGCATTGACTACGGCGGAATCTTCTTCGAAAGAGAAATATTGCCCTCCGAACTGCGGCTGCCCGGCCTCATTAAAGGTCAGGACCTCCATCCATTTCTTGTTGCTGCTGATATTATAATCGTCAAAACCAAGCAACGTATAATACTTCCGGCCGTTAAACTCCTTCTGGATGATGCGGTAATAGATCGCCCCGATCCATTCCCGGTTGCTTCTGACCGAATCCAGCGGCTTTGCCGTGAACATCGATACGTCGAATAAAGGGATCAGCTTCAGGGAGCCGTCCGGCTGGTTCATCTGGATGGCGCCTTCCTGCAGATAGGTATGCTCATCCTTCTTGAGCTGCCAGGTGAAAATGCGGAAGCTGCTGTCCGGCGGCACCAGTCTGGAAATGGTCACCAGCGAATCGAACGGATAATAAAAGGAATATTTTACTTTCAGGCTTCTCACCAGCACCCGCACGAACTGGCTGTCGGAAAGGAATCTTTCCGACGGGTCCTCCGAGTTCACGATCTTGTCGGCAAAACGTTTGAGGGAATCCTCCCGCCTTCTCAGCTCCTTTCTCTCGCTGCTGTTCTGCCGCTGCTGTGCGGCCACCGGCCAGGCACAGGTCAGGAAGACCATCACCAGCGAAATGGAGAACAAAACTTTGCCGTATGGCGCAAGCCTGGGACGTTTGAACGATGTTGACATGCGGAATCTGGATTGATCAAATGTGGAGTACGGAGCTGTAACGGGAAAATGGTGCCAAAATTTTATATTTATTGCAAAGCTTTTGCAAATTCGTACAGCGAATTGAAAGACAGATCGATAGAAGGGTGGGGAAGGGGTTGGTCAGGTTGCGTCGTCCGGAGAAAGACCGTGAACATTCCCGCATTCCTGCCAAACTCCATATCGCTGATATTATTTCCTACCATCACCGCCCTGTGCAGGTCGATCTCCGGGTAATCTTTTTTTGCCTGCAGGGCCATCCCGGGATTTGGCTTGCGGTGCGGATGATCGTCCGAAAGGCTGTCACAGTAATAAATGCTGTCGATCCGGCCGCCCGACTTCCCGATCTCCTCCACCATCTTACCATGAATATCCAGCAGCGCCGCTTCCGTCATCAGCCCCTTTCCGACCCCGCGCTGATTGGTTACCACGAGAATGCGCCCGAATTTTCGCGCCAGTATGGACAGCGCCTCCTTTACGCCTTCGTAAAAAACAAATTCACCGTAATGGAACACATAGCTCGCCTTTTTCTCGTGGTTGAGGACCCCATCTCTGTCGAGGAACAGCGTCCAGCCCGTATCTATCCTATCTAAATTGAACATAATCATTTTCCTCCCTGCGCCGGCGATACGGCAAAATATTGTTCCTCCACCAGCTCGCAGACGATATGCCCGAGCATGATATGGGCTTCCTGGATCCTGGGCGTGTTTTTGGAAGGTACGGCGATCAGATGATCGCTCCATTCCGCCAGCTTTCCTCCACCCTGGCCCGTAAAGCCCACCGTGACCAGGCCTTTTTCTCTGGCCGTCTCGAAAGCCTTGACGATATTGCCGGAATTGCCGGAGGTCGAGAGCCCCACCAGCACATCCCCCTTACGACCGATCCCTCTGATCAGCCGGGAATACACCAGCTCATAGCTGTAATCATTGGCGACGGCTGTAAGATAAGAGGTATTGCAATGCAGCGCCTCTGCAGGCAGTGCATCCCGGTCGATATAGAACCGGCCCGAGAATTCGGCGGCCAGGTGCTGCGCATCGGCGGCGCTGCCTCCGTTGCCGCAGAAATAGATATGATTGCCGTTCCGTAACGCGGCGATCATCATCCGCGTGATCTTCTCCACGGTATCCAGCAGGCCCTCATCGGCAAGGACCTTGCTCTTTACGGCCACGGATTCGCTGATGATACTTTTTATTTTCTCTTTCATAAATAATGTTTGATTTTATCCCCGATCATCTGCGGGCAGGATCAAGTATCGCTCCCGCCTCCCAGTTCCAGGATCGTCTCCACCAGCCGGCTCCAGGAATATTTTTGTTTTTCCTTGCGAAGATGAGGAATAAAATAATTTTCTCCTAATTCAAAGAACCGCAGGATCGCATCGGCGATAGCCGCCGGCTCCGGCTCGGCTACCAACCCCGCTTTCTCATGCGGCACCAGTCCCGGCAGGCCTCCTACATTGGATACGATCATGGGCTTCTCAAAATAATAGGCGAGGGGAGTGACGCCACTCTGCGTGGCATTCCGGTATGGCTGCACCACGGCATCGGCCGCGCACAGATAATACCGCACCTCGCTGTCCGGGATAAAATCCGTCCGCAGCAACAGCGATCCGCCGATCCCCGATCTTTCGATCTGTTCGCGGTATGGCTTTTCATCTTCATAGAATTCGCCCGCGATCAGTAACCGGATGCCGGCAGCGCGGACCCGTTCGTCGGCCATGGCCTCCAGCAAAATATCCAGCCCTTTATAACGGCGTATAAACCCGAAGAACAGGATGATCCGGTCGTTCTCCCCCATATCGAGGCCGGTAAGCCGCCGCAATTCTTCGCGTGCCCTTTGCTTTGGAACAGGCTCGCCGAAATTGTCATACAGCGGATGCGGCACCTGTCTGGCCGGCTTGACCTTTTCGAAGACCCGCAGATCGTCCATGACCTTCCCGCTCATCGTGATAAAGGCATCGCAGCTTTTCAGGAAATAGCGGGTGAAAGGGACATCTCCAGGCCGCTTCTCATGCGGCGAAACATTATCCATAATGGCGACGATCCGCGTATGGCCGTTCTTTTTGACCCTCCGCAGGATGGTGCCCAGCGCCGGACCCATGAGCGGCAACCAGTAACGGACCACGATGAGGTCCGGTCTCAGCTTCCTCAGCTCCTCACCGACGCTCCACCAGTTGAACGGGTTGATGGAGTTGATCCTCGAAAGAATGGTCAGCCCCGCAGGAGCGGGCTCGGTGGAATATTGGGTGGTGCCGGGAAAAAGGAATCCGGGGTATTGCAGCGAAAAGGAATAGATCGGGCAGCTATAGCCCTCCGTTATGAACTCAGTGGCCAGCCGCTGATCGAAAGTAGCCAGTCCTCCCCGCAAAGGGTGCCCTGGTCCGATGATGACGACTGTTCCTTGCATAGCCATTCCTATTTTATTTCTTCCACTCCGGATATGGACCGGGAAGTTTCGAATCCAAGCTTTTTTTCGATGAGGTAGGAATTCCGTCCCGGCGCATTCCGCGAGAGCAGCTCGGCGACGAATCCGGTCAGGAAGAGCTGGCTGCCGATGATCATGGCGGTGAGCGCGATGTAAAAGGAGGGGTGGATCGTGATGCTGAATTGCCAGTTCACCAATTTCGAAACGATGAGATAGATGCTGAAGGCAAGACCGATCAGAAAGCATATGACCCCCAGCGGCCCGAAGAAATGCATGGGACGCTTGCCATACTTCCCGACGAACATGATGGAAGCGAGGTCCAGCAATCCTTTCATCCCTCGCCCCAGACCGCCGAACTTGGTATATCCATATTTCCGCGCCCGGTGCTGAACGACTTTCTCGCCGATCTTCCTGAAGCCTGCCCATTTGGCGATGACGGGGATATACCGGTGCATCTCCCCATAGACTTCGATGCTCTTAACGACCCGGTAACGGTAGGCCTTCAGTCCACAGTTGAAGTCATGAAGCGGAATATGGGTGACCCTCGCGGTGATCCAGTTGAAGAATTTGGAAGGAAGGGTCTTGGATATTGGATCGTGACGCAGCTGCTTCCAGCCGCTTACCACATCGTAGCGGTCTTCCAGCACCATGCGCCGCAGCTCGGGGATCTCATCGGGACTATCCTGCATATCCGCATCCATGGTGATGACCACCTCGCCCTGTGCGGCCCGGAATCCTTCATTCAGCGCCGCCGATTTACCATAATTACGCTGGAATTTGATGCCTCGTATACCGGGGTTTTCCAGCCGGAGAGATTCTATGACTTCCCAGGAACGATCCGTACTGCCATCGTCCACGAGGATGATCTCGCAGCTCAGCCGGTTTTCCTTCACCACACGATCGATCCAGCTGCACAGCTCAGGCAGGGACTCCTCCTCGTTTAGCACTGGTATGACTATTGAAATATCCATTTCGTTGGTATTAAGATCCTGCTTCCTGCGTTCCGTTCTTTTTCTTCCGCACGATGAGCGCGATCACAAGGGCGACCATAAAATAAACGATACAACTGACGGCATAACCCATCGACATCCTGCCGAAGGTGAACTCGTCCTTCATCCGTTCATCGGCAAGCGTTCGTTCCATCACGTCGTTGCTCAGGTGCATCTCTCTGATCAGCTCCTCCGTTTTTTCAAAGACCGCCTGCGCGAGTATGGTTTTGAAATGCGGGTCGATAAAATTAAGAAGCACCCAGGTAAAAAAGGTATGCGCCGCCAGGGCCAGCGCCATCACCGTAAATGCCGTCTTCAGCGCTTCCTGAAAATCCAGCCATCCTCCATTCGTCTTTCTCAGCTTCAGCGTTGCCATTACGGCCAGACCGATCATCACGACATAGCTGAGACGGGCAACCCAGCTCAGGTAAAGGTTGAGCCCTCCTTTATAAAGAGCCGCCGAGAACAGGACCATGAATAACCCGGCAATCCATCCATACAGCACCCCGATATTTCGCTTCTTTGCTTCCATTTTTTTATTAGCCACCCATCGCTCCGGCCCGACTGCGATCCCTTACTTCCGGCGCCAGACTCCACACCCAGCTGAATGGCCACGGTCGATCCCTCGACGCCAGACTCCACACCCGCCTTACCGCCACGTTCTCATCCCACAACCCCCGGGTTCAATACCAGCTTGTCCCCATTGATGATCCCCAGCACAGCCCCCTTCAGCTCACGACCCCAGAAAGCGGAATTTTTCGACTTCGACCGGGTCGCGTTCTCCTGTATCAGCGTCACACCGGCAGGATCGAACAAGCTGAGCGAGCAGACCTGCCCCACGGCCACCGAAGGAGAGGCCAGCCCGAAGATCCTTCTGGGATTAGCGCTCAGCAATTCCACGGTTCTCTCCGCGCCCAGCTCCGGCACGGCGGTCCGGACAGCGGCATAAACAGTCTCCAACCCGGCCATGCCTGGCTTTGCATATTCAAATTCAATGATCTTATTATCATATTCCTGTGGCAGATGATGCGAGACGATACAATCCACCGTGCCGTCCAGCACCGCCGCCTTCAGCACATCTACGCAACTCCGGTCGCGCAGAGGAGGGTACACCTTCAGGTTGGTGTCGTAGTCGGTCAGGTCGGCATCGGTGAAGAACAGGTGATAGGGCGTTACGGAACAACTGACCTCCAGACCGCCTTCTTTGGCGCGCCGGATATAGTCCAGCGAACGCGGCGAGCTGACCCCTGTGAAATGGATCCTCGATCCCGTATACCGGGCCAGCTTGATGTCCCGCGCGATGATCAGCTCTTCGGCCATCATCGGCTTTCCCGGCAACCCCAGACGGGTCGAAATAACGCCCTCGTTCATCAGACCGCCCGAGCCAACCGTACCGTCATCGGGCACCTGTATGATCACCCCGTTGAATGGTTTTACGTATTGGAGTCCCTTCAGCAGCAGACCGGCGGACTGCACCGGGCTCGTGCCATCGCTGAACGCAACGGCGCCGCTGTGGCGCATATCGTACATTTCGGCCAGGTCCTTGCCTTCGAGGCCGCGGCTCATGGCGCCGATCGGCCATATATTTACGGGGAGCAGGCGGGATTTCTGGCGTATATATTCCACCTGTGACTTGCTGTCTACGACGGGACAGGTGTTTGGTATGACAAAGACATCGGTAAAACCACCCGCGGCTGCCGCCGCGGCGCCCGTTTCCAGGGTCTCCCGGTGCTCATACCCCGGATCGCAGAAATTCGAAAAAACATCTACCCATCCGGGAGAGACATGCAATCCTGGTTTATCGATGATCGTGTCGGCCTGGGCCGTAATAATGGGTTCAATAGCTGTGATCTGGCCGCCTTCGATTAGTATATCCCTGATGGCGCCATTATGGGAAGATTGCCGGTCCGTAATACAAGCCTGTTTTATGAGGATCTTCATCAGGAAAGAATTGCGCGAAGATACAGGTTATAAGGAATATTCGGTGAATAAATTGTCCGTATAGCACCACAGCCACTGCTCCCCGGGCTCGGAGGAGATGATCACGGGATGTTTGGTCTTGTGGTTATGTTTGGTCATATGGGTGTTGGGCGAATCGTCACAGCAAAGGGTAACGCCGCAGGTCTGGCAGGTGCGCAGATGCACCCAGTCATCGCCCGTTTTTATGCATTCTTCGCAGACGAATTCCACGGCGGTCTTCAGGTTTTTTATGGCCTTGATATGTTGGCAGGATGGTGATGTATTCATATGCTGATGGTCTTATTCTGTCGTTCCTTTTTCAGGCCCCAGTCTTCGGGTTCCCCGGTCTGTGCCCCTATACTTCATTGAGGTATTTGTGTACGAAACTGATCGCCATAGAGCCCTCGCCGACAGCCGAAGCCACCCGGTTCATGGCCCCTGCACGGACATCCCCCGCAGCGAAAATGCCGGGACAGCTGGTCTCCAGCAGATAGGGATCCCGTTCCTGCTTCCAGATCCTGCCAAACGAATCGTGGGTCTTGAGATCGCGGCCCGTCTCCAGGAACCCCTTTTCGTCCTTGATGAAATCCAGACCGATCCACTCGGTATACGGCCGTGCCCCGATAAAGATATACAGCGCGTCGGCCTTCATCGTCTCCGATACTTTGGAATCGACATCCCCGATCGCCAGTTCGCCGAGCCTGCCGTCGCCGCCAGCCGACACGATCTCTTTTTTTCCCATCACATGGATATTGCTCCGGTTAGCGATCTGTTCGATAAGATAGGCCGACATGGTGCTGCTGAGGTTTTCCTTCCGGATCAGGATATAGACATTCTTCGCGAATTTAGAAAGGTACATAGCCGCCTGCCCGGCCGAATTCCCGCCACCTACGATAAAGACCTCGCCATCCTTGAAGGCGGAGGCTTCCGTCATCGCGGAACCATAATAGACCCCCGCTCCCGTGAAATCGGCAATTCCCTTTGTCTCCAGCTTCCGGTAGTCGACGCCCGTGGTGATGATCACCGAATGCGTATTGATCTCATTGCCGTTCTCCAGGATGATCTTCTTATAGCCGTCTTTCTGGGTGATCTCCTTCACCGATCCCGGCAACAATAATTCCGCCCCGAGACGCGTGGACTGGGTGATGGCCCTCCGGGTAAGCTCCGCTCCGCTGACCCCCGTGGGGAAGCCCAGATAATTTTCGATCCTTGAACTGGTGCCCGCCTGGCCACCTGGCGCATGACGCTCGATCAGCAGGGTCTTCAAACCTTCCGAAGCTCCATAAACAGACGCCGCAAGGCCCGCCGGACCTGCTCCAATTATAATGACATCATAAATAGTAGTCTTGATATCGGGTCTCAGCCCGATCCTTTCGGCGACATCGGGGATGGGAGGCGACAGCAGAAAAGAGCCGTCCTCGAGGAAGATCGCCGGCAGGTCCTTTGTGCAGATCTCGTTCAGCTTCACCAGCTGCATCGCTTCCTGGCTGGTTTCGATATTCAGCCATTGAAAAGGCACCAGATTCCCGGATAGGAATTCCTTGATCTCATGTGACTTCGGCGAGAACTGGTACCCGATCACTTTGATGCCTCTGAAAACAGGTCTGTACGCATGCTGCCAGTCTTCCAGCAGCTCCGTCATGGTGGGGAACAGCTTTTCTTCCGGTGGGTCCCAGGGCTTCATCAGGTAATAATCGAGCTGGACATTATTGATAGCCTTGATCGCCGCAGCCGTATCCGAATAAGCCGTCAGCAGCACCCGTTTGGCGTCGGGATAGAATTCCATTGCTTTTTCGAGGAAATCCACTCCTTCCATTTCAGGCATCCGCTGATCCGAAATGATCAGGGCTACCGTCTCGGATTTGTTTTTAAGGTCCAGCAGGCTGTCCAGTGCTTCGCTGACGGAAGTCGTGCTCAGGATTCTGTAATCTTTCCTGAACTGGGCTTTCAGGTCCCGGGTGATGGCCCGTAATACCTGAGGTTCGTCATCTATTGCAAAAATGATTGGAGGGTTCATAATAGGTCAACATAAAAAATGTGATCGCAATTGCAATTTAGCGCATTCCGCTCATTGCTCATCCATCGATGGGGAAACAGACAACGAAAACCGTAAGCCCTGCATGGGAATCCACTTTTACCGATCCCCGGTGCTGTCTTACGATGCGGCTGACCACATCCAGACCGAGGCCCGTTCCCTTTCCGATCTCTTTCGTGGTGAAAAAAGGCTCAAAAATATGGGACAGGATCTCCGGCGGAATGCCCGGGCCATCATCGCCGATGGAGACTTTTGCAAACTCCTTGTCCCGCTCCGTCTTTATGGTCAGCTTCCCCTTTTTGTTCTCTCCCATGGCATCGATGGCATTGTCGATCAGATTGGTCCACACCTGGTTCAGTTCGCCTACCAAAGCTTTTACTTTAGGAAGATTCCCGTCATAATCCTCGATGACCTCGATATTGCCTTTCTTCAGTTTATAATTCAGCATCTTCAGGGTGTTTCCGATGCCCGTCCGGATATCCGTATACTCCTTTCCCGTCCCCTGGTCCATATGCGTAAAATTCTTCACCGAGGTCACCAGCTCGGAAATGCGCTGGGACGACTCCTGGATATCCTGCACCATCCGCTCCGTGACGAGGTTGCTGTTGATCCAGTTGAATACGGGAGACAGGTAGGCGGGGGGAATATGCGCGGTGAATGCACCTAAGTCATCGCAGGTAAATCCATAGTCCAGGAAATTCTCCGCAACCTCTTCGCTGTTGTCTACAAGGTGGTCCTCCAGCCAGTCCCGCAGTTCGTCCTCTCTCTCCGTCCGCTCCATGAGGGTCAGCTTCGGCTTCTCTTTCCGCCCCAGGATCTCAAACAGTTTTTCCGTGACCAGGTCCACTTCCTTTTCCTCCATCCGGATGGCCATGACTTCCTTGAAGGCCGTTGGCTCCAGTTTCAGATGTTTCAGCAGGGTAGTGGACCCCCGGACAATGGCGGCGGCGGGGTTATTCAGTTCGTGGGCCAACCCGGCGGATAATTTTCCAAGCGCCATCATTTTCTCATCCTGCTGCTGCATGGAGGTCACCTCCCTGACCCGGGTGGTCATGATATGGACGAGGGCCTGGGTCAGCTCGAAATGCCCCGTGATCAGCTCCCTGGATCTTGCGACCGGAAAGGTCAGGATCGATGCGTTTTCCAGCACCTGACAGGAGGCGCCGGCTACAACGCCCCTCGAGAAAGGCAGATAACCAGTGATAAATTTCGGCCCTATCTGCAACAGCTCCCGCATCTCGTTCACCTGCATCCAGAAGATCCGCAACCTGCCGGACAAAATAATATAAGTCCCCCGGATCGGCTCATCCTCCTTGAACAGGAATGCGCCCTCACCGAGTTCGTACTGTTCGCTGTTGTCGATCAGCCATTGCAACTGATCTTCCGGCACCTCTTTCAGCGATTCGATGGATTGCAGCCAGGATGGGCTAACCTTTTGCATGGGAAATAATTGAATGGCAATGTACGGCCATTAATTTACCCAGCAAAAAGGCCGCCCGGACTGAACCGGGCGGCCTTTTTTATCGTAAAGCGGGCGCTTGATCTTTTGAGAGAAAAACGCGGGCTTAATAAGGTAAGATAAAGGTATAGCTCTTGCCTCCTGCCGTCCATATCACTTTGAAATAGAAGGACCCTACAGGACAGCTGGATACAGGAGTACCGGTGGCATCCAGACCGAAGGTAACGCTGGTCGTCACTTCAGGCCTGATCACGGATACCGCGCCGCTGATGAGCCTCGAGCTGCAGGCCGAAGACAGAACAAGCGGGGTGGTGATCACGGTTTCGAAGCTGTTGCCAAACCGGTTGGTACCCCATTCGGAGATCCCCGTTGTATTGCCATCGGCATGCGTACCGGTGGTGGTAATCGTTCCGCCTCCGGTGACGAGAGCGTATGAACGCTGACGGGCAATATGCCAGGTACGTACGGAATTATCGTCGAAGGTCACGGACATATTATCGCTCGTGATCGTGTGGGTGATACCCGCAGCCACATTGGCGATGTTTGTCAGGCTGCCGCCGGTGACATTGGTATAGGTATGCGTACCGTTGAGGGTAATGCTCTTACTGTCGATGAGGCGCAAGATCTTGACTTTCTGGATGTCGACGGTGATGACGGCGCCCTTGTCCTTCCAATGCACGCCGGCAGGAATGGAGATCACGACTACTCCCGTACGGGTACGGGTAACCGCGCAATTATTTCCGTTATAAGTGATGGTGATCTTGCGGGTGGCCGCGCTGGTATCGATCGTGACAACGGCATCGCAGATATAGCTCTTTACCGTATCTATGCCTCCACCTTCTACGGCTACACCGTTACGATATCCGGGTGTTACGCTGGCGCCGGAGACCGTGGTCTGGGCGGACAACATCGTATTTACGTCATTGGCGAGAGCGTCTGTTTCGTTGGAAACCCTTGTCTGGTCATCGGACTGTGTCTGCAGATCGGTCGAAGACATGCCGGTATCGGGATTCCTTACATCGCTTTTTTTACAGGCGACGAACATCGTCGCAGTGACAACGGTAACGACGGCCAGTCGGTAGAGGATTCTTGTCTTCATAAAGTTTTTTTAGGGTTTTTGGTCTTTTTAAATTGGTTTTACGTAGGATGGATTTTAATACGCATAGTTTAACGCTTATTAACTTATATTATTTTTATTTAATTGTAAGCTGGTCTTATTGGGTAGGTTAATATAACATATCACGGATGACACATTGGCGCTAAGCCGGAGTTGTCAATGCAATAAATTGATAATCATTTAATTATGTAGATTCCCCGCACAAGTGGAAAAAATCGGTCATCAAGCGTTTACAACCCTTAAAGACTGATAGGATTGCGCTTCCAGCCGCCGGCAGAAATTGCGAAGGATTGCTCTCGATCTGAAATAATTAGGGATCGCAAAAAGAATATACCGGATATTCTTGCGCCGTCTGGAAGTAGAAATATTCAGGTAAACATGATGATCATCCAGCAGCACGACGATCTCTTTATTCATGGTGAACGCCTTTGGTTCATTGGTGATGATGGTGATATGCTGACTGCAGTTATGCCTTTGTATCCCGGGGCACATCCGGAGAAGAAGGGCGAAGATCTCGGACTGGTTCCTTTGTATTTCTGTTCCCTCGACCTTGGAAAGCTTGGTCATTACCGTCATGCTGATCAGGATTGGTAATATGGGTATCAGCGTCAGCGCGGCCATCAGCTCGGTTCCGGTGATGAGGATAAAGAAGAAGACAAGAAGATTTATTACAAGCAGGACTATTCCCTGGATATGCGTAGCAAACGCCAGAAACCTCTTTTGCTTCGGCGTTCCAAGGTAGATCAATCTTTCATGGCGTATGCTCCTTTCGAAATCGATGGCTGCATTCATAGTATAGGTCAGGTAATGGTCAGAGTACTTGCAAATTACTCATTATAACGATATTCTGACAGAAAAATTGGCCTGACTTATCCGCAAGTTCCCGACAGTTATCCGGTCGTTTCTCCGGCCACCAGCCGTTCGTCCGTTTGTATCTGTCGTTGCTCCGTCCCGCTTAGCTGTACCGGTCATTTCTCCAGGGATATGCCGTGTTTGAATAACCCCGTTCTTCCCAGAAACCCAGCTTGTTCCCGGCCCGTCCTGCAGCTTGTCAATTATTTACGGCAGCTCATATAACTGCTGGCATACAATCATCCAAATTCCTGTATCTTCAGAAAAAGGGCAAGGTCCATGGGATCGCCCGATCTATAAATGTCGAATGCATGATAAACTGTGTGATCATTGACGATGAGCCCCTGGCCAGGGAAGGAATAGCCAGCTATGTAAAGGAAGTCGACTTTCTGCATCTCGTAGCAACCTGTGAAAACCCTGTCGAGCTTATAAAATTATTGGACAGCCATCCGGTGGACCTCATCTTTCTGGATATCCAGACGCCGGTCATGAGCGGGATCGATTTTCTGAAAATAGCCCGCAAGCCTCCGATGGTCATCATCACGACCGCCTTTCCCAGCTACGCGCTGGAAAGCTTCCAGCTGGACGTGATGGATTATCTGCTCAAACCGATCACCTTCGACCGTTTTTTCAAGGCGGCCAACAAAGTGAAAGACTACCATGAGCTCCTTACCAGGCCGGCCTCCCCGGGTATTTCTGCCGGTACTCCCACAAGTACCTACAGAGCCGATAGAGCCAAGGGCTATTTCTTTATAAAATGCGGGAACAAATACGAGAAGATCCATTTTGACGACATCCTCTATATTCAGGGACGACAAAACTATGTCACGATCTGCACGGACAAAGGCAATTACCTGACCCTGCTTTACCTGAAGAATTTAGAAGAGAACCTCGACGCATCCTCCTTTATCCGCGTACACAAATCCTTTATCGTCTCCATTGACAAGATCGAATCCATCGACGGCAGCGAAGTGATCATGCAATCATACCGCATCCCCATCAGCCGGAACTACCGTGAACAGGTTATCGGACGGGTGGTCAATAATAAGTTGTGGGCGAAATAACGATCGTGTCATTGCCTCTTACCATGATCACTTTCATTCATCATCGGTAACTATAAAAGTCCTTTTTGATTTCATAAGGGTCACCGTAGTATCAGGGCTGACCCGCTGTAAGTCGACGCTGATGTTCTTTTGTTTGAATACCCCTTCCAGGCGCCAGTTGTTCTTATTCAATTCTTTATAGGTGAAAGTAAACGAACTGCTGTCAGTAGGACTGAGCGGGCGTAAGGTTAAAAGATGCTTAGCCGTATCCCGTGCGATCCAGTATGTTCTGAAGAAGGCAGGGTTCATGGTAGTTATGGTTACGGTTAGTTTCCCACTCGCAATCCTTTCGCTCCAGATCCGCCAGCAAACGGTATCCTTATCGATCAATTTCAGGGTGTCCATGCCGGCCACATAATTTTTTACCAGGGAATATTGCCTTGAATTGGCGATGCTGCTGGCTATTATATAGTCCTTATAGGAACTCCGGATATTAACAAAAAAAGAGATGCCGAGGAAGGCCAATAGTATTATTTTAAACGAGACTGTTTTAAAATTTTTACCGGGCATATATTCAGGCTGCACCAGCAAAGCAGGCTGGCTGGCAAAAAAGAAGCGTAATACTTGCCTGGAATATGGGGCCAGCAGGAACAAGGTCATCAGCAGCATATAAAGCGAGGTGATCAGGACGCCGATCTGGAATGCGTAATTCAGCATGGTAATATTCAGCATCACGCATGTTATGATCACCAGTCCCGCGGCCCGGGTGCGTTTGAATAAGATCATGACGGCTCCCAGGGCTTCGAGAAAACCGCTGAATATCACATAAGGTGTGCCAAATCCTAAGGCATCGAATAACAATTCATAAGGAACTTGATCGCCAATCGGCTTATATAAGGTAATGAGCGTCGGGGACCGCATTTGCAGCGGAAATATTTTTATGATCCCATAAGAAAACAGCATACAGGACAGGGCGACCGCCAGGCTTTCCGAGAACCAGTATTGGAGCTTGTTGTAATTTGCTCTTTTTTTGTCAAAGATCGTCCATCCCACGCACACGAGACTGGAAAGAACCAGGTAACCAGTATCCCTGATCGTATGCAGCGACCCCGAAAAAGTCGTCCAGGAATCGGGGATATATTTAAAATGAAAAACCTGTTTGTTAAGCCAAAGGGTAGGGGGGAGCCATATCTTTTCTGCAAGCGTCCATATTCCTCGTGTGAAATAAAAAGTGGGCCCCATGAAATTCTCCGTAAGGACCTGGAGAGAAAGAAATACAAAGAAGAACCTGAAGGCAATTTTTTGCCAGGAAGCCCATTGCTGGTTATTGTCCGATCCTATACTGTGGGTTGGTTTCAAGAAATTTTGGGGTATGAGTCTTGAAAATAAGGATCATAACCCTGTCGGGTGAAAGGAAATGAACCATTGGCGGGCGGGAATTGATCTGTTGCGGATTTTGCTCCTTTAACGGTAATTTCCTCTTCCTTCCTTAAATTGCAGCCTTATTCTTCAGTCTGATGCACAGAGGCGGATTCTTAAAAGTTATTTTAATTCTTGTAGCGATCAGCCTGTTGTTGGACTTGTACGTCTTCAACGGGCTGAAGACCCTCACATCCGGCTGGAAATCCAGGCGCTTACGGCAAGGGGTCAGGGGTGGATACCTGGTCATTTCCATCGGCATTATCGTGATCTTCGTTATAGGCCTGGGCAGCTTCAGCACCGCAAAGGGAATGACGCCTTTTCATGAATGGATGTTCAGCCTGGTCCTTACCCTCCTGATCACCAAGATCTTTTTTGTCCTGATCCTGTTCCTGGGTGATATTGGCCGGTTCTTCTATGGGATCATCCATTGGATCGCCAAACCCAAAAAGATCTTCCCGCCCAGAAACATCTTCCCCGCCACCAGTTCCCCCAGCGCCAACCCGAACACCAGCATCTCTTCAAATAGCGGCAGCGAGCCTTTTTTCCCCGCCCGCCGCAGATTCATCAGCGAGGTCGCCATATTGGTCGCCGCAGTTCCTTTTACCGCGTTCTTTTATGCCATGCTCAAAGGCAAATATGACTACCGGGTACACAGGATAAGGCTTCATTTCGACGATCTCCCCGCCGCATTTGACGGCTTTACGATAACTCAGCTATCCGATATCCATTCCGGCAGTTTTGATAATACCGCAGCCATGCAAAGAGGCATCGATCTTGCCAAAGCTCAGAAAAGTGATCTGTTTGTCTTCACCGGTGACCTGGTGAACAATGCGGCCTGGGAGATAGAGCCCTATATCGGCAATTTCAGCCAGCTCAGAGCGCCCTATGGACAGTTCTCCATTCTCGGAAATCACGACTATGGCGATTATATAAAATGGGACAGCGAAGAAGAAAAAGCCGCGAACCTTGAAAAACTCAAAGGTCATCACCGGACACTCGGTTACCGGTTGCTGCTCGATGAAAATGTAGCGGTTGAAAAAGATGGTCAGAAGATCTCGCTGATCGGCGTACAAAACTGGGGCCGTGGCTTTATCCAGATCGGAGATATCGACAAAGCCCTGGAGGGCGTGGACAAAGACGCCTTCAAGATCCTGCTCTCGCATGACCCCACCCATTGGGAAGAAAAGATAAGGTATAATCCCACCACCATTCACCTGACCCTGGCCGGGCATACCCATGGAGCGCAGTTTGGGGTGGAGACGGATAAGCTCAGATGGAGCCCCGTGCAATACCGCTATGTAGACTGGGCAGGTCTGGCCAATGAAAAGAACCGTTACCTGTATGTAAACCGTGGCTTCGGCTTCCTCGCCTTTTCAGGCCGTCTTGGCATCTGGCCGGAAGTCACGGTGATCACGCTGAAGAAAACGAAAACCGTATAGGGCATCGTTGGCACGGCTCCCGGCCGCATCGTTTGCACCGGCTCCCGGCCTGCCTCTGAATAGCTAATTTTTCTCTGCCCCATAATAGGCATACGCGTTATACGCAATCGGAATACCAAAAAGAACGCCGAGGATCACCCAACTGATAAAGGAATTTGCAAGGATAAAAGGCTTCACAGGCAATGGCGTAAGCCGGAGGATCAGTTGCTCCATGACAACATTGACAAAAACGGCATACAACATGCCGACCAGATATTTATTAAAGGATAAAAACCGCACCCGCTTAAACATCCAGAAAAAAAACAGCGTAAAGGCAAAGCAGATAAAGTAGTGAAAGAACAATCCCAGAAAGGCTGCGGCATTCCCACCTTGTATAGCCGTATCAAGCCCCAATGCGCCACCGGCAATATAATTGAACATCTGCGGAGCAAACTTACCGGTCTTTACATAAACGGTCAGGAAGGCGGAAACAATATCGGTCGTCCCCACGAACAGACCCGTTAAAAGCACTGTTTTAAAAAATCTGTTCATGCCGGAATTTTTTTAGCGTGATAAGGCTGGGGATTTGTCCGGGCTAAATGTAAGGGATTATTGTACACGTTCACGCTGCTTATATGCAGGTTTATCGGATTTATGTACAACTTTACCAGCCTGATCATCGGGCTGGGGACAGCAGGGGATGCAGGTCCGTTCAGGACGCCTGTTTCCGGAGCGAAATGGCAGCCAGAACGGTCCAGATCACAAAGCCAGCTATAAAGATGCGGAAGCCGGTGAGGTCCGCAAAGAAAAACCCCGTGTTCATAGGAATGGCTGCGACGACGGCCAGCACAATGCCAAACCATCCCAGCCAGACGGGCAACTTCCGTGTTTTCAGGATCCTGATGGACCAGAGCAGAACAGCAATACAGGATGCGCCGGTGTAGACAAGGTCGAGCGCATGGTTCAGCGTGGTATTGTAGGTGACGACCGGCTTTATGGCGCTGATCTTTTCAGGCGTGGCGCCAAGGTAGTGGTTCACATATAGGGGCAGGGCCAGTCCATTGACCGTCGCGGCAAGCATCACGGCAAACAGGCCGATACACATCGTGATAAAGGCGGTCAGCGCAATAAGGCTGTCATCTTCCAACCTTTTCGTCAGCCCCCAGAAGCCCAGGATCCAGAGCGGAACGGACAGGATGGCCAGGGCATGGGTGGTCATGATCAGCGTACTGATCTTTTGTATATACTCGATGGGGCCGCCCGTCGGGTGAAGCACCATCGTAAATAATGTGAGGACCGAAGCAATGATCAGCGCAGTAGCGTAGCGGGAATCCGTTGAGTTTTTGATGGGGCTTGTTTTTTGTACGCAACAAAACTAACGAGCTTTTTGGCAAACCGGCCTGATCCTGATCAAGAAGTAAAACCGTTTACTGGATGCGCCTGCGGATACGGCTTAATGTTTCGGGGGTTATCCGCAGATAGGAGGCAAGGATCTTCAGTGGAAAAGCTTGCAGGAGCTCAGGTCTTCGTTCGAGCAGATCGCGGTATTTTTCTTCGGGCGAAAGTTGCAGCGTGTTTATATCCGTGTATTGTATCGTCTCCAGCAGCCTGCCGGCCTTGAAGAAGACAGGGGAATACAGGATTAATTCGTGTAATACATGTATCTCCAGAACGGCGAGCTGGCAATCTTCAGATGCCTGTATAAAGGCAACAGCCGGTTTTTGTGAGGTGAAGCTTTGGTAATCGGTCAGCCAGCTATTCTTAGTATACAGGTTGACCACGGTATCCGTCCCATCGGCAGCCGGTAACAGATGGATGCAGCTGCCGTCAAGGATAAAATAGATCGCCTGACAGATAGCTTTTTCCTTCAGAATAAAATCGTTTTTTCGGACCGTCCGGGCAGAAAGTTTGCTTTCAAAAAACGCCAGGTCCTTTTCCGAAAAACTGCCAAAGGATTGTAACGAATCGATAACCGCCTGAAACATGAGTTACTGATTTAGGAAGAATAAAAAATTGGTCGCCGGGTAAGTAAAAGAGCTTTTACGTAACATCTTCTCCATTGGCGTCCGTGGTAAGCACTTCGCTCATATAATTAAAGAAGGGACGCATTTTCTTAAATACGCCATTTGCTTTATTCAGAAAACCAGGACTGTATAGTTCTTCGTCCGTGAACGCATGCTGAAGGAGAAATTGCTTATAACGAAGCAGACCGATAGCCGGATGGTCTTTGGCGTAGCCTCGCGGGGCTGAGCTGATCTTTTCGCCCGTCATCTTCTCAAAAGTTTTTACCAGTGTTTTTTCAGCGAGTAATTTCCGCCAGCTTTTATAATTAAAGTCAATATCCTGTCTGATCCTTTTCAGATCCGGAGGCTCCGGCCCCCAGAAACCACCGACCAGAATGGATTCCCCGGGCTTAAACTTGAAATAGTATCCACCCCGCAATTTTTTGCCGGCCCTTTTAAAAGCCCCGCTCCAATGGGTATTATAAGGCGTCTTCTCTTTGGAGAACCGAACATCTTTATAGATTCGGAACAAGCTTTCCTTTCCGGACATCGTCTCTATTTTATCATGCTTGTTCATTTCCAGCAATAAGGCATCGGCAAACCCGATGATATTGTCACGGGCTAAAAGGTATTTTTCTTTATGGGTATTGAACCACTCACGGTTATTGTTTTTCGAAAGCTTTTTTAAAAAATCGATGGATTCCTTTTGTATGACGACAGATGACATAGATTTCCAATTTTTAGGAAGCGCAATATACGCCATCCGGCGATTTTGCCTGTCGTTCGTCGGTTAGGGCTAAAAAATGAATAATACGAGGCTAACTTATGCTCAATTTGAATTACCCACTTTTACTGCCATAAAATTGACGATATGAAAAAAATCTACGCTGCCCTCGTTTTTATCCTTTTATCGTTTTGCGGCCTTGCCCAGACTACGGTCTACCTCCGCTTTATAAACTATAATAGTCAGTTGCTGAAGACCGATGGCACCTTTGCAGCCGGCAGCCTGGTAACAACCCCTTCGATCGACCCGAACAACCAGGAGTTCTTTAAAACGACCACCTTCTCCCAAAGCGTTCAGCAAACCCTGGACATCGGTTCCCCGTCCAGCGGTTCGGGCACTGCTAAGCTCGAGTTCAACGCATCCGTCTTTACAAGACCGGTGGATGCCGCTTCTCCCATCTTATTCCAGAATCTGGCCTCTGGCACGGCATATAAGACGGCCGAGGTATTTTTTACCGACCCGACCAACCGGATTATCTTCAAGCTATTATATAAGCTGGTTACCGTGAAATACATCGGCTGGGCCGGCGCTTCCTGTTCTTCGGACTGCCCGGGCGCTATTGAGACCGTCACGATCGAATACGGCGGCCAGCTCCAATTTGTCTACAAGTCCGGTAATACCTTCCTTTCCACGCCGATCATCAGGGGCTGGAACAGGGTCAGGAATGTTGCCGATAACGATCCCAATACGGTTATCCAATAGCTGCCTGCCATGAAGACCAGCAATATTTACCGGCGCCTGCTCTATGGCATTCTTTTTTTGTCAACCTTTCATAGCCAGGCTCAGAAAACCGAAGATAACCGGGCACGCGATTGGATCACCTATGAGCGGTTGACCGCGCTGGCCAGGCTCAACTCTTCCTTTTTGTCGGACGCGGACAAAAAGACGCTGGCTTCCCTTCAGGCCGGTCTGTTTCCCGTGGGCCCCTGTAGAAAGGCATCTGCCAGCCCTTGCGGCGCTGCTGCGCCACCGCTGATCACCGGATTAAAATTAGACGGCACAAGGATCAGCGCCCAGTATGCAAAACTCGACTGGGAGACCCTTTCCGAATTCAACAGCAGGGGGTTCGTCCTCGAACGGCGGTCCCCGACAGATCTGCTTCAGTTCGACAGCATTTACTTTACGGCAGGGCAGGGGATCAGCCTGGGCAAGACCAAATACAGCTATACCGATCCGAATTCCAGTTCCGTCACGACCTATTACCGGGTCAGGGAGGCAGGGCTCGACGGAAATTCCATCTATTCGAACGTGGTTTCCATTGCCGGGGTAGAGCCCACGCTGGCCGTGCATGTAGTCCCAAATCCAGGCACCAGCGCCACCACAGGTTTTTATATCATCAGCACTTCCTCGCCAACGGCGGGGTTTACGATCGCTAACGCCGTCGGCTCCGTCCTCATCCGGAAAGAGAAGATCCCCTTATCCGGCAATACCTATGTTTCGCTGGGCAGCTATCATTTATCCACGGGCCTTTATATCGTGTCCGTATTTAATGAGAAGGAACAGACCAGCCGGAAATTTATCATATACTGAAAGTCGGCGGCGGCGTCCCTTGCGCAAGTACCGAGGTCGGAAAGTTTTCCTATGAGATAAAAAACGATCAGCTGCTGATCACAAAGATCGAAGATGCCTGTAAGGTACGGGGTGCGGTGGATATCAGTCAGCCGCTGTCCCGGATAAAATAAGACAGGGGTTTCAGGAGTTATGGTTTTGGATGGCAGGGTTCCCTGGGCTAACCGCAAAAAGTCAATTTTTTGGCAATATTAAAGGTGTCGGGCCCGTTATCTTACCCTACCTCGTAAACATACATCCATGAAAAAATTACTATATATCCCATTAATTGGAATCTTATTCCTGACCGCCTGTAAAAAGAGCAGTTCCGGCAGTAGTGGTAGCAGCACCACCTTCACCGCCACCATTGACGGTAAAGCCACGACCTTTAATGTGATTTCAGCCACCCTGCTCCGGTCGCAGGCGGACAACGAAAAAAGAATGGATATCAGCGGTACCTCTACGGATAACAGTAAAAGGCTGATCATAACCCTTGGAATAGAGACCTCTCTGGGTACGGGAATGACCGTCAAATCTTATGTCCTCAACCCTTTTCCCGACGATAATCCGAATACGCCAAACATCGACGAAAGCGCTACTACCCAAGGCTTCAGCACATACAGCACTACCCTTGGCAGTGGGAATTGGCTGACCAATATATACGATGAGCAAGGTTCATTTGTGATCTCCAGCTGCGACAGCGCCCATACCACCGTGTCCGGAACCTTTCAGACGACGTTGACGGATAATACCACCGCACCGGCTACTTCTATCGTCATAACGAACGGGAAAATCTCAGGTTTGAAATATATGGTGCTGAATTAATAACGGGCCATTTTATAACCGTTTATTCCCTTTGAAACGTCCACCACTTCATCTCCCTGGCTAGTTTCACTCCGGCGACTCAGGTACATATATTGATTATTAATTATTTGTACCAGGCCCTCCCAGTATTCCCATCCTCCAGCCCCGGCATCTGGCAAACCCGTAATTTCAAACTATTGAAATTTGTTAACAAAGAGTAAGGGTAACCCAACGCACAATCGTCTTATTCATACCATCCATAAACAGGTATTGTGGAATTCACCGATAAGGGCTTTTTAGAATTATTACGACAGGGTAATGAGCTGGCATTTGAAAAAGTTTTTACAACTTATTATGAGGCTCTTCATGCCTATGCCTTTATCATATTGGGTGACGGGGCTATCGCGGAAGAATTGGTGCAGGAAGTATTCTTCAGCGTATGGGCGAAAAAGGATAAGCTGGATATCCGGTCTTCATTAAAATCCTATTTGTACAAATCAGTCTTTAATGAATGTATGGATCACCTTAAACATCGGAAACATAAAGCTATTCACACCTCGTATGTCCTGCACCAGGCCAGAATCTCTTCTTCTGGAGAGGACGCCGACAGGAGAGCGGGTCTTAAAGATCTGGAGAAAAAGTTACAAAAGGCATTGAATGACCTGCCTGAACAATGCCGTATCATATTTCAATTAAGCCGGTTCGAGGGAGCAAAGTACCAGGAGATCGCGGCACAGCTTGGTCTTTCGGTTAAGACCGTGGAAGCGCAGATGGGTAAAGCGCTGAGGCGACTTCGGATCTCGTTGGCAGAATTTCTTCCTCTGTTAATTTTTTTCTTATGGCCTTATTAAATAAGAATAGGAGGGACAGTAACATCGATATCCTGCTCGCTAAATATATAGCCGGACAGGCCAATGCGGATGAATCTTCGGAGGCAGATCGGTGGATTGGCGCTGGTGAGACAAACAAAAAATACGCAGAGCACCTGCGGCTGATCTGGGAAGAATGCAGCGGTCTGTCCTTTACAGGTTCGGTAGACACAACCAGCGCCTGGCAGGGTTTTCGCCACCGGATAGCAGAAAGACCGGATACGGTAACGCAGCCGGGACCGCTGCGTCGCAGGATCGGGTGGATGCAGGCTGCTGCCATTCTCGTGGTGACGATCGGGATCGGGATACTAATCTATACAGGACATGGGACCCGGAACAAGGTCCCGGTTATTTTGCACCCTTTTTCGGGCAGTCAGGTGAGCACATACCATTTGCCCGATGGATCGGTCGTACAACTGGACCCGAACTCCAACCTGTCTTACCCTTCAGAATTTATTTCGGACCAAAGAAACATCCATCTTGAAGGAGGCGCTTTCTTTACGGTCGCGCCCGATCCTCATAAACCTTTTCGGGTTGCCGTCAATGGGATCACGGTTACCGTTCTGGGAACATCTTTTCGGATTACCAGCGTTTCCGGCAGGACGGAGATAGCTGTCAAAACCGGTAGTATCGAAGTGGCCGGGAAGCATCGGAGGCTGAAGTTGTATGCAATGGAAAAGTTGATTGCGCCGGATGTGGATTCAGGCTGGACAAAACAACCCGATACATCGGGGAATAGCAAAGCCTACAAGGACGTCTGGAGAAGATCATCCGGTGCCCAATTGACGATTCAAAAGCCGGATATGCGATCCGGGGCGCAGGCCGACTCCCATCCCCTCGTGCCCACAACAATGTCCTTTCCACCAGTGCGTGCAGCAGCGTCCGATCCCCCTCCGGTCCGTCATAATCCCCGGCCCAGAATCGATGAACTTCAAATGAAAGTTCTCGAAGAACAAATGAAAGGCGTTGTCAGCGACCTGCTGAGTGAAAATCTTATAAAAGATTACAACAGCCTTATTTGGTTTTCGCTTACCGACACGGCGCTTTATATAAATGGGATCAGGGAACGGGATGATATTCAAAAAAGGTTTGAAATAAAATATAACGTGACTTCGGATCACGGTTTCTTCTTCGGCGCCTTTGTCGTGCCAAAGATCGCAAGAGGCATGCATGTGAATCGGGATTGGTTGCTCAGGCAGCCGGAATTCAAACAATAAAAGAAAATAAATCTGATATGAAAAAGTTTGCATTATTGATCGCCGCGTCGGTCATACCTGTTCTTTTTGCTCATAACGCATACGCTCAAACCGTTGCCGGACGTTTGGATAGCTTATTTACCGCACCGGGCAACTTTGAAAGCCTCAATGGAGGCGTCCTGGTGGCGGAAAATGGGAAGATCATTTACCAACGATATTTTGGCTTTGCCGATCTTGAGAAAAGAAAGGGTAATAATGAATCCTCCACTTTTGAGATCGCTTCAAATACCAAAACGTTTACCTCGACCGCTATCCTGCAATTGAGAGACAAAGGAAAATTTCGCCTGGATGACCCTTTTGTAAAATACTTTCCTTCCTTTCCATACCCAGCCATAACCATCCGTAACCTGTTGACGCATACTTCCGGGTTGGGTAATGAGGAAATGTATGTCGCTTTGCTGAAGGAGGAGCCGGACAGGATCTTAACCAATGCCGATATTATTCCGTGCATGTTGAAATATGGCAAATCATTGAAATTTCAGCCCGGCGACAATTTTGAATATAATAACATCAATTTTGAGCTGCTTGCTCTGCTGGTTGAAAGAATAAGCGGGTCGTCTTATTCTGAATACCTGAGAAAACACATTTTTATCCCCGCAGGCATGACCCATACCTATGTCCGGACCGAAAGGATGAATACAACTGACGCCAGCCGGATGAATACGGCCGATACCAACCGTGTCAGGACCTATATGCTCCCTCCGGGCAAGCTTTTCTTAGCGGCCCGGATCAACACCGATTCGATCCAGACCCTTCGATTTAAGCAGATGTTCCGCAATTTCAGGGGCCTTGTGGGCGACGGCGGCATTGTCAGCACGTTAGAGGACATGCTGAACTATTCAGAGGCGCTTTATTCCGGCAAGTTATTGAAGGTCTCCACGATGGAAGAAGCCTACACCCCTGCCCGTTTAACAAATGATAAAGAGTATGAACTATCCCCACGAAATGGATTCAGGCCGGGGACAAAATACCTGGGAAGAATGCATTATGGATTGGGATGGGTGATCAATGAAGATGAGTCCATGGGCAAAATAGTTTCACATGGAGGCAAATTCCCGGGCATCTGGTCCGGGTTGCTACGAAATATAAGCAAGCGGCAAACCATTATTACCTATGATAATACAGCCTGGAGCGGGGCGGATCTGTTAAACCGGATGGCGCTGGATATTTTAAATAACAAACCCATTGAAGATCTCTTATCCAAAAAGTCACTGGCACAGGTATATGTACAGTGTATGATGCAAAAAGGCGCCGATGCCGCATTCAGCCAATTAATGGAATTAAAGAGCGACACCACTCATTATTTTCTGGACCAGTATGAGATCAATTCTCTGGGTTACCAGTTCCTTGCCAACGGATACCTTGCGCAGTCGCTGGAAACCTTTAAGGTCAATGTCCTTTTGTTCCCAAACAGCGCAAATGCCTATGACAGTTACGCCGAGGCGCTTGCTCAGCACGGAGACAAAGATCCGGCGATAGCCATGTACAGAAAATCGATCCTGATGGACCCCAAAAATGGAGAGGGGAAGAAACGGTTAAAGAAGCTGCTGGGTGAGAATTAGCCCCAATTCCGCAACAGTGCATATTTGATAATCAATCAATTAAACATAAAAAAATCTCCCTGGAAAATAAAAGCCGCTTCAGGCACCTACTTGCTCATCAGCTTCTTTTGCGGTATTTCTGCGACCCGTCTCCTTCTGCAGTAATTTTTTTAAGGCTATTGAAGCATTAATTTAGGAATTAATCGATAATTAGTAATTTTTTAAGACCCCACGTTTACATTGTACTTTCATATCCCATTTAACGATTATGCTGAGCCTGACGTCTACATTCATAAGCCGTTCGTATGTAAAAATGTTTGCATTGATAGTCTTTGTTGTTCTGGCTTGCATAGCCATGATCCCATCTCACAACAAGGACAATAAGGCGCGCATCGATACGATAAAAGAGACAACGCCTCCCGGTTCCGATCTGCATTCCGCACTTCCCGATTCTGGCCAGCACCGCGCCTGGAAGGATTTTGGAGGAGGGCCGGACCACTCCAAGTTCGTCGAATTTACCCAGATCAATCGTCAGAACGTTACAAAGCTTCAGCCTGCGTTTGTATATCCAACAGCCGATAAGTCCGCATACCGGTTTAATCCGATCATTGTCGATAACGTGATGTATGTCCTCGCAAAGAACAATTCGCTGGTTGCACTGGATGCTGTTACCGGGAACGAAATATGGATTCACGCAAATCTCAGGGGCATCATTCAGCGCGGTATCAACTTTTGGGAAAGTAAGGACCGGCAGCAGAAGAGGCTGCTCATATGCCTGGGTAATTCATTACAGGCCATTGATGCAACTACCGGAAAATCAATTCTTTCGTTTGGCGACAGCGGTTCTGTAGACCTTAAGCGGGGCCTGGACCGTGACCCCGCATTATTCGGACGGGCCGCCTCTACAACACCGGGCCACATTTATAAGGACCTGCTCCTGCTCGGTTCCGCACCCGGTGAAAACCTTTTTTCAGGGCCGGGTCACCTCCGCGCATTTAATGTTATTACAGGGCGGCAGGAATGGATCTTTCATACGATCCCGTTCCCGGGCGAACCCGGTTTTGACACCTGGCCAAAAGAGGCGTATAAGTATATCGGTGGAGTAAATACCTGGGGAGAGATCTCGGTGGATGAACAACGGGGAATAGCCTACTTTCCTCTTGGGTCGCCGACTTACGATTATGACGGAGCGGACCGGACGGGCATAGGCTTGTATGGCGATTGTATACTGGCGCTGGACGCGCGCACCGGCAAACACCTGTGGCATTTTCAGACTGTCCATCATGACCTCTGGGATTATGATCTTACGGCCGCTCCTCAGCTGATTACCGTTAACCATCAGGGAAAGAAAATTGACGCGGTTGCGGTAGCCTCGAAGAACGGATTCTTATACGTATTCAACCGGGTTACCGGCAAGCCAATATGGCCCATCGTCGAACGACCTGTTCCAAAAAGTGATATGCCCGGGGAACATGCCTGGCCTACACAGCCTATCCCGACCGTTATTCCTCCGTTTCAACGACACGTGGTTAGTTTAAAAGATCTCAATCCCTACCTGAACCCGGCTGACAAAGCCAAATTAACCGCAAGGGTTGCCGCCGCCAGGTCTGGCCTTTATCAACCTTTATCCGACAAATATGAAGTCCTTTCCGCACCCGGGGCCGTAGGCGGAGCCAATTACGGCAATACGGCAGCCAATCCCGGTAAGGGTCTGGTCTATGTGATGTTCCAGGAATTGCCCGATTTCTACCAGCTTAAAAAAGTCGATCCGTCCTTAGCCGGGATGCCTGGGCAGGCCTTACGTGGATCGCTCACGGCTAAAGGAGAAGTGGCGTATGCGCAATTTTGCGGAGCCTGTCATGGCGCGGACCAACATGGGCTGGCCGGCGCCGGGGTTTCGCTGGCAGATCTGGGTAACCGCCTTGATCTTCCCGCATTTAAAACAATAATGAGCCAGGGTAAAGGACGTATGCCGGCACAGCCGCATATAGATGAAGCCGCCGTTGCCGCTATCTACGCCTTTCTGACCCGTTCCTCGCCAAATTTTGGCGGCAGGTCATCGGGACCCACAACCATGCCCGAAGGTCCGGTAGTAGCGTCAGGCGGAGCGCCGGTAACAATAGCTCCCCGCGGGCCGGGCATGAAGGATTATCCGGCCGGATATAAGGGCCCGAGGGTACAGTATGTAGAAAAGAACAACTGGGGCGACGCGGTCGACAGCCTGCTGTCTCCGCCATGGTCCGGTATTGCTGCTTATGATCTTAATAAAGGCATTCTGAAGTGGAGAATCCCGCTTGGCAAAAGTTTCGGAGGAAAAAAAGGTGGGACGCCCAACGGTACACAAAATAAAGGAATGGTGGTTACCGCAACCGGATTGATCTTCGCCACCTGTAAAGACGGAAAATTAAGAGCTGTCGATGCCGATAACGGAGCTATAATCTGGGAATACGACCTGGGAAGAAGAGATCCGGGCGGAATACCCGCCATGTATGAGGCAAACGGCCGCGAATACCTGGTGGTCTGCTCAACGGGGCCGCTTGCCGACCCGTCAAAAAAAGAAGCGGACGTGCCAAAAGGATACATCGTTTTTGCATTGCCACAGTGATAAACCAACAAGCCGAAAATTAATACAGCAATTATGAACAGAAGAAATTTCATTTTTCATTCGTCGGGGTTGTTGTTAACCGTTGTCAGCGCTCCTTCGTTGGCAGCCCGGCTTGCCTCAAAAGATAAAATGGACAGACTGGCAATGGGCACGCTGTTATGGCGATACCAGTTCAAACAGACCAGACCAAAAGAAACACCGGTTATACCAAACGAGCTTACCCTTTTGGATATCCCGGAACATCACCGGGATAAGTTCGGGATAAAAAAGCTGGAATTTTGGAGCGAACACTTTGAGTCTCTTGATCAGGATTATCTGGTTAAGCTAAAGGAGAAGATCAGATCCGCCCGCTGCCAGTTACTGAACGTTCAGTTCGATGGGGCGCCTTTTGACCATAAAGATTATGATCTTGCTTCCCTGGACGAAGGCCAGCGGCAGGACAGTATAGCCCACGCAAAAAAATGGATGGATGCCGCAGCGTTTATCGGGTCAAAATGTGTGCGGGTAAATCCGGGCCACCCAAAAAGCTCGGTTGAAAAGAGCATCGCTTCTTTCAAAGAACTGGTGCCTTATGCCAGGAGCAGGAACTTGACGATCATCACCGCCAACCATTTTGGTCTGGAGACCGATCCCAATAAACATATCGCCGTAGTCACCGGAGCCGGCCCGGGCTTATTTACCGAACCTGACTTTGGCAACTATAACAGTGCGCCCGATATGTATGATTCCCTGGCCAAAATAATACCCTACGCCTATATCATATCGGCAAAAGTGGTGGATTTTAAAGAAACGGACGGGGGCCTTGAACATATTTCCTACGACTTTGATAAATGTGTGCGCCTGGCGGAAGGCCTGGGATTTAAAGGAACATATATGGTCGCACAATGGAGCGGCAAGTACCAGAACATCACCAACGACAAAATAGCCACCTGGACGATCGATCACCTTAAAGCGAATATGGCCTGAAAAAACCAGCCGATTCATGTCCTAAATTTCTCAATATGAAAAAACTTTTGTTGGCCGCTCTGCTGACTGGCTTTTTTGCATCCGCCTTTGCCCAGGAGTTGCCCTGGGCCGTCAACGGAAGAGGACTGAGCTTTAATCCTGACTATACGTTTAAAGGTTCTTCGCTTGCTGACTGGCATAGTCTGGGCCCAGGCGGCTGGAGGGCTGAAAACGGCGAAATAACCATAAATGCAAATGGTGGCCCTGCATGGTTGGCTTCTGCGCGTTCTTTTCAGGACGTAGGCGTAAACCTGTTGATCAAAGCCGCTCCCGGTACCGAAGCCGGGATCCTGGTCCGTATGCAAAAAACGCAGGAGGGATATAAAGCCATCCTGGTGGCCATAAAAGAAAATGAGGCCGCATCCTATCGGATCGCATTGGATGACCAGGGAAAAGAGATCTCTCGGGAACGGTTAAGGGTGGCCGGAAATATTATCCGGGTAGCCCCCCCGGCGCCGAAGACGCCGCCTGCCGAACCTCCGGCGCGTCGCAATGATGCAGGCCAGCGATCGGGGCCTGCCGATCTGCCCATGAAGCGTCCGTCGACAGCATGGGTACCCAACGACTGGAACCAGCTGGAAGTATTTATCGATTATAACATCATCCGGAAATTTATCAATGACGGCGGCGACGGCACCGGGGGTGCGACGGAAACGACCGATGGAAGTTATGGCCCTATTGCATTGTATGCGTCAGGCACAGGGCAGGTACAATTTAAAGATATACGATATAAAGATGTTGCGGTCAGGTATTCGCCAAAGGAACAAACTTCATCCCGGTTTAAAGTACAGCGGATCAGTGATATGTTTTATTCCTGGAGTGCAACTGCCGCCGACTTCAACCGGGATGGGCATATGGATATCGTTGCCGGACCATACGTTTATTATGGCCCCGACTATACGCATTACCAGGAAGTTTTTTTTGCTCAGACCTATAATCCTTCGAGAGATTTCCCGGAGACCAACTGTCAGTATTCCTTTGATTTCAATCAGGATGGCTGGCCGGATGTGTTGATCGGCGCTGCTGGTCCGCCGAAGGTGCTGATCAATCCGAAAGGAGAATCCCGCCGCTGGGACGAGTTTGATGTAATAAAGGGGGGAGTATCGGAGGTTACCATTTTTAAAGATATCGATCATGATGGCCGGCCGGAGCTTATTTACGGCCAGGACGGCGCAATGTGGTATGCCAGATTTGATCCTGCCGACCCCACGAAGCCATGGACGACCCATCAGATCTCGCCAAAAGGATATTATATGCCACATGGCATCGGCGCCGGAGATATAAACGGAGACGGAAGGATTGACATTATCAATCCCAATGGCTGGTGGGAGCAACCGCCCCTGGGACAAGATACGGGTCTCTGGAATTTTCATCCGCAGGCTTTCGCCCGTTACGGACACCGGAGCATCGGGGTAGGAGGGAGCGTGATGGCGGTATACGATGTCAACGGGGATGGATTGCCCGATGTGGTCACCAGCCTTAACGCCCATGGTTTTGGATTGGGATGGTTTGAGCAAAAACGGGACAGGGACGGCAATATATCGTTTATAAATCACCTAATCGCCGATGACTACTCGACTCTCGACAAGAATCCCGGAAAGGTTACCTTTTCTGAATTGCACGGTTCGGCATTTGCCGACATCGACGGAGACGGGATACCGGATTTTATAGTGGGCAAGCGCTACTGGTCGCATCTGGACAGCTATTTCGATCCGGAAGCATATGGTGCGCCGCTGCTGTATGTGTACCTGACCGTCCGGGATAAAAAAGCCCCTGGAGGAGCTCGCTTTGTGCCGGAGCTGGTTCATAACCGTTCGGGCGCAGGCTCGGACGTGACTACCGCCGATCTGAATAAAGATGGAGCTGTGGATATTATCACCTCCACAGACCGTGGCACTTTTATATTCTGGAATGTGGGTGGCGGGGGCGGAAAGAAAAAGAGTCCTGGGAAAGTTGTGCGGGCGCCTTAAAAAGTATAAACATGGTCAAAGTTTCATTATTGCTATTGGTCGTTTTAATTTCGACAACTTCCATTTCACAAAATCAGAATGGAAAATTTGAAATAATCGGCAATGTATCAGGGTTTAAAGACAGTACCTACATTGGGTTGTATGACTTCTCTACAGAAGAGAATGTCTTTATGGATTCAACCCAGGTCATTAACGGCAAGTTTGTTTTTAAAGGCTCTGTCAATAAAGATTACCAATCAGTCGGGCTGATCTTTCAAAGAAACGTTAAGGTATTTTGGATTGAAAGCGGTGTCATTCATTTCAATGCGGAAAAAGGAAATTTTGACAGGGCGGTGATTACAGGTTCTTCCATGCAGGATGAAAACAATCAATTGGATTCCATTATACGGGCAAACCCAGACAATGCAAAGGGCGCCTATATCGCGTACATAAAAAGTCATCCCAATTCCCTGATCAGTGGATCTATGTTGAAAGTGTTTTGCAGAACATGGGGAAAGGACACATCGGGACTTTTATATAACGGACTTTCTGAAAAAGTAAAACAATCCGAGTTTGGAAAAACCATCTACGAATATCTCTCGCTGAATAAAGACATAAAAGTGGGTGATAAAATGGTAGACTTCACATTGCCGGACATTAATGGAAAAAATGTTTCCTTGTCGGACTATAAAAACAAATATGTTTTATTGGATTTCTGGGGTTCCTGGTGTCAGCCATGCCGGGCAGAAAACCCTGGTCTGGTAAAGACATACAAGGAATTTAAAGACAAAGGTTTTGACATATTGGGCGTTTCCAGTGAAACAGCTAAACATTGGTGGCTCGATGCTGTTCATCACGACAATATAACATGGGAAAATGTGAGCGATTTGAAAGGAAGGTATAACAAGGCTGCGCTGATCTATGGCATAGACCGCTATCCTTCCAATTTTCTTATCGCCCCGGATGGAACGATCATTGGAAAAGATCTGAGAGGAGATGCATTACGAGACAAGCTTTCCGAAATACTGAAGTGAATCAGCCTATATCCGCAGAAAATGAGCCGGATCCCACCCAGGCAATCCCATAGTTGTGCACATTTATACATCTTATCATTCACTCATCTATTTAAATGGTCGTTGGGCGATCAGGCTTTGCCATCCCCGGTGCCTGTCTTAGTTTGCAGGCATTGAACCTTCACGACTAAATTTTCAGCTATGAGACTCAGTACAAGGATTGCAGGCATTTTGATGGCGATTGCATCGTTGGCCGGTTGCAAAAAAACCGGCAAACCCGGCGGATCCGGAAACACAGGATCGGCCTACTTCTTTGCAAATACAGAATGGGTGGGGACCTGCCATACGGTCAGCCAGGAATATGACCTTCCCTGCTATCTGCGATTTAACGGCGATACCACCGTATCGGTTTATGCGACCTTTACCTGGTTGGTCGGTGGTGCGATCGTGTGGGTGGACAGCACGGTCGGACATATTACAAAAATAGACACGGCCAATGGTGGCACGGCGATCAGTGTAACCTTCCCCCAGAGCGGGGATCAGCAGGTATATTCGATATCCAATAAGAATGAACTGGCAGGAGGGTCAATAGCCAGCTCCCCCGCACCCACTAACAGTACCTTCAATCCCCATCTGCAGCTATGTCCCAAGACCATTCCCAATCTTAGCGGGGATACCTGGAGCAGCAAAAAAATGACGGGAGGCGGCCCGACGGATGGTATGTATGCCTATCCGGATGTCCAAACTTTCTCGTTCGGCGATAATAGCAAACTGGTGTTTTACAGGGGCGGCAAGATCGTAACCTATACCCCTACGGATCAGATCCAGATCTTGCTGTTTGGGTACCAGCAGGTAGGGCGGCTGATCTACTTCGCCGGCTTTAATGAGACAACTGACTTACTGATCCCTTATTTCGGGGTATTGGCCGCCGACGGGAAGACGATCCTGGTGGATGCGCGGAGAAAGGACGTGGCCAGGTTGCCCAACTACGTGCAGACTATTTACTGGTACGGCCCTCCCGGGGTTACGCCTGCCATTTACATGCAATAGTTCCCCCGCGTTTTAAACCTCCTCTCGGTTTGTGAGTCTTTGCAGGGCGATACGCTATACTAACCCCGCGTTTCGTTCGCATAACCGGCAAACCATGAAACATTCACCGATCGCGGCTTTTTTAGGACTTATTCTCCTGGCAGGATGCTCGAAAAAATCAGAACCGGTAATGAGCGGGACGTCGACGGACAGCGCCACCGTCACCGTTGTCAACGGCTTTGGCAGTGGCCGCTACAGGGTAGGGGATACCGTTGATGTCTGGTCGAAGGCACTTCCTCCCGACAGTGTCTTCAATACCTGGACCGGCTATACTAACCTCCTGAATAATGCCGGAGAATGGCATAGCAGTTTTATTATGCCCCAATCGGATTTGACCCTGACGGCCACCTGCAATTATCTGGCGCCGTTTACGCTGAAGTACGAAAAGATCAGGGCGGTCAACAACCTCAAAAATGTATACTATTATTTCCCGGCCAACCAGAAAGGCATCGTTTATTTATGTCACGGGACGGGTGGCAGCGCCCAGAACCTTGTAAACAATTTCGAGTGGCAGGAGATGATCGACGATCTGGTCTACGCAGGATACGCCATTGTCGTCACCGAAGCGGAAGAAGTAACGCTGAATCAGGACCTGAACGGTGACGGGAAGATCCACTGGACGCAAGTCCCGGTGGATACGACGGCCAATATCGACTATGCGAACATCCGGGCCTTGACGGATACGTTTTACGCGAGAGGTTATGCACAACGTTCCATTCCCCGATATTCGATCGGGATGAGCAACGGAGGCGGTTTCTCGGCCGCGCTGTCCTTTGTCTATAAATTTGCTGCCGGCGTTTCTTATTGCGCGCCTACGAGTACGGTGGTGACTTCCAATAGTGTTACGCCCCTTCTGTTCTGCATGGCGAAATGTGATAATGCCCCGGAAGTCGGGCCGGCAGGAGATGCCCTGGCGCAGACCAATTCAGGGGCCCTCACCGCCCGGGGGATCTGCAGTCCTTTTTATTTACATAACCATAGCCGCGTATATCCGCAACGCTGGGCCCGATGGAGCGGGATCAGCCTGTCTTTATCGCAAGCCATCTATGGTGAGTTGGCATCGAACCATCTGCTGGATACCCAAAACTATTTGTTATTGACGGCGGACAGCATCGGAGCCCGGATCACAGCAACTCCCTCGAAGTATCCCGTGATCTCCTCCCTGAACCTGGTACAGTACACCTTTGTCAGCAATGAGCTCGACGTTATGTATGCGGCTCACCAGTTCTTCAGCGATTACGATAAGACGACGATCCATTTCCTGGAAGCGCCCTGCAAATAGGTTCCATCGGCATGATCCGTGGCATACGGGACGGTGATATATGAAATTAAATTTCAGTAACTTGTGAAATCAATGTTAGCCTATAATTAATCGCAGAAAGCTCTTAACTTAATATTTCTATAAGATGCCGGAAGTGCTGCTTGTAAAAAATATGGTCTGCCGCCGCTGCCTCCTGGCTGTTGAAGATGTCCTGATAAAATCAGGTATTCCTTTTAATAAGGTAATAACGGGTGAGATTCATTTACCTGGAAAAATATCAAAGGGACAAACTGATGTGTTAAGCGCCCGCCTCGTCACAATTGGATTGGAGCTGATCGATAACAGGATGAGCGGGATGATCGAGAAAATAAAACAACTGGTTATTAAGAAGGCCAGAAACGAAGCGGATGAAAACAAAACAAAACTTTCTGTTTATCTCTCACAGCATCTGCATCATGAATATACCTACCTCAGTAGTTTCTTTTCTTCCATAGAAGGGCGTACCATTGAAAACTATTATATCGAGCAGCGGATAGAAAAAGTTAAAGAGCTGCTGGTTTATAACGAAATGTCCTTGTCGGAAATATCCTTTGAGCTGGAATACAGCAGCGTTGCTCATCTTTCCAACCAGTTCAAAAAAATTACCGGGCTGACTCCCACTCATTTTAAAGAAGTAGGCGCTGCAAGGCGCAAAATGCTCGATCAGATCTAACCCAAAATTATGCAATCGTTCCCCAAGAGGATGTAATAATGATCTCCTGGTCTCCTTATACCTTTGTTCTATCAAATAATTAAAACAAAATTTATGAAATCAGGATCAGCATTGAGTCAGACAACTTCGAATGACAAGCAAAAATGTAGTAACCCGGGTTGTACCTGCGAAAATTGTAACTGTGGCGACAATTGTGCCTGTAAAAATTGTCGGAAATAATTCGCGTATTACTTTCACTGAATAAGCCACCCGCCTTCGGGTGGCTTATTTAAATCATTACCGCCGGACACTGACAGTATCAAAACCGAACAACCGGACGCTTAAACCTTAACCCAATCTTCTCGCCTCCAACCGGTTATAATCTTGGCACATCCTTCGCAGCCGCAAATGCATGCTTAAGAACTATATCCTCACGACACTCCGCAGCCTGCGGAACAAACCCACGTATAGTTTATTAAATATAGCCGGCCTGGCCCTCGGCATTGCCTGTGCCATGCTCATCTTTCTCTGGGTCGAGGACGAGCTCACCTGGGACCAAAAGGTGGCCGGTGGTAACCAGATTTACTGGACCCGCCTGAACATGCCCTACAATGGCACCATCACCAGCTTCGACGGCGTCCCCGGCCCCCTGGCGCCGGAAGCCATAAAGACCATCCCCGGCATCCGCTATGCCGTACGCCTCACCAGCCGCGAGCGGCGCCTCTTTACCATCGGCGATAAAGTGATCTATGAGAACGGCACCTTCGCCGACTCCAGCTATTTCGACATGCTGAAGATCCCCTTCCTGAAAGGCAGCCCTGTCGGCTGTCTGCGCCTTAAGCATTCCGTCGTTCTCACGGAATCCACCGCCCGCAAATTCTTCGGCGACACCGAATCCATCGGTAAGGTGCTTGTCATGAATAACAACATCAACTATACCGTCACCGGTATCGTAGCGGATTTTCCGAAGAACGTAACCCTCCAGTTCAACTGGCTTGCAGCGTTCGATGATTACCTTGACGAACAGGGGTGGCTCAAGACCTGGGGCAGTTTTGGCCGGCCGGCCATCCTGGAGCTCGAGCCCGGCGCCAAACCTGACGTCATAGCGCGGCAGCTCACGGCCCTCATCCGGCCCAGGGACATGGCCTATACTAAGGTCGACATGGCCCTCTGGCCGATGAAAGACTGGCATCTTTACAACAACTTCACCAACGGAAAGGAGGATGGCGGTGCGATAAAATTCGTAAAGCTCTTTTCGCTCATCGCCTCGATCATCCTGCTCATCGCATGCATCAACTTCATGAACCTCGCTACGGCCCGCGCAGGACAACGAGCAAGGGAGGTCGGCGTCCGAAAGACCCTTGGCGCGCTGAAGCGGTCACTCATCGGCCGGTTTATCTCCGAATCCCTGATGCTCTCTTTCCTTTCGGTGTTGCTGGCCGTACTTCTCGTTTATATTGCCCTGCCCGGGTTCAGCGACCTCGTGAAAAAGGAACTGTCTTTTGATCCACTGGCCCCGGCTCATTTCATTGGTCTGCTGGCGATCGGTATCGGCTGCGGCCTGCTCTCGGGCAGCTATCCGGCCTTCTATCTCTCCTCCTTTAATCCGGTCACCGTGCTGAAAGGATTGAAGATCCGGGCCAGAGGCAGCGTAGGTTTCATCCGCAAAGGGCTCGTCACCACCCAATTCGTCATTTCTGTTGCCCTTATCATCTGCACCATCATCATCTATCAGCAGGTGCAGCATGTCAAAGACCGGGATCTGGGTTTTGAACAGCAGAACCTGCTCTATCTCGACGTTCAGGGAAAAATGGCCGAGCACTATGAAGCCATCCGCGACCATTTGCAGGCCACCGGCGTCATCGAGCAGGTTGCCCTCAGCTTCAGCCCGCCTCTTTCCTGTTGGAGCGGAACGGACAACCAACATCTCATCTGGGAAGGCGACGACCTCAACAGCAAGGAATTCATCAACCGGGAAATCATTTCACCCGGCTATATCGCAACGATGGGACTGAAGGTAAAGGAAGGCCGTGACTTTTACCCCGACGCAAAAGTAGACAGCGGCTCGATCCTTATAAACGAGAACCTCGCCGCCCTCATGGGCAAGGCCGGCAAACCTGGCAATCGCGTCACCGTCTTCGATGGCCAGAACCACGTCCCCATGACCATCGTGGGCATCGTCAACAATTTTGTCTTTAATGATATGTATGGCAAACCCGCACCTATGTTCATGACCTGTAATCCAACGGATCTTCCATATTGTCATAGCATCGACATGCGGTTGAAATCCGGCGCCAGTCCCTCCGCTGCCATCGCAAAGATCACTGCCGTCATCAAGGCCGACAACCCCGGCTATCCCATCGAGGTCAAATTTGCCGACGATCAATACAACCAGCGCTTCACCGACGAGACCCGCATCGGCAAGCTCGCCGGTCTGTTTGCCGCCCTTGCCATTTTGATCAGCTGTCTCGGTCTCTTTGGCCTTGCCTCCTATACCGCAGAACGTCGCACAAAAGAGCTCGGCATCCGCAAGGTCCTCGGTGCCTCCGTCCATGGCCTCGTCGGTCTTCTCTCCCGCGAATTCCTCCAATTGGTGGTCCTCTCCTGTTTCATCGCCTTCCCCCTCGCGTGGTGGGTGATGAACAACTGGCTGGCTTCCTACGCCTACCGCACCGCCATCCACTGGTGGGTCTTCGCCGGCGCCGGCCTGGGCGCCCTCTTCATCGCGTTGCTCACCGTCTCTTTCCAGGCTCTCAAAACCGCCCTCGCCAACCCAGTTAAAACGTTACGATCAGAGTAACCGCTCACATTGGCTGGCCCTTCTAAGATCAGCCACGTCCTCACGCGTCTTCTGATCAGAGTAACCGCGAGTTCTAAGCTGTTCGGACAGTCCGTGTATCGAATCCGAACAGCCAATGATGGTGTAGAGAATATAAAATATTAACTATCAATCGGATATTGAAGCGGTATCTTATTTGTAGCTTCAGGTAAGACTGACTCTTAAAAGAAATTTATATGTTCAAAAGCTATTGGACCATGGCCTGGCGTACGCTGGCCCGTAATAAGATCTATACCTTTGTCAATGTCCTTGGATTGGCGCTGGGCATTTGTGCCTGTCTGGTCATCTGGGTCATCGTCCGCTACGAGTTCAGCT
>DATHHO010000056.1:0-5408 GCA_035317125.1 Puia sp.
CGACCGGCAAGCAGCTCCTCAACATCGGCAAGCCCTTTTACCTCGAAGGCATCGGCGTGCTGATCCAGAACAAGGAAGGAAAACTGGACTTTACCCCTGGTGAGTACAGCAGGGCGAAGCTGCAGGATCAGGAAACCGAAAGAAAAGAGAGGGCCGGTGGTAAAGTGGTCCTCGAAGAATCGCATCATGCACACCGGTCTCATCACGAACACGAGCCGAAGTCCGGCAGTGCGCGGCAGGCCGTGCTGCTGACCGTCATCATCGGCGGGCTGATCGTCATCGGCTGGGGTGGCTATACCCTGTACAAGAAAAATACCGTCGCGGAGCCTGTGGCCGATCGTGTGCAGGTTGCCGATACCACTACCACTGCGATTCCACCACCCGATACTTCGACTTCGGGCAAGGATACGACCAAAATGGCCGTCTCCACCACCGGTGCAGGCGCCGGGACTTCGGCCGCGCCGGATAAACCTCCTGTGGCCAGCACCACAGCCGTGAAAAAACCGGATGCCCCTGTGTCTTCGCCGGCCGCTTCTTCTTCCGTAACGACCAATCCACCTGCATCCGCCGCTGCGTCAGGTCCTGGCGTCAATGCTTATAAATTTATCATCCTGGAAACGACCCGCAAGGGCCACGCGCTGAGAAGGTATAATCAGCTGCTGGGCTTCCAGCTGAATATAAAAATGGAGCAGAAGGATTCGTCTTTCTTCAAGCTCTATTTTCCCATCAATGCAACGATCCGGGATACGACCCATATCCGGGATTCGCTGGCCGATGTATATGCCGCGCATGTGAGGATAGAGCGCTGACCCGTCGCAAAACTGCTTCACCGATATGAGACCCGCCGCCCCATACTGGATCGAGAAATTGCAACTGACCCGGCATATTGAAGGGGGTTCGTTCCGCGAAGTGTACCGTTCCGCATTGTCCATTCCCCGGAGATCGTTGCCCGTACTTTTTCAGGGTGAAAGAAATATCTCCACCAGCATCTATTTCCTGCTAGAAAAAGAACAGTTCTCAGCCTTCCATCGTATTGCCTCGGACGAGCTCTGGCATTTTTATTTTGGCGACCCTCTGCTCATTTATGAAATTACCCATGGGGGTCTGCTGCAAACTCATCTGCTGGGTTCCGATGCGGAGAAGGGGGAAGTCTTTCAGACCGTAATACAGGCCGGGAGCTGGTTTGCCTCCATCCCTGCCGCGGGTGGAGAATATTCGCTTGCGGGTTGCACCGTGTCTCCGGGATTTGACTTTGCCGATTTCGAGCTGGCTGACCGCGAACAGCTGTGCATGCAGTATCCGCGTCATGCCGGTCTGATCGCTTCGCTGACGCGTTGAAAACCGTTACGGTACGACCTTGCGGGCGGGTGCCTGTTCGGGCATATAGATAACCCCTTCTTTCATCACCCATTTTACGTTGTGGAGTTGTGCCATAGCAACAGCCGGATCGCCTTCCACGACAACAAGGTCTGCCGGCATGCCGGGTCTGATCCTGCCCGCACGGTCAGCGATCTTGAACACATCGGCGTTGACGGAGGTGGCGGAGCGGAGGACGTCCAGCGGTTTCATTCCATAGTCCACCATCGCCTCCATCTCCCGGGCGTTATCTCCATGGGCAAATACGCCGACATCGCCTCCCATACATATAATGACTCCGGAGGCGAGGGCCGCCTGGAAGCTTTTTCTTTTTGCCGTCATCCTTTTTGGCTCCGGTCCCACTCCTTTACGCCAGCCGCGGTAGGACTCGACCGCCTCCCCCGCCGACAATGTGGGACAAAGCGCGATCCCTTTTGCCTTCATGGCGGCAAAGAGCTCCGGGGTGCCTTCATCTCCGTGCTCAATGGTCGCCACACCAGCCTCGATGGACCTTCTCATGCCTTCTGCCGTTGATGCATGAACGACGACCTGCCGGCCGCTGCTGCCGGCGACGGACACCGCCAGTTTCAGTTCTTCCAGCGTGAAGGTAGGCGCTGCCTTGTCATTCAGCCCCCACCGGTAGTCTGCATACAGCTTGATCAGATCGGCGCCGTTTCCGATCTGTGTCCGGATCGTTTTGATCAGCGCGTCCGTCCCATCGGCTTCCGCCGCGCCGCGCGGCGATTCGATATCATAGCTGAGCTCTCTGGGGCCATAGCTTCCGGTGGCCACGATGGCGCGGGTAGCAACCAGCATATGCGGTCCGGGGATGATGCCTTTTTCAATGGCCTGTTTGAGACCCACGTCATCATATCCCGCCCCTTCCGTGCCGAGGTCCCGGGTCGTGGTGAAGCCGGCCAGCAATGTCTTCCGGGCATGAACGGTCGCCCTTGCCACCCGCTCAGCACGGGATTCTTTCAGTACCTGCATGTTCCAGGGCGTTTCATTATATGGATGCAGGAATAAATGGCTGTGGCCTTCGATGAGGCCGGGTAAAAGGGTGCAGCCTTTCAGCTCTACCACGGTGGTGCCTTCCGGTGTTTTTGCCGAACCTGCCGGTCCGGCGGACCCGATCGTTTGTCCCTGCACCATGACCTCCCAGCCTTCATGCATCTGCTCCCCGTCGAATACGCGGTCGGGGCGGAGCAGATAATATCCGGCCGAGTTGAACGGCGACGCCGGGGTTGCCGCGGTCTGCTGCGCCGTCTGTGGTGATGCGCGCGGGGAGGCGGTCCTTTGCGCGAACGATGACTGGCAGAGGGCAAGTGACAACAGAAAGAACAGGCAATTTCTCATGGTGATGATTATGGCTCAATTTACCATTTCTTCCGCTTTTTAAAATACCCATACAGAGGTATGCCCGCCGCCGTGAGGAGGATCCCGAAGACCGACCGGACCACTGGACTTCTTCCGCTGTTGTAATCGGAGATATCATTATACAGGGTAATCCCCAAATAAAGGAATGTGAAAAGGATAAAGAGCAGCGGGATCACCGGATAGCCCTTGACTTTATACGGACGGTCGGCATCCGGCATCCTTTTACGCAGGATAAAAAATCCAATGGCGGTGAGCCCGTAAAATACCCAGGACATAAAAACAAACATATCCGCCAGGATGTCGAAGGAGCCGCTGATCACGAATAGGCTGCTCCATATTCCCATGAGCAGGACAGAGTTACCAGGCGTGCGGAACCGGGGATGCACTTTGCCGGTCCAGGCGAAGAAGGTCCTGCTCTCCCCCATCGCGAAAACGATGCGGGCATTGGTCAGCAGGTTTATATGCGTGGCGCCAAAGGCGGAAATGACGATCAGCACGGCAATCATCGCGGCGCCTGCCGTTCCCATCACTTTTTCCATGGCATCGGCGGCGACGAGGGGGGAATGCGCCATCTGTCCGACGGGCAAAACATACATATAGGCGATGTTGGACAGCACATAGATCAGGATACAGGCGCTGAGCCCGATGAGCAGGCTCCTGGTCAGATTGCGTCTGGGATCCTTGATCTCCCCCGCCATCATGTTCACATTGTACCATCCGTCATAGGATGCAAAAGCTCCGGTGGTCGCCGCTACAAAGGCCGCCAGCAGGGTCCATCCGTGGAGATGGAATTCTGGGGAGTTGGTAAAGAAATTCTTTGCCGATCCTTTTCCTGAAAATAAGATGCCGCCGATGATCAGACCCAGGGCAAGTGTTTTTACAATGGTCGCTATGAACTGAAGTACGTTGCCTGACCGGGTACTGAGATAGTTAAGTCCGGTGAGCAGGATGATGATCAGGATAGCGACGGTCTTGACCCCGAAATTCTGCAGCGGATAGATTACGGCGATATAAGGAATATGCCATCGGACGGACGCCTCGACGGCCGGGCTGAAATGCGGCAGATGAATAAAGTAGCCGGCATAATCCGAGCATACAAAAGCAATGGAGGCGATGGACGCCGTATTGATCACCGCCATGGTCGACCAGCCGTAGAGAAATGCCGTGAAATCGCCGAATATTTTCTGCAGATAAATATAAGGGCCACCCGTCTCGGGAAACATGGAGCCGAGTTCGGCGTAGATCATCGCGCCAAAAATGGAAATGACGCCTCCCACGATCCACACCGCGGTCAGCAGTACCGGTGAGCCGAGCTGCCCGGCCATGGTCGCCGGCTTCATGAAAATACCGGAGCCGATGACGCTGCCTATTACGATGGATACGGCCGGCCAGAGGCCGATGTTCTTTTTAAGCTCCATTTTTTGCTCGCCGGGTGCTGTATTGCTCATTGTTTATGTGTCGTTGAGATTGGTGAGATTGGATTTCTGGGCGGACCGGGTCGAATTGGGCGGGCTTTTATAACGCATTCCGGGACTAGAGGTTGAACTTTTTTCAAGGTTTTGAAAATCAATGGGTTCTAAAAAGTTCAACTATTATGGTCTGAAAGGTGGTGTTGGTTACCCCATCCATTCAGCCATGATGCGGTGAAAATGATGGGTTCCCTGTTCGTGGGTAACGGAATAGCGTCCATGGCGGTAGTATCGTGACCGGATCCCTTTCTGTACGGCCTCCACGACCTCTTCATCTTCCATTTCGACTTCGCCAAGGCCTGCGCCCGCGCCTTTGCCATATTTTTTTTCATCGGCGATATAGGTCAGGAACGAAACCCGGGTCTCCGTGAGGCCGACCGGCGTCACGATGTTCACGGAAAGTCCCCAGGGATAAAAATTGAACATCATATTCGGGAATACAAAGAAATAATAAGCCGCTATTTTTTTTCCAAAGTCCGGCGAGGAAGGCGGCAGATCGAAACAATCTTCGTCGTCCTTTGCAATGCCCAGCTGAAGATTGGAATAGCGGAACAGCTCCGTGGTATAATTGCCAAAGTCGATCACGGCGTTCAGTCCCGCATGAACAAAGGGGATATGAAAACCTTCGAGATAATTCTCGCAATAAAGCGCCCAATGCGCCTTTACCGTAAAGTCCCTTGACAATTCCGGGTGGAAAACGAAATCCCGGAAGGGCAACCATGCCATCCGGTCCATCATGTCCTGGAAGAAATGTCCCGGAGGGATAGCGGGGAGTGCGGAGGGGGCAGAGGTAGAGGTTGCCGTGGCCGTTGCGCTGACATCCAGCGACGTGAACAACCACGGTCCCCACTGAAACAAGGGCAGCTGTTTCAGATCGTCAGCGGGAGAAGGAAAGTCCTTTACTTCCCGGAACTCGGGCATGGACTGGAACCGGCCATCGAGATGGAACTGCCTGCCATGATAGCGGCAGCGGAGATGGCTGAGTTGACAGGCTGCGGTGGCCAGAAGATTACCCCGGTGTGTGCAGACATTGGAGAGCAGACGAAGGACGCCCGTCTGATCTCTTACGAGCACGAGCGGTTCATCCAGATGATCTTCCAGCAGCGTAAAGGGCCAGGCCGTTCCGGGTTGTGGCGCCAGGTCCGCATGGCCGATCCATTGCCATGAAGGGACGAACAATTTCTCCTTTGCCATCGCAAATAATTC
>DATHHO010000057.1:0-22582 GCA_035317125.1 Puia sp.
TCGAGCCGGATGGACTTCGGATCGTTGGGCATGATGGCGACCACCGATACACCTTTCGAACCGTAATCTTTGGTCAGCCGGATCATCCGGTCCTCATAGGCCTGAGCGGTAGGACAATGATTGCAGCTAAAAATAATGACCAGGATGCGGGCGCTCTTAAAAGAGGCCAGACTGTAGGTCTTTCCATCCGTCGCCGGAAGACTGAAATCCGGCGCAGAAGCTCCGATCGCAAGGGTCTTGTGCTCCCCGGGCGGGGAGGGGGGGCGGCTGGCCGGTCCTGCGTGCAGCAGCAAAAAAGCGGGCAGCAGGGCAATGGAAAGGATCTTCCGGTTCATATAGCAATGTTTAGGGGTAAGGTACAATTTTTAGAGAATCCCTTCCCCGGACACCCCTGAAATTCCTGGCATGATGTAGGAATGATGTAGTAAATTTATTCGGGATTGCCCCGCAGTGGGGTATATTTATTGTTGATAAACGATTCTTCCATATAAAAAAGCCAATATGCAAACCAGACGTTCCTTCATCAGATCCGGCTCCTTATTCTCCGCGGGCATTTTAGCAAACCCTTCGTTCGGCTCTCTGTTTGACTATAAGAAACCTACCATCGGCCTCCAGCTATATACGGTAAGAGATGCTATGAAGGCGGATCCGGCCGGGACCCTGGCAAAAGTTGCCCAGATCGGCTATAATTCGGTGGAAGGGGCCACCTATACCGGTACGGAAAAATTTTACGGCATGGACCCAAAGTCTTTTGCTGCCTTGCTCAAACAAAACGGTCTCATGATGCCCAGCAGCCATTACCGGCTGGGTGAGGATAACAACGAAGGCACCGGTGAGTTGAAGGGAACCATGATGCATGACTGGGACCGGGCCGTGGAAGATGCCGCTGCGCTTGGAGTCAGCTATATGGTCTGCGCCTGGCTGTCCCCAAAAGAGCGGCAGGGCCTGGACCATTATAAGGAACTGGCGTCGAGACTGAATACCGCCGGAGAAAAATGCAAGGTAGCGGGCATCCAGCTATGCTATCATAACCATGACTTCGAATTCGATCAGCAGAATGGGCAATTCCCATACGACGTGATCCTTGATAATTCCGATAAAGCGCTGGTAAAGCTCGAGATCGATATGTACTGGGTCACCAGGGCTGGCCAGGACCCGATCGCCCTGATCGGCAAACACCCGGGAAGATTCCCGCTCTGGCATCTGAAGGACATGGATAAAACCCCCGAGCGTTCTTTTACGGAAGTAGGCAACGGCACGATCGACTTTCCAAAGATCTTCACCCATGCCCAGGAGGCCGGTATGAAATACTTTTTCGTTGAACAGGATAAATGCCCCGGGTCCCCTTTTGACAGCATCACGCAGAGCATCGCTTATATAAAGAAAAACCTGGTCTAGCCCCTTATTTTGGCCTATGATGTAGTATTGATGTAGTCCAAAAAACGGGCGATAAGCAATCGGAATATAAATTTGTCTCCTTCACCCAGAGCAAAATTATTGCGTAAAACGATTGTATCATGAATAACAAAAGACCCCGGTCAAGACGCCATTTCCTCAGATCATCCGCATTTTTCGCGACAGGGAGCCTGCTTATCCCGGAGCTGGTGAGGTCCGGTCTGTCCGACCGCGTCGCCCGGTTTGGTGGGTCTGGTCATCCCAGCCCGTTCGCCGGATCCGGCCTGCCCGCCACCAGGGTAAAAAATATCGGCATCCAGTTGTACACGGTGAGGAAGGAAATGCTGGCCGATCCGGTGGCCACACTGAAGGAGCTGGCCAAGATCGGCTATAAAGAGCTGGAGTCGGCCAGAAGCGAAAAGGGGAATTACTATGGGCTGGAACCCAAAGAAATAAAAAAGATCACCGGGGATCTGGGGATGAAGCTGCTCAGCGGCCATACCCATGTGGACAAAGACTGGCAACGGTCCATCGACCAGGCCGCCGAGACCGGACAGCAGTATCTCATTTCCGCCATACTGCCTTCTCCGGGACAGACGATCGAAAACTACCAGCAGTCCGCAGAAGCCTTCTCCAGATTCGGAGAGGACTGCAAAAAATCGAAGATCTCCTTCGGTTATCACAATCACAATACGGAATTCGAAGTGGTGAACGGGCAGGTGTTATATGATATCCTGCTGGAAAGGTCCGATCCTGCCCTGGTAAAGATGGAAATGGATCTCGGCTGGGTGATCGCTGCCGGTCATGATCCGCTGAGCTATTTCAACAAATATCCGGGCCGCTTCCCGCTCTGGCATCTGAAAGACATGGACCTGACCCGTAAGCAAAGCACCGAGTTCGGAAAAGGCGGAGTCGACATGAAGAAATTCCTGCAGCATTCGGGGCAATCCGGTATGAAACATTTTTTTGTGGAGCAGGAGGAATACACCCATACGCCATTCGAAAGTATTGTAACCGACTATAATTATCTTGCCGGACTGGATTATTAACAGTGAAGGGGTAGCTTTAAGGATTAAAATGAATGTATGAAACAGCTTTTTCACTGGTTGGCCCGGCTTGGCTTCGTTGCATATCTATTTCCCATTCTGTCATCCGCGCAGACTTCGCCGGACCATCCCCGCTCAGGGGTCCGGCAGATAAAACTCAGTCGCTTTGAGCTGCAATCCTCCGCGGTCATCACCTCCCCCGGCGACTCGCTGTCTTCCCCGCAATATCGTTCGGCGAACTACTGGTATCCCGTGACCGTACCCTCCACGGTGCTAACCGGCCTTGTCGCCAATAAAGTCTATCCGGATCCTTATACGGGTATGAACAACATGCTGATCCCGGACGCCTCGGATACCTTCAACCAGCAATACCAACTCGGGAAATACAGTCATCTTCCGAATGAGCCCAATCCCTGGAAAAAACCATACTGGTACAGGACCCTGTTCCCCGTACCCGCCTCCGACAAAGGCCAGCATTTCGAGCTGATCTTCAAAGGCATCAACTACCGCGCGGAAGTATGGCTGAATGGACGGCTGATCGCCGACTCCTCCCGCATGGTGGGTATGTTCGCCGAATATGCGCTCGATGTAAGCAAGGCAATCAAACCAGGCGAGCCCAACGCCCTGGCCGTAAAGATCTATCCCCTCGACTACCCCGGCCTGCCCGCCGACCCCCAGCTCGAAGCGCTGGGAGATTTTTATGAGAACGGCGGACCGACGGGAGACATCGGCAAGAATGTAACGATGCTGAGTTCCGTCGGCTGGGACTGGATACCCGAAGTGAGAGACCGGAATATGGGCATCTGGCAACCCGTGTACCTGCGCACGACCGGGCAGGTCGTTATCAGCAGACCACAGATCATCACCGGATTGCCTTCCTTGCCGGATACCGGTCTGGCAAAGATCTCCCTGAATATTCATCTGACGAATAACAGCCCGCTGGCCCGCCAGGGCAAGCTGTGGGTCACCATCAGCCCGGAGAATTTTTCCGGCCCGGCGATCCGGTTCAGCAAAGACCTTTCCCTGAAAGGATCGGATTCCCGGACGATCAGCCTGTCTGCGGACGATACCCGGGAACTGCTGATCCATCAGCCGAAGCTCTGGTGGCCTAACGGCTATGGTGACCCGAATTTGTATCGTATCCGTCTGGAATTCGCCGAGGGCGGGGACCCGACCCGTGACGGCGGCACGGCTTCCGGCAAGTCGCGCGGCGGACGCATCTCCGACGACAGCTCTTTCCTTTTCGGGATCCGCACAGTGAGCACAAGAACGGCGACGGTGGATGGCTGGCTGCGCCGTGATTTTTATGTCAATGGAAAACGAGTACATCTCGACGGAGGCGCCTGGGTGCCGGATATGATGCTCAACCGCGATTACCGCCGGTACGACTACGAGCTGCGCCTCTGTCGCAACGCCAATGTCAATATGGTCCGTATCTGGGGTGGCGGGCTCGGGGAGACGGATGATTTCTATGAGCTGGCTGACCGTTATGGCCTGCTGGTCTGGCAAGATTTCTGGATCACCGGTGATACCAACGGAGGATTCAAAGGATCTTCCGACTGGCCCCTGCAGACCAGTGTCTTTATCGATAATGTGATCAGCACCATTTACCGGATCCGCAATCACCCGAGCCTGCTGGTCTGGACGGGCGGCAATGAGGGTCATGCACGGGAAGAGCTGTATAATGCGATGCGGGATAATGTGGCTTCCCTCGACGGGACAAGGCCGTTCATCCCCTGCTCCTCGGGTTTTTCAAAGGCCCCGAAAGAATGGAAAGGATCCTGGCCTGACAACAAACCTGCCGGCGTATACAGCGGTGGTCCTTATTCCTGGCAGGACGATGCCCAATATTACAACCTGGTCGATCATGGAAAAGACTGGCTGTTCAAAGACGAGACTGGACTGCCTTCCCAGCCGCCTTATAACACGCTGGCGAAGATCATTCCCAATCTTGCGCCGGACAGCAGCCTGCCCTATCCGCTGAACAATACCTGGGGCTATCACGACGCCTGCACGGGAAATGGGAAATACGATACCTATTATAAGGCCATGGCCGACCGCTATGGCGCACCTTCCGGCATGAAGGAGTTCTCCGATAAAATGCAGCTCATCAATGCGGGGGGATACCGCGGTATTTTCGAAGCCGCGGGGCACCGCCTCAACGAAACGGGCGGCGTCATGCTCTGGAAACTGAACGCGGCCTTCCCCAGCGTGGTCTGGCAGGTCTTCGACTGGTATCTGGAGCCGAATGCGGGATATTATTTTATGCAGAGGGCCTGCGAGCCCGTGCATATCCAGCTGAACCTCGACGATTCTTCCGTCGCAGTCATCAACCGTACCTACCATGCCCGGCCGGGACTCAGCTATGAAGCCGGGCTGGTCGCCATGGATGGAAGGTCCTTGTACAAACAGCGGGGAATGGTGAGCATGGACACGACGGATACAAAAGAAGTGACGCCCCTGGCGGATATCCTACGGAAAACGGAAGGCATTTCTTTCGTGCTGCTGAGCCTGAAGGATAAAACGGGTAAACAGATCTCGCATAATGTGTACTGGATGTCCCCACATCACGATTTTACAAAACTGAAACAGATGCCGGCCGCACGCATACAGGTAAAAGTGCTGAGGTCGGAGAAAATTAAAAATGACCGGGAATGGACGCTGCAGTTCAGCAATGTTTCCGGCCAGCTTGCTTTTTTCCTGAACCCGCAACTGATCGTTGGAGGCGAGGAAGTATTGCCGAGCTTCTGGTCCGATAATTATTTCTCCGTGCCCGCCGGTGGGACGGTAACCGTAAAGGTCAGCTGCCCGGAAGAGATCCTGAAGACGATGGCCGCCTCCCAGGGCGGAGGAGGGCCGGCGATCTGGACAGGCGGGAGCACCCCGGATGGCGGATCGGTCCGCGGCGCAGGAATGCCCCGGCTCAAACTGGAAGGGTGGAACCTGGCGGCGCAGTGGACCCAGCTATAAAACCAAAAAACGATTCATATGAGACGCAGATTCATGACCCAGATCTTTGCTCCTTGCTTTCTTACCGGCCTGCTGGCCTGGACGGGCAGCTCCGCACAGCATCCCATCGGCATATTCGACGGCCACACGGATGTCGGCAATCCCAAACTGAACGGATCGGCCACCTACGATGAAGCGACCCAGACCTACTCGGTCACCGGCGCAGGCGTAAATATCTGGTTCAACGGCGATCAGTTCCAGTACGTCTATAAGAAAATAAAAGGGGATTTCATCCTCACCGCCAATTTCGCCTTTATCGGACCTACCGGTAATGGACACCGGAAGATCGGTTGGATGGTGCGGGAATCCCTGGACTCTGCGGCATCTCATATCAGCGCGGTCAAGCATGGGGACGGCCTCGCGGTACTCCAGTGGAGGGCATTGAGAGGGGCGTATATGCGCGATCCCGAAGACGAGATCTTTATCTCCAAAAAAAGCCCGGAGATCATCCAGGTGGAAAGATCGGGCAAGAAGATCATCATGCGGATGGCGAATGCGGGCGAGCCCCTCCAGGAAGTCGGAGTGCATGAAATGCCCTATTTTAAGGATTCCGTACTGGTAGGCCTCTTCGTCTGTGCGCATGACCCGGCCGTGACCGAACAGGCGAAGATCTGGAATGTCCGGATCGATCAGCCCATACCTCCGGGCTATGATCCATACCATCAGCCGCTGCTGGGCTGCCGGCTGGAGACCATGGATGTCTTCGACGGGATGCGCAAGGTGATCCATGAGTCGGCGGGCCGGTTCGAAGCGCCGAACTGGATGCCGGATGGAAAGAAACTGCTGTTCAACGAAGGCGGGTCCCTGTACAGCATCCCGGTGGAAGGGGGTGAGCCGGTGAAACTGAATACCGGCGCCATCGCCCGCAACAACAATGACCATGGCATCTCTTTCGACGGGAAGATGCTGGCCATCAGCAGCAGCCGCGAAGGGCAGCCTGGCGGCGGATCGACCGTCTACATCCTGCCGCTGACCGGTGGTGAGCCAAGACTGATCACGGAACCCACGCCTTCCTATTTTCATGGCTGGGCCCCGAACGGGAAAGAAGTGGCCGTTGTCGGACAGAGAAATGGGAGCAAGATCTACAATCTATATAAGGTATCCCTGAAAGACGGCAGCGAGACCCCGCTGACGACCAATACCACGGGTCATGTGGATGGCCCCGAATATTCTCCCGATGGAAAGTATATTTATTATAACGCCAGCGTGACAGGCACCATGCAGATCTGGCGTATGAAGCCGGACGGGTCCGGTCAGGAGCAACTGAGCTTTGACGAATATGACAACTGGTTCCCCCATATCTCTCCGGACGGAAAATGGATCGCATTCATTTCCTTTCCCTTTACGATCGATCCGGTTGATCATCCTTTTTGCCAGCGTGTGCTGCTGAGGTTGATGCCCGTGTCGGGCGGAGCGCCGAAAGTGATCGCGTATCTTTATGGAGGCCAGGGAACATTGAACGGCCCATCCTGGTCGCCCGACAGTCACCATATCGCCTTTGTAAGCAATTCGGGTAATTTTTCGAGATAAGCGTCATCCCGACGGGTAATTATCATCCCCGGACGGGAATGTTTTTCGAAAATATCCATTTAATGCTGCAATTAATAGATTATTAGGCATTTCATTAATGCTCTGTGTGTTTATTTGCAACATATTCTGTCACGTAAACGATTGCTTGTGAACAAAAGCCTCTATTGCCATCCATCTTACCGGCGCACCCAAATGCCTTCCCGTCTGTTGCGGCAATGCCTGGTCCGGCAATCCGAACGGTCGCTGCTCGTCAATAACACGCCAGTCATAAATAATCTTAAAAATCATTATGGACAATTCAACACATCAACCAGGGGCTAATCCGTCCGGGCTCAACCGGCGCGATGCCATGAAAGCGCTGGGAGCAACCTCTGCCGCCGGACTGTTCGGCTTGCTCGGGCTCAACTCCGCCAGTGCTGCGCCAAAAAGAAACGCGGCCCCGCGCGAAACCCCGTCTTATGCGGCGGGTATGCCTCCGGTAAAGATCAAAAGCGTGAAAGCGATCGGAACGGCCCCGCAGGGCGCCAACCTGATCATCGTAAAAGTGGAGACCACCGAACCCGGGCTCTATGGCATTGGCTGTGCGACCTTCACGCAGCGCGCCGAAGTGGTGATGACCGCTATCAACAGTTATATGGGTGACTTCTGCGTGGGCAGAGATGTGGATAATATAGAAGATATGTGGCAGGCCTTCTTCGTGAGCTCCTACTGGAGGAACGGGCCCGTGCTGAACAATGCTCTCAGCGGGCTGGACCAGGCCCTGTGGGACATAAAAGGGAAAAGGGCCAATATGCCCGTATATCAGCTGCTGGGTGGAAAAGCGCGTTTTGCCGTCGATTGCTACGCCCACGCAGATGGCAAGACGCCGGAAGAGTGCGCGGCCAACGTGCAGAAATATATGGACCAGGGATTCCGTTATGTGCGGATCCAGCAGGGTGGATACGGTTCTTTGTATCTCGCACAGCAACCCGATTTCAAGGATGCGGGTTTTGGGAAACCGACCGATGAGTTCATCGACCCCCGCGCCTATGTTCAGGCCGTACCAAAATTATTCAAGACCGTAAGAAAGATCTGCGGGGAAGAAGTGGAGTTGCTGCATGATACGCATGAACGCGTCCAGCCCCAGGATATGATCAATATGTGCAGGCGGATCGAGGAATTCGATCCTTTCTGGATAGAAGATCCCGTAAGCCCGGAGAACATGGGCCTGTTCAAACAACTACGCGCGAACACCACCGTGCCTTTCGCAATGGGTGAGCTTTTCAATAACCTCAATGAGTTCATACAACCGATGGCGGATCGCTCTTTCGATTATATCCGCTGTCATGTTTCGCAGATCGGTGGCATAACGCCCGCCATGAAGGTGATCCGGCTGGGAGAATTTTTCAACGTAAAATCGGGCTGGCATGGTCCCGGGGACGTCTCTCCGGTCGGACACGCGGCGCATTGCCATATCGATATGGCTATCTGGAATTTCGGTGTGCAGGAATCCGTGTTCTTCTCCGAAAAGCTGCTGGAAGTGTTTCCGGGCAGCCCCGAGCTGAAGAAGGGCTATATGCACCTGAATGACAATCCCGGTCTTGGCGTCGATATCAATGAAAAGCTGGCGGCAAAATATCCGATCAATAACAACGCCGGAAAATGGACCATCCGTAAAAGGGATGGAACGATCATCAGACCATAAAAGATCAACTCATGAAGAAGGTCCGTTACATTATCCTTTTCCTTTTATCCGGCCTGGCCATCTACGCCATGGAGACGAAGCCATTTCCGGAGGCGGAGATTTCCAACGGGATCATCCATGCCCGTTTGTACCTGCCCGATGCGAAGGACGGTTATTACCGCGGGTCTCGCTTCGACTGGTCGGGCGTCATGCCGGAGCTTTCGGTTGGCGGGCATACCTGGGGTGGGCAATGGTTCGAAAAATACAGTCCGACCCTCCATGACGCGATCATGGGTCCGGTGGAATCCTTTTCTCCATTGGGCTATGAAGAGGCGGCCGCCGGCGGGCATTTTGTCGGGATCGGGATCGGGGTGCTGACCAGAAAAGATGGGTCCAGATACTCGCCGTTCCGGTATTATGAAGTCGCCGATCCGGGCAAATGGAAAATAAAACAAAATAAAGACGTCATCAGCTTCCATCATACCCTGACTGACACGACGTATGCTTACGAATATGAAAAGACCATCAGGCTGGTCAAAGGAAAGGCTGTGATGGTGCTGGAGCATAGCCTGAAAAACACAGGGAGCCGGACGATAGAGACGGATGTGTACGATCATAATCTTTTTGTCGCCGACAAACAGCCTACCGGGCCCGGCTTCCTGATGAAGTTCCCGTTCGGACTGACCACGGAAGAAGCCAGGGGGGTCGGCGAAATGGCCGAGATCCGGGGGGATTCGATCGTATTCAAAAGGGAGCTGGCGGGAAAGGAATCGGTGTACGCCGTACTGCATGGCTATGGTAACGAGGCGAAGGACTATGATATCCGGCTGGAGAATTATGTGACGGGTGCGGCGGTGCGGATCACCTGCGACCAGCCCCTGTCGAAAATGGTTTTCTGGGGCTGCGCGACCACGCTCTGTCCCGAGCCATATATCCGGATGAAGGTAAACCCCGGCGAAGAATTCAGCTGGAAGATCAGCTATGAATTCTATTCCTGCGGCATCCGGAATTAGCGTTCGCGTACGGACCGGCCTGCGGGCCCGGATCCGGAATCAAATTCCCGGGACCACGATGGCCGGACCAATTAAAGAAATTGTATATGAAGAAGATCCTATTGCCTTCCGGGCTGTTGCTGTTGCTTTTATCGGGGTGTACGAATTCCAGACGGGAAAAAGGCCCGGCCTCCATGGTCGCGGGTAAGGACTGGCCCGTGTATGGGGGTAACAGACAGGGCAACCGTTATTCGCCGCTGCGGCAGATCGATCTCAATAATGTAAAAGACCTGCAGGTGGCATGGACCTATAATTCGGCCGACTCTCCCCGTACGGATAACCCGGGACGGAGAGAGCAGCATGAGATCCAATGCCAGCCCATTGTAGTCAACGGAATATTATATGGCACCAATGCAAGGCTCAAGCTTTTTGCACTGGATGCCGCCACCGGAAAGGAGATCTGGAAATTCGATCCGTTCAAAGAAGGCCGTCCCCGGTTCAACGCCAACAGGGGCGTCGTCTATTGGGAAAACGGAGATGACAGAAGGATCCTGTATACGGCAGGCTCGAACCTCTATGCCGTCAATGCGGAGACGGGCCTGGCCATTGAAAGTTTCGGGATAAAAGGAAAGGTCGACCTGCACGAAGGGCTCAGCATCAACTTCGATGCCAGCAAGCTCTCGGTAACGGCTACTACTCCTGGCGCCATCTTTCACAATACGCTGATCCTTGGCTCCACGGTGTCCGAGCTGGGCGATGCGGCGCCGGGCTATGTGCGCGGGTTCGATGTCGTCACCGGAAAACTGAACTGGACCTTTCATACCGTGCCCCTGCCCGGAGAACCCGGTTATGATACCTGGCCCAAAGATGCCTACAAGATGATCGGGGCCACCAATAACTGGAGCGGCCTGACCGTGGATGAAAAAAGAGGCGCGGTTTATTTCGGCACGGGCTCTCCCGCCTCCGACTTCTATGGCGGCGGACGCGAAGGGGCCAACCTGTTCTCGGATTGCATCATCTCGCTTCAGGCGGAGACGGGCAAGCTGAACTGGTATTACCAGACCATTCATCACGATCTCTGGGACCGCGATATGCCCTGTCCTCCCAACCTGGTAACGGTCAGGCACAATGGAAAAATGGTGGACGCCGTCGCTCAGGCCGGCAAGGATGGATGCATCTATGTGCTGGACCGCGACAGCGGCACGTCCCTGTTCCCGGTGGAAGACCGTCCCGTCCCCATGAATGCCCTGCCCGGCGAGCATCCCTGGCCGACGCAGCGTTATCCGGTGAAGCCCGCTCCGTTCACCAACCAGATATTTACCGAAGCCGATATCACCGACATCTCTCCCGAGGCGCATGCCTATATAAAGAAACTGTTCGACCAGACCACGCATGATAATAAATTTACCCCTCCCACCGAACAGGGCACCCTGCTCTATGGTTACAGCGGCGGTGCGGAATGGGGGGGGAATGCCGTCGACTCCGATGGCATCCTTTACCAGAATGGCAACAACGCGCTCTGGGAGCTCCAGATGGTGTCCATGGAGGCCCGGAAAAAAGAGATAGCGGCCCTTTCGAAGGGCAACGGTCTCTATATTGCCAATTGCGCGGCCTGTCATGGTCCCGACCGGAAAGGGAATGGCAAGGAAATTCCGGAACTGCTCACGATCGGCAGCCGGCTCAAGAAGGACGAGATCGCGGGCATCGTGAAATCCGGTCAGGGAAGGATGCCTTCCTTTCAGGGAATTTCGCAGGATGACCGCAACGCCATCGTGGATTTTTTACTGAACGTCAAAGTGAAGCCGTGGGAGATCGCCGCGGAACACCGGGATACGGGCTCGGCTGCCAGGGGCGGCGGGAATAAAGGCGCTGCCCGCGCGGCAACAGGGCTGTTCCCTTACAAACCGGAATATATCAGCAAGCTCTGGGAGAAAGTGACCGACCAGGATGGATACCCGGCCGTGAAGCCGCCATGGGGCACCCTCAATGCGATCGACCTGAACACCGGGGACTATATATGGCGTGTTCCGCTCGGCGAATTTCCCGAGCTGACCAAGAAAGGGATACCACCGACGGGCACCGAATCCTATGGCGGTCCGCTGGCCACGGCCGGAGGCCTGATCTTTATTGCGGCAACCCGGGATGAGATGATCAGGGCCTTCGATAAAAAAACGGGCAAGATCGTCTGGCAATATCAGCTGCCTGCTGGTGGCTTCGCTACGCCGGTCACCTATGAGGTAGATGGCAAACAATATGTCGTCATCGCGGCTGGCGGGGCAAGGGGCCTGAAGCCAGGCGGAACCTATATCGCCTTTGCGCTTCCGGGAAATAAGGAGGGGAAGCAATGAAAAAAGCGCTGAACTTTTTCTATTATGGTGCGCTGGCTTTTCTGCTGGCCTATATATATACAGAGCTTACTGGTCTTCACCGGCTGGGGGGCTGGCTGCTGATGGCGGTCTTTCTTTCCCTGGCGATAGCCTTCCGCGGCTCCGTCCTGCTGCGGGGATTTTCTTTTACCGTAATGATCTTCGCGGCCGTGAGCCTTGCGATGTACTATCCACAGCATTTTATCCGGGTCGGCGATTATAAACTGTCCAGGCTGATCCTGCCCCTGCTCCAGCTCATCATGTTCGGGATGGGGACCGAGCTGAGCATCCGGGAATTCAGGCAGGTGCTGCGCAAGCCAAAAGGAATTATTATCGGGGTGGTCTGCCATTATACCATCATGCCGCTGATCGCCTTTGCGCTGGTGCATATTTTTAATTTTCCAAAAGAGATCGCTGCCGGCATTATCCTGGTGGGTTGCTGTCCGAGCGGACTGGCTTCAAATGTGATGTCATTCCTGGCCAGGGCCAACCTTGCCCTTTCCGTATCCGTAACGGCGATCTCTACCCTGCTGGCCCCACTGATCACCCCCCTGCTGATGCGCCTGCTTGCCGGACAATATGTGGAGATCCATTTCCTGGCGATGGCCTGGGATATCACGCAGATCGTGATCCTTCCCATCCTCGCCGGATTGTTATTCCATTATATCGTGCGGGGTAAATTCGGCTGGCTGGACAAAGCCATGCCGCTGGTCTCCATGATCGGCATCGCGCTGATCATCGTGGTGATCACGGCGGCCGGGAGGAATAGCTTACTACAGGTGGGTCTGCTGTTGATTTTAGCAACTCTTATTCAGAATATCGCCGGTTACTCCCTTGGCTATGGCGCTGCCCGTCTTCTGGGACTCCCGGAGGCCGATTGCCGGACGATCTCCCTGGAGGTAGGGATGCAGAACGCCGGACTGGCATCCGGTATCGCCCTGACCATGGGCAAGCTGGCTACCGTCGGGCTGGCGCCTGCCATATTTGGCCCGATGATGAACATAACCGGCTCCTCCCTCGCCACCTGGTGGCATGGAAAGATCCCAGCTGAGCCGCGCAGCCCGGCAAAAAGGCCAGGTTCACCCTTTAAATAATTCCACTTATCCCGCCAAATACTCCTTAAAGCCGGGGAATGTGGAAAAAATGATAAAAAATTACCAATTAATTTCCCAATTAATCGATTATTGGCGGGTTTGTTAATGACCCCCGGCTTTATTTGCACTTATATTTCACTCACTAAAACTATTGCTTGGTATGAAAAAAACGCTAATGCTGCTATTATTGGCATTCGGCCTCATCGGGGCCAATGCCCAGGGACAGGTGGTAAAAGGGAAGATCACGGATGATAATAACAAACCCTTAGCCGGCGCCACTGTAACCCTCAAAGGTACCACCGTTACCACTTCTACGGACGAATCAGGAAATTTTCAGATCAGCGCCGGAACCCAGACAAACCCCGTTTTGGTCGTTAGCTATATCGGGTATCTGAACCGGGAATACCCTGTCCGGGGGACCGCTAATTTTACCGTCCGTCTGCAGGAAGACCCCCGTACGCTGGGGGATGTGATCGTGGTCGGATATGGTACGGTCAGAAAAAGAGACATCACGGGTGCGAGTAGTTCGGTAAAAGCCGATGAGATCGCCAAACGGCCCCTCACCAGGATCGAACAAGCCCTGCAGGGTACCGTATCCGGCGTGTCCGTCGTCAGTCCCAACGGTCAGCCCGGTCAGGGCCTCCGGGTCAAGATCAGAGGTGCCAACTCCATCACAGGGGGCACCGATCCGCTGTATGTGATCGATGGAAATATCGGTGGCGGTTCCGATGTGAACGTAGATGATGTGGAATCGATCGAAGTACTGAAAGATGCGGCTTCCACCGCCATCTATGGATCGAGGGGTTCTAATGGCGTTGTTCTGATCACGACCAAAGCTGGCAGTTCGGGCAAGGCGAAGGTCGGGATAGAATTCTGGGACCGGAAGGACAAAGTTCCCAAAGAACTGAAACTGATGGGGCCTTACGATTTTGCGCGCTCGGTCAATGCCCAGTTCGCGGCAACAGGCCAGACGGCTGGCTATACCGATCAACAGCTCGCTGACTTTAAATCTGGCGCCGTCAAAGGCACCGACTGGCAAAAAGCCATTCAGACATCGCCCTGGGTACAGAATTATCAGGCCGATGTCTCCGGCGGGTCCGATGCCGTCAAATATTATTTTTCGGTAGGCTATCTCGACCAGCGGGGTATCATCATCAATCAGAACTATAAAAGGACATCCCTGCGGTCGAATATCGATATCAAGCTGAACGACCGGATGAACGTCAAGCTTTATGTGGTTGCAACGATACCACAGGGCCACAACAACAGTTATGGCGGTGGTCTGGGTGATCCCTGGAGCCAGGCCGTACAATGGGATCCCACTTCGGCTATCCGCGACGCCAACGGGAACTTTATCACCCAGGCCAAATTTGCCTCCATACAATGGAACCCGGTGGCCCAGGCGCTCAGCCAGTCTTCGGATGCCAGCGCGACAAACGTTTCTGGAACAGGAACCTTTACTTACCGTATCCTGAACGATCTTACCTTTACTTCCACCGACGTCTACTCACTCGGTAATCAGTATAACCCGGCGCTCTATGGACCGGGCACCAGCTCTTTTTCGGGTACGAATCAGGGATATGTTCAGCTTTTTTCCCAAAAAAGCAACAGCTACCTGAGCAGTAACTACCTTACCTATAAAAAGCGTTTCGGAGACCATTCGCTGAACGTGACGGCCCTGTTCGAGGAATCATCGGGCACCACCCAGAATGTAACTACCCAGTCGAAGAACCTGTCCACCTATTCCCTGGGGTATTATAACCCGGTATTGGGATCTACTCAACTGATCACTGCCGCTAACTATAACCAGGATGCATTGATCTCTTATCTTGGACGTGTTTATTACACCTACAAGGATAAGTACACCTTATCGGCCAGCGTTCGTACGGACGGTTCCTCGCATCTGACAAAGAAATACAGCACCTTCCCATCCGTGGGTCTGGCGTGGAATATGAAGAAAGAAAGCTTCCTCGAGAATTCGGGTCTATTCTCCGACCTGAAACTCCGTGGATCTTATGGCCAGACGGGCAACCAGTCGGTACCCGCCTATTCCAGCCTTGCAAAGATCAATGTAGGCGCCGGCGGCAACCAGAATGCCTATTATTATAACGGTACCACCGCCAGTGTGGCCACCACACAGGGATCGCCCGTTTCTCAAATACTAAAATGGGAAACCAAAGCTACCTATGATGTGGGTGCAGATATGTCCTTCTTAAAAGGGCGCCTGACCTTCAGCGTGGATGCCTATACGTCCAAGGTTACGAACTTGCTGTATAGCAAACCCGTTCCAGGTTATTATGGCGGCGGTACTTACCAGGCCAATATCGGCAGTCTTGCCAACAAGGGCGTTGAATTTGCCATCGGGGGAACGCCTTATGTCAGCCGGGATGTCCGCTGGACCACTAATTTTACGCTGTCCATGAACCGCAACAAGGTGCTGGACCTCGGCGGGCTGGATAATATCGCAGCCATCGGCGGCAACAACACCTACAATGCGGTCTTAAAAGTCGGCCAGCCCCTTGGCGAATTCTACGGCTATAAATTCCTGGGTACCTGGAAGAGCCAGGAGGCTGCACAGGCGGCCTTATACGGCGCCAAGCCCGGCGATGCGAAATATGCAGACGTAAATGGCGACCACACGTTCACCGCGGCTGACTATGAACTGCTGGGTAACGCTACGCCAAGCTTCTCGTTCGGGTTTATCAATGACATCTCTTACAAGAACCTGACGATAAGCTTTATGTTCCAGGGTGTACAGGGTAGCAAGGTGTTCTCCGAAACACAGGCCTATCTCTGGGGCGGTCTGGGTGACATGAAGAACGCTACCACGATCGAGGCAGTGCCTGAGAACCTGTGGGGACCCGGTCATGAGACCAATAACCCGGCCTGGAGCAAGACCGGACACATTTTCAATGGCAGCAGCCGTTTCGTCTATGACGCAAGCTATGCCAAGCTGAAAAACCTTTCCATTTCTTATGAGCTGCCCAAGTCAGTATTAGGACGAGTAAAGGTCAACAGCGTAAAGGTATATGTCAGCGGACAAAACCTCATCTGTATCACTCCTTACAAGGGATATGATCCGGAGATCGACCAGCAGCCCACCGGAAATGCTATTTCGCAGGGCCAGGAGTTTGGGGTTATTCCAAATCCGAAATCGCTTACGCTTGGGGTAAGGGTGGTTCTGTAAGACCAACACCCATTGAAAAATTAATTTTAGGTTTTATAAAAAAATAATCAAATGAAGACAAAATATTTTATACCATCGGCCCTCGCCCTGTCGCTGTTTGCGGGGGTCTTTACCGGGTGCCAGAAGCTTACGGAGAACCCGAAAGGTAATCTGACGCCGATCACATATTTCAAAACACAGAGCGATCTGGACGCAGCGGTCGCCGGCATGTATATTTTGCTTGCCAAGGATGGCGCCTGGGGCTTCACCAGCAAGGAAGACGCTTATTTTGGTTCCGACGATCTGACCACGGATCCGGCGCTTAATAAAGCGTTCCAGCGGGAATTCGACGAATTATCGGGCAGCAGCACCAACGGTGATATTCCTGCCTCCTGGAATGGCCCCTGGAACGCTATTTACAATGCCAACGCCATCATCGATAATTATCCAAAAGTCACCTCTACGGATGCCCTGAAAAACGCGGCCGCGGGCCAGGCGTATTTTTTAAGAGGGCTCTGCTACTATTATCTGGTCAGGACTTTCGGCCCCGTTCCGATCGTAACAAAAAGCGTCGTCGATCTGGTCAACTTGCCTCCGAGAAGCAGTATCGATTCCGTCTATACTCAGCTCATCAGCGATCTGCAGAAAGCCAAGAGCCTTCTGGGTACGGCTAAGGTTCAGGGCAAGGCAAATACCTATTCGGCAAGCGCCATCCTGACCAATGTGTACCTGACCATGGCGGGCTGGCCGCTGAACAAGACCGCTAATTACGCGCTGGCGGCTACAGAAGCACAGGTCGTGATGTCATCGGGCGTGTATGACACCAATACACCTTACGATCAGGTGTTCAAGACCCGGAACAGCTCCGAATCTATATTTGCGCTTCAGTACAATGTTATCGGCAACCTCCCCAACCGCCGCTTCGGGTCCACCAATGTTCCCCTTGACGAAGTGGCCCTCGATGGTTCCAGCGGCTGGGACGATGTATATCCCGAGATCAATTTCTACAAGAAGAGACCGAACTGCAGCCGCAGCTATCTGACTTTTTATGATACGCTGAAGCTGATCCAGCCAAACAAGACCTTTATCCTGACGCCATGGAATTCACCGACCACGCACGCACAGCATCCTTACTATAAGAAGTTCAGGCAAGGCCTGGTCACCGGTGGCGTCGGCACCGCCGGAGACGGGGTCAACGAAACGGCTACAACTATAATTTCCATACAGCCCAGCACCAACATGGAAACGATCATCAGCCGCTATCCGGCAGTCCTTCTCGACTATGCGGAAGCATCCTGCATGGCCGGTGGCGGACCGACGGCAGCAAGCTATGCCGCCATCAACCAGGTCAGGCTTCGCGCGGGTGAAGCCCCCCTTGTGGCCGGGCTTTCCCAGACGGTTTTCCGGGATTCCGTAGTGTTCGAAAGGGCCTATGAATTTGCCGAAGAGTTCGGCGTACGCTGGTTCGATATCCAGCGCCTGCAGATTTTGCCCCAGGTGTCCGCTTCGAGGGACCCATCGGAAAATCCGATCCCTGCCGGCACCAATTTCGCTCAGAAATACTGGGCGCCGATCCCGAATCTTGAAATGACCCTCAATCCGCAGTGGAAGCAAAATGATGGATACTGACCGGATCTTTTAAAGAATATCTTTAGTTTAACCATGCACATAACGTGCATGGTTAAACTATTTCAAGCGCCCTGCTTACCGGATCTTGCGGCGCGGTAGTTTTTGCATTTTCTAAACCATTTTTTGATGAAGAAATATATATTGGCCGGAAGGGCTGTGCTTCTGTTACTGTTGCAATCTATGATCTTCCAGAGTACCCAAGCCAATCCCCATATCCTAAAAGATACTTCCGCGCCCGGAAGAAACGTGCTGGATTATATCGATCCGACCATCGGGAATGTCGGAACCTTGCTGGAACCGACGCGGCCCACGGTGCATCTGCCCAATCAACTGATTCGTTTCACCCCGCAGCGGAAGGATTATCTGGACGATCAGATCTCCAGCTTCCCGCTGACGATCGTCTCCCACCGGCTGGGTCAGGTATTTGCGGTAAAGCCTTCGATAAAAAAGATCAGCCCGGAAGCCTGGGGGTCAAAAATGAGCTATGACAATAATTTAGAGGTCAACAAGCCCTGGTATTATTCCACCTATCTTATCGATGACGATATCACGGTGGAATTCACGCCCGGCAGGAAAACCGGCTTTTACCGGTTTCAATTCCCGAAAGGCGGGGATAAATCGATCCTGTTCGACGTCTATAATGAGGGAGCGTCGAAATGGGAATTTCCCTCCCCGAAAGAGATCAGCGGCATGGAGACCTATAACGGAGATATAAAGGTCTATACCTATGGGGTCTTCAGCGCCGAAGGTGTGACGGGTGTGAACGGCGTTAAGGCCTGGATCAGTTTTCCCGCGGCAACGAAAAGTGTCGGGTTCCGGTATGCTATCAGCTATATCAGCGCGGAGCAGGCGAAAAGGAATTTTGACGAAGAGATCGCCGGAAAGAGTTTCAAGGACGTATCGGATAATGGTGAAAAAATATGGTCGAAGACGATCGGCCAGATAAAAGTAGAGGGCGGCACCGAAGCGCAGAAACGGTCCTTTTATACTGCCTTATACAGGTGCTATGAAAGAATGGTGGACATCACGGAAGACTCTCTCTACTACAGCGGCTTCGATAAAAAGATCGAGCGGGATGCGCGGCCTTTCTATGTGGATGACTGGTCATGGGATACCTATCTGGCTTTGCATCCGCTGAGGATGATCCTGAACCCAGCGAGAGAAGAGGACATGCTGCAATCCTATGTACGGATGTATGAACAAAGCGGCTGGATGCCGACCTTCCCCGTACTCTTTGGTGATCATGCCTGTATGAATGGCTTTCACTCCTCCGTCATTTTTCTGGACGCTTACCGCAAGGGACTCCGTCGTTTCGATCAGGAGAAGGCCTATGAAGGCATGAAGAAAAACGCTCAGGACGCTACGCTCTTGCCATGGCGTAACGGGCCTAAGACGGTGCTGGATGACATCTATCATAACAACGGATATTTTCCCGCGCTGAAGACCGGCGAAAAAGAAATGGTAGAGCAGGTGCATCCATTTGAAAAACGTCAGGCCGTGGCGGTGACCCTGGGCGCGAGCTATGACGACTGGGCGCTCTCGCAACTGGCGAAGGACCTTGGTAAAAAAGACGATTACGCCCTGTTCGCAGGTCGGGGCATGAACTACAAGAATGTATGGAATCCAGAAAAACAATTCTTTCTTCCAAAGGACGATAAAGGCAACTGGATAGAGATAGACCCGAAATTCGACGGCGGTCCCGGCGGGCGGGAATATTACGATGAAAATAATGGCTGGACCTATCTCTGGCAGGTGCAGCAGGATATTCCCGGTCTGATCGCGCTGATGGGCGGGAAGAAAGGGTTCGAAGCCAGACTTGACCAGCTGTTCCGCGAAGGCCTGGACAGATCGAAATACGATTTCTGGCACAAGTTCCCCGATGCGACCGGCCTGATCGGTCAATATTCCATGGGGAACGAACCCAGTTTTCATATCCCTTATCTATACAACTTTACCGGGGCGCCCTGGAAAACGCAGAAGCGCATCCGCCTCCTGCTGGACACCTGGTTCAAGGATAATATATTCGGCATACCCGGAGATGAAGATGGAGGCGGCATGTCCGCATTCGTAGTATTCTCTTCCATGGGATTCTACCCCATAACACCCGGGATCCCGGCTTATACCATCGGCAGTCCGGTGTTCAGTAAAATAACGATATCGCTGTCTGATGGAAAGAAATTCACGTTGATCGCACATCATGCATCCGTAGTGAATAAATATATTCAATCAGCCGGCTTTGACGGGAAGCCGTTGAATACACCCTGGTTCACTCATCGGCAACTGATCAACGGCGGGGTTCTCGAATTGGTTATGGGACCGAAGCCGAATAAAAGTTGGGGTAATGGGACTGAAATAAAAGATTAAACTATAACGCGCGAGGGCAGTCATGAAAAAGAATAGCTTAACAAGTATAGCTTTTGCAACGATTGCCCTTCTTGCATATTCCTGCAAAAAGGAAACGATTGCCCCAACGGGTATCAAACTCAACCCAGAAAGCCTTATGTCCTATGTTGGGGGGAAGGATACGCTAAAAACCATCCTAAGCCCATCGAATGCCTCCCTTGACATTACCTGGAGCTCGGGCAATCCGTCCATAGTCAGCGTAAATCAGTCAGGCGTGGTTACCGGTGTCGCAGCCGGGACTGCGGTAATCACGGCAACAACCGGTAATAAGCTTACAGCTACCTGTACAGTAACCATAACAAAATGGGTCACCTATCCTAACAATCTTGCTGAAGTCTCTGCAATGGTCATAGATGGAGGAGGGAATAAATGGATCAGTACGCACGGGGGCGGGGTGTGGCAATTTGACGGCGCCAGGTGGACTAATTACACGACAACCAACAGTGGTCTGGCTAATTTTAATGTTTGGGACCTAGCCATAGACGCCCAGGGAAATAAATGGTTTGTTACTGCGGGAGGTGGGATATCGGAATTTGACGACACCAACTGGACTACATACAATACTTCCAACAGCGGGTTGGCAAGTGATTTTGGCTCTACCATGGCCATCGATGCCCAAAACAATAAATGGTTTGCAACTGTCCTCGGGGTATCGGTATTCGATGGAGCCAACTGGACAAACTATTCGTCGACCAACAGCGGATACCCGGATAATACTGTGGCCTATGGCATGGCTATCGATGGACAGGGGAATAAATGGTTCGCAGGAGGGGGGCTATCTGAATATGACGGCACTCACTGGACTACCTACAATAGCTCCAACAGCGGGTTGGTAAGCAATCAAAATAATTTCAAAGCCCTGGCTATCGATGCCCAGGGGAATAAATGGATTGGAACGGATTCCGGGGTATCAAAATTCGATGGCACACATTGGACAACCTACAATATGGCTAACAGTGGCCTGGCTGGTAATTGGGTCTCTCCCATTGCCATAGATGCGCAGGGCAATAAATGGTTTGGAACCGGAAACGGGGTATCAGAATTTGATGGCACCCACTGGACTACCTACAATACCTCCAACAGCAGGCTGGCGGCTAATGCGGTAGCTGCCATGGCCATTGATGCCCAAGGCAATAAATGGTTCGTGAGCGGTGGCGTTCTGTCGGAATTGTTTGCGCAATAATAACCTATGGTTAAAAAGACCCTGCCCATCGGCTTCTGAGGTAATTTCTGATAAAAAGACATATATGAATAACCTGGCAAAATTAATCGCCATTTTTCTGTTCGGCCTGACCGTAACCATGCGCTCGGCCGGACAGGAGCAGCATCATCCCAGTGACACTACATTGGTATTCACGGGCGAAAAAAGTTCCTGGCACGGGTACGACCGCTACGATTTCATCATGGACGAAGAGACGCTGGCCATCACGCCCTTCAAGTCCCTGCCGGACGAAGGGGATGGGGTAAAAGCGCCGGCGAAAGGCCAGCGGCGATGCATCGTGGTCGTACCGAAAGTGACCGCGCCCGGCAAGCCCTGGTCCTGGCAGGGATGCTACTGGAACCACGAGCCACAGACCGAAGTGGAACTGCTCAGGCGGGGATTTCATATCGCCTTTATCACACCGGATCCCGGCAAGCAATGGGATGCCTGGTATGGTTTTCTCACGGAAAAATATGGCCTGTCGGCGAAGCCAGCCTTTGTCGGTATGAGCAAAGGCGGCGTCAATGAATATATGTGGGCGACGGCTCACCCCGATAAGGTCTCCTGTATCTACGCCGACAATCCGGCCCTGTGGCCGGAAAGCTTTCTGAAGCTCAAAGACCTGGCAAAGAACGACGTACCCCTGCTGCACGTCTGCGGTACCTATGATTTCCTGCTCGAAAATCACAGCATAGCCGTCGAGAATATCTATCACCAGCTGGGTGGCCGCATCAGCATAGTGATCAAGGAGGGGCCTGCCCATCATCCGCACAGCATACGCGATCCTAAGCTGATCGCAGACTGGATGGAGCAGAATACCCGGCATCCCGAGAGCACCGCAGCACCGGCGCTGAAGGGGATCACCTTTGTCAAATCTTACTATTATCCCTATACGAATACATACCGGTACCTGAAGGAAGAGGATACCTATGCGACCTGCCGCGGACCGCTGGTGTCGGACTGTTATGCCCGCTTCGACGAAATGACGAACAGCACCTGGGGGCTCACCGGAATGACGATCCTCGTTCCGGATGCGCCGGCACCGGGGAAGCCCTGGGTGTTCCGGGCTAACCGCATCGGCCGGGAAG
>DATHHO010000058.1:0-18299 GCA_035317125.1 Puia sp.
ACCTGCAGTTTGCGGTGATCAAAAATGCCTATCAGGGTATCGTTGCCGAATCGCCGGCGACGAATGCCGCACCCAAGGTCGTGCTGAACCAATGCATCGTCGACAATATATATGATGCCGGCATCCTGGGAGCGCAGAGCAGCATACAGGCGACGAACTGTCTGATCAGCAACTGCGGGAAGAATATCGTACTGGGCTACGGTGGCAACTATCAGTTCACGCACTGTACGGTAGCCAGCTATTCCAATGATTATATCTCTCATACCGAGCCGGTGCTCTCCGTCAGCAATTATATAGTACAGGGCGGCATTCCGGTAACTGCCCCTCTCAGCGCCGGATTTCTCAACTGTATCTTCTGGGGCAACAACGGGACGGTAGACAATGAAGTGATCGTATCTCAGCAGGGCAGTATGTCTTTTGCGGTCAATTTCTCCAATTGTCTCTGGAAAGTAAAGTCTGCGCCGGCCGGAATAGTGTCTTCCAATATCATCGCCAACAGCGATCCATTATTCGACAGCGTCAATACTTTCCGGAGGATCTACGATTTCCACCTGAAACCAGGATCGCCAGCTATCGATAAGGGTGCGGCTTCTGCCGTGAACAAAGACCTGGACGGCAAGACCCGGCCTGTCGGCGCACCCGATCTGGGATGCTATGAGAAGCAATGACGGGCGCTGAATGAACCACACTGATCCGATCCCTGACCGGAAGATCCGGCAAAAACGATGTTTGGACTCCGTTAATTGTTAGTGATGCGCCCGGCTGTTAAATTTCTGGCCCAAAGCTTGCGGCTTGTAGTTGATAGTTATCTTTGTGTGGAAGTCACATTCTGTTCATTTACCATCCAAAAAACCAAAATACATTTACTATGTTACGATTAAGCATCCTTTCTCTTTTCCTGGTCGCCAGCATCGGCGTTTATGATTTTAAAGTACCGGGACTCGATGGAAACACGATCGATCTGTCCAAGTATAAAGGCAAGAAAATATTGATCGTGAATACCGCCTCAAAATGCGGGTACACTCCTCAGTATGCCGATCTGGAAAAATTATATGAGACCTATAAGGACAAACTGGTGATCGTGGGCTTTCCCGCCAACAATTTCGGACAGCAGGAGCCAGGCACCAATGGCGAGATCAAAGAATTCTGCACGAAGAACTATGGCGTCACTTTCCCGATGGCCGACAAGGTGGATGTAATAGGAGAGAACACAGCCCCTCTTTTCAAATACCTCACCGAAGAAGCCAAAAAGCTTGGCGTCGCCGATCCGGTGATCAAGTGGAATTTTACTAAATTCCTCGTCGATGAGAAAGGGACGCTGATCGCCGTATTCCCCAGCAAGGTGAAGCCGATGGACGATCAGATCACGAAATACCTGAATTAATCATACCGGCCGTTGGCCGGGTCATCAACGGGGCGGGCTCATCATTTACCTTATGAGCCCGCCTCTTTTTATACAGTATATTTGCAGCATGTCTTTTGAGAACGTCATCGGACAATCCGACACCAAAAAAATCCTGGTCGAGCTGGTGCAGCACAACCGGCTGAGCCATGCCCTTCTGTTCCTTGGCAACGAGGGCAGCGGCGCCCTGCCCATCGCGCTGGCCTTTGCCCAATACATCGTCTGTGAAAAGGTCAATCAGCGACAGGCCGCCCAGGAACCTTCTCTTTTCGGGGAGACGGCACCAGCCGGACGCGGTGATCATAAGGGAGAGCTGCTCGCCGATGCCTGCGGGATCTGTCCCGCCTGTGTCAAGGCACAGCAACTGGTGCATCCGGATATCCATTTCTCCTATCCGGTGATCCCAAGGAAATCCGGCGACAAGCCCGTGAGTTCCGACTATAGTTCCGAATGGAGGGAGTTCGTCGCGCAGTATCCCTATGGGAATGCTTACGACTGGCTGCAGTTCATCGGGGCCGAAAACAAACAGGGCAATATCACCGCACAGGAATGCAACGACATCATCCGCAAGCTGAGCTTGAAAAGTTTCGAGAGCGGGTATAAGATCCTGCTGTTGTGGATGCCTGAATATCTTGGCAATGAAGGCAATAAGCTGCTGAAGCTGATCGAGGAACCTCCTCCCGACACCTTGTTTATCCTGGTTGCGGAGAATGAGTCCCTTATTCTGCAGACCATTCTGTCGAGGACACAGCTGGTGAAGATCCCCGCTCCGGAGACGGAGGATATTGAAAAAGCCCTTATCGGGCGCGCGGGCATTCCTGCGGAGCAGGCCCGCCAGATCGCGGTGATCTGCGAAGGCAATTACCATGAGGCCCTGCAACTGACCCGGCATGCCGAAGACGACTGGCAGGGTATGCTGAGGGAGTGGCTGAATGCGATCCTGAAAACAGGGCCGGCAGCCCAGGTCAAATGGATCGACGAGATCGGCAGATCGGGAAGGGAAAGGCAGAAGCAGTTCCTGCGTTATTTCAATCATCTGCTGGAACAGGCGATCCGGCTCCGCTATATCGACGCCAGCCACCTGCACCTGCCCGACAACGAAAAAGATCTCGCCATGCGCCTGAACAAAATGGCCGATGTTTCCCAGCAGAAGGCCATCATCGAAGAACTGGACCGGGCCGCCTATTATATCGAACGGAATGCCCATGCCAAAATGCTTTTCCACGCGCTGACCATCAAACTGTACCATATCATCGCGGACCGGAAGCTGGTAGAAATAAACTAAAATACCGGTATGGGGGCGATCTCCACGCAGAGCAAATCCTAAATTATTGATTATGAGTTTCTCAAGCATGGTCGGAGCCCTTGGCGTGACCCTTCTGCTGATCGCCTTCTTCCTGAGCCTGTTCCGGTATATCACCCAGGAGCACAAGGCCTATATGCTGCTGAATATCATCGGGGCAGGTCTTTCCTGCTATGCCTCGGTCCTGATCGGATATATGCCTTTTGTCCTCCTGGAGGCGGTCTGGTGCCTGGTGGCATTGGTCGCGCTGATCCGCTCTTTGACTGGACCGGGCAACCGGAATCCGCAGGTCTGACGGATCCGGGATGTGCTGATCCGTATATGGTCTTTGCAGCCACTGGAATTGGTGAGTTTATCCTGATCAGGCTTTCCAGGCGTTAAAATGTTAAAAACGGGAATGTCCGGGGGGATTGATCCCCGATAACGGATTTATAGTATATTTGTTAACGACCCCTTATGGGGTCAGTGAGAAGTGGTGATCCGGGCCGACCGGCCGGTGAAGGTGGATGTGTCCAAGCGCGCTGAATCGTTCTAACAGAGTCATATTGCATTTATATATTATCCTATCATGGCTTTGAATGCTCAATAGAATTCTTCTGCCCTGTTCCCATTCCTTCTTACCGCGATTTATTCCTAACTATTAATCTTTTTGGATATGGGATGCAGTAATTGTGGTACGGCCAATGGGAAACCCTCGGGCTGTAAAAGTAATGGGGGTTGTAGCAGCGGGGGTTGTAACCGCCTCAATGTACATGACTGGCTGGCTAATCTGCCTTTCAGCGATCCGGAGAGCGGATGCCGGATAGTCGAGATCAGTTTCAACAACGGAAGCCGCAAAGATTTTTACCGGAATACGACCACCCATCTTTTTGAAAAGGGGGATATGGTCAGCGTGGAAGGGGTCAGTGGCTTCGATGTGGGCGCCGTCAACATCACCGGAGAGGTGGTCAGACTGCAGATGAAGAAAAAAGGAGTGGAAGAGAATAATCCCGAGATCAAGAAGATCCTTCGCAGATCTAGTGATAAAGACCTGGAAATCATGCATCAGAACAAGTCCAGGGAAAGAGAGGCCTTGGTAAGGTCCAGGGCCATCGCCCGCCAGCTGAGGCTGGACATGAAGATGAGCGAGGTCGAGATCCAGGCCGACGGACGAAAGGCTACTTTTTTTTATATAGCCGACGACCGGGTGGATTTCCGGGAGCTGATCAAAATATTCGCCGGCGAGTTCCGGCTTAAAGTTGAGATGCGTCAGATCGGCGCCCGGCAGGAAGCCGCCAAAGTGGGGGGCATCGGCAGTTGCGGCAGGGAATTATGCTGCAGCACCTGGCTCACCGATTTCAAGTCCGTCAATACTACGGCGGCCCGTTATCAGAATTTGTCCATCAACCAGAGCAAACTGAGCGGCCAATGCGGTCGTCTCAAATGCTGTCTGAACTACGAGCTGGACACCTATCTCGATGCGCTGCAGAACTTTCCGGATAATGTAGAGACCCTTCAGGTTGCCAAAGGCACGGCCATCCTCATCAAAAAGGATATTTTCAAGAACCTGATGTGGTATGTATTACCGGACAGCAACAAACAATTTCCGCTCACGATAGAAAGGGTCAAAAAGATCAGACAGCTGAATGGTCAGGGTGTAACGCCCGATGGGCTCGAACCCGTGGAGATCACTACCGGCAAGCCAAAAGAAGAGGAAAGCGGCTTTGTAGATCTGGTAGGGCAGATCAGCCTGAAGACCCTCGAAAAGGCAGACAGGAAGAAAAGACATGGTCAGCACGGCCAGCAAAGACAAGGTGGCCGTCCCGGAGACCGGGGCGCAGGTGAAAGGGGCGCCGGAGACCGGGGGGACAGAGGCCGGGGTGACAGACCTCCTGGCGAAAGACCTCCTGGCGACAGAGGCCGCGGGGACAACAGGGGTTCTGGCGAGCGGGGACCGGACAACCGAAATTCAGGGGACAGAGATCCTTCGAGGGATCCGAGAAAATCGCCCCCGACCCCTCCGCCCGGGTCGCAGCCACCTCCACCACCCGGATCCCAACCGCCTCCTCCTCCTGGAAGGGGCAGGCGCAGGTAATAACCAATGAAACGCTTTATAAAAGGTATGGGCTGGAGCGCAGGCATCTTCCTCCTCCTGTGGCTCATCCTGGCCCAAAGTTGTATGAGCTTTCAGATAACCCGGGGATGTTCTCCGGTCTGGTGATCCTTTCCGGCTCTATCGATGCGGCCGCGGAGACTCCGGAGAAATGGAGGCCTGTACTTTTCAAGACCCCGCTGAATTATCTGATTGTTAAAGTTGCATTGAATCCCTGCTGAACCTCAACCAGGCACACATTTCCTTGTTATTTATAAGGACAATTTTGTACTTTGGAACCTCTTAAACTCAACAATTATGGCAATTTTTGAATCAAATAACCCGACCCTTTCGGAAAAAATATTCAGCAAGACGCTGGACCGTTCGAATACCGAGGTCATGACCGTAAGAGGGTCGATCCAGAAATTCGGTTTCTTACTCTTAATGGTGATGGCTGGCGCCGCATATACCTGGAAATTATATTTCGAAGGCAAGGCTCCGACCATGATGACCCTTTTCTGGGTGGGACTGATCGGCGGTCTGATATCTGCGATCGCGATCACGTTTAAACCCACGCTCGCAAAATATCTGGCGCCCGCCTATGGCCTGCTGGAAGGGTTTGTGCTGGGTGGTCTTTCGGCCATCATCAATGACCAGTTCAAGGAAAAATATCCCAACATCGTGTTGCAGGCCGTATTCCTCACGCTTGGGGTGGCGTTCTCCGTGTTCTTATTGTATAATTTCAGGATCATCAAGCCGACCAAAAAGTTCAGGGCGATCATCACTTCCTCCATCTTTGGCATCTTTTTGTTTTATATGGTGGACTGGGTCCTTGGTATGTTCGGGGTGAGAATTCCATTTATGAACTGGAACGACAGCAGCCTGCTGGGTATCGGCGTCAACCTCTTCGTGGTGGCTATCGCCGCTTTGAGCCTGGTCCTGAATTTCGACCAGATCGAGACAGGCGAGAAGATGGGCGCTCCGAAATATATGGAATGGTATGGCGCCTTCGGCTTGCTGGTGACACTGGTATGGCTCTATATCGAAATACTGAATTTGCTGAGCCGGTTTGGAAGCAACAGGAATTAGCAGACTGCATTCATCTTTTTTATAATAAAAGGAGCCCCTGGGCTCCTTTTATTATTTGCGGGAGTTTTTTTGTCTTCTGTAAAAGGATCGTTGCGGCGCATTTTAATAAATGTAGAACTTTCTCTTTCCGGCTAAGGGTTTTTATGTAATTTATAGGGCTCAATCAAACGCTTTCAAAACCTTCTTATGAAGTTCGGCCGCTGCTTATTGATTTTACTGCTTGGAGTTTCATCCTCCTTTGCCCAGGCGCAGGTCACGGTCATCGACAGTCTCCGTACGATCATCCAGGAGAACAAACAGGATGCGGAAGAGAACAAGGCGCTGAATGCCCTGGCCTCAGAATACACCCGCACGGATATGGCGAAGGCAAAGACCTATCTGTACATGTCCATCGTGCTCTCCGGGAATTTAAAAAATGCTTTACTCCTCAGCTACGCCTGGTCGCAGATGGTGACCTTACAGATAAATACCGGCCGGGCAGATAGCGCACAATATTACCTGCTGCTGCTGAGGAAATTGGCGGGAGCCAGCGACCAGTCCGGGGTAAAGGCCAGCTACAATTTTGCCGCAGGGCTTTTCTATCGCAAGCAGGGCAATTTTAAAGAGGCGCTCCCCTATATGCTGGAATGCCTGAACGAATATATCGCAATGGATAAAAACAACCCATCCACGGGCATCCGCGTCTCCATAGCCGGACAAAACCTGAATATCGGCAACACCTATCTTGACCTCGGAGAATATAAAAATGCACTCCATTACCATTTAAAGGCCCTTCAGATCTTCGAGGAAACAGGTAATAAAAGAGGTCAGTCCTTCTGTTACCAGAGCATCGGCAGCGACTTCATACAGCTCGATCAATACAGCCAGGCCCTTCCCTATACTCAAAAAGCGATAGCCCTGAAGGAAGAACTGAATGATAAAAGGGGGATAGCCACGGCCCGCGGGGAATTGGGGACCATCTATATGGGATTGTCCCAGTACGACCGGGCCCTGGAATATTTCAGGAGCGATCTCGGGATCTTGCAGGAAATGAAGCTCACACCCGAACAGGCGAAAGCCAATTTCGAGATCGGTAAAGTATATGTGCTGAAAAAAGATCCCGCCCACGCAACGAGCTATTTTCAAAAAAGCAAGCTGCTTGCCCGTCAGATCGGTGACAGCTCCCAGGCCGCTGCGGTCGATGCCGAGTTGATCTCCCTGCATACCAGCATCAGCAAGCAGCAATTCGCCGCGGACAAATTAATAAGCGGCCTGAAGACCTCTATTGAAATGGGGGATAAGAGCACGGAGGTACTGAGCTATCAATATCTGTCGGACCATTATGCCAGCAACGGGCAATTTGAAAAAGCGCTTGTCTGGTCCAATAAATTTCACCAGGTCAGCGACAGCCTTCAAAGCAAGGATGTGCAGTTGCAGATCAAAAGGCTGGAAGAAAACTATAACCTGGAGAAGAAAGAGCAGGAGATCGTGCTGCTGAAAAAAGATCAGCAGCTGAGCAGGCTGAGCCTTCAGAAAGAAAAGACCTATGAGCTCGCGGGCCTGATATTCTTGTTACTGCTGCTGGTGATCGGGTTCCTGATCGCTACCAGGTCCAGGATGATGAGCAACTCCCGGAGGGTGATAGAAATGGAGCGAATGCGTAACAATATCGCCAGGGACCTTCATGACGATATCGGCTCTACGCTTACCAGCATCAATATCCTCAGCAAGATCGCGCTGGAGCAGGCCCATGGCCAGGGCGATACCATGATCGCTCCCAACCTCCAGAAAATAAAAGACCGGTCTTCCGCCATCATGGAAAGTGTCGGGGATATCGTATGGGCCATTAATCCAAAGAACGATACGATAGAAAAAATGATCTTCCGCATGAAAGAATTTTCATCGGAGATCCTAGATCCCCTTAAGATCAATTTTTCATTCAGGGAAGAAGGGGATTTTTCATCGATAAAACTGGATATCAGGAAGCGAAAGGATTTTTATCTGCTCTTTAAAGAAGCGATCAACAATGCTGCCAAATACAGCGAATGCAGGAATCTGGACATCCACCTGAGCCAGGACGATCAATTCCTTCGCCTGAAAGTGACCGACGATGGAACGGGCTTTGACCAGGAGCTGGCAAAAAATGGCAACGGGCTGGACAATATGCGACAAAGGGCCCATTCCATGCAAGCGAGTATCCATGTAGAGACAGCTATCGGAAAAGGCACCGGGATCCGACTCGATGTTCCGATCGAATAAGACCTGCCCCCCGGGAAATCCGCCGTCTGGACGGGATAAGGTCAGCGCAGCCCATCCGGCAAATCTGCAGCCGCATCAGCAACCGCCTCCTGCATGCCTCCAGAGGAATGATAATTGCATAGCTTTTCAACAGTGTTCAGCCGGTAAATTTCTGGCGATAACAAATTATGAAATCTGCTAAAAGCTGTATTCTTACGATTAACGGCGGTTCCTCCAGCATCAAATTTGCTTTATTTGAGATTGCAGCGGCCCCTGCGCAATTATATAAAGGTGAGTTGGAGCGGATCGGCACCAAAAACGCAGCGCTCCATTTCACCGAAACCAACACGGGCCAAAAAAGATCCGTCAATATTAACATAAGTAATCAGGATGATGCCGCGAATTTCCTGGTCACCTGGCTTGAAAAACAGGACTGGTTTGCGTCTGTCGGCGCGATCGGGCACCGGATCGTTCATGGCATGGGTCATGTGCAACCGGAACGCGTTACTCCGGACTTACTCGGTGAGCTAAAGAAGATCAGTAGCTATGATCCGGAACATTTGCCATTGGAGATCAAGTTGATTGAATGCTTCAGAGAGCGCTACCCTGGGATGGCCCAGATAGCATGTTTTGATACTTCATTTCATGCCTTTATGCCGCAGGTGGCCAGGTTATTACCCATTCCGCGCCGGTTTTATGCCATGGGCATCCGGCGATACGGATTTCACGGGCTATCCTATTCCTATCTTTTGGAAGAATTTGGTCGTATGACAGGGAACAAAGCAGCGCAGGGTAGGCTGATCCTCGCACATCTGGGGAATGGCGCAAGTCTTGCTGCTGTAAAAGATGGCAAAAGCATGGACACAAGCATGGGTTTTACCCCTGCCTCCGGCTTGCCGATGGGTACACGCAGCGGCGATCTTGATCCCGGTGTAACAGGATATTTAATGGAGACCGAAAAGCTTAGCCTGCAACAGTTCAATCATCTTATCCATCATGAGTCCGGCCTCCTGGGCCTGTCGGAAACAAGTTCCGACATGCAGGATCTGCTGAAATCCATGGACACGGACACCCGCGCGGCCGAAGCCGTTGAGCTGTTTTGCTATCAAACCAAAAAATGGATCGGTTCGTTCTCCGCTGTTCTGGGAGGTCTGGATAACCTGGTATTTTCAGGAGGAATAGGAGAGAATGCGCCGGAAATCCGGGCCCGTATATGCCGCGGCCTTCAGTTCCTGGGGATTGAACTGGACCAAACAAGGAATTTAAAAAATGAAACGATCATTTCTACCGACTCGGGCAAGACAACCGTTCGCGTTATTCATACCAACGAGGAATTAATGATAGCGAGACTGGTCTCTGCTGATTTAAAGCACCCGATCAAAAATTGAATTTTTATGGAAACAGAAAATGCAGGTATAAAAGCCAGCCCCTTATCCCCTGAACTACTTTTCAACATGAATGCTTATTGGCGGGCTGCTAATTATTTATCCGTCGGTCAGATCTATCTGTTTGATAATCCTTTGCTGAAAAAGCCATTAACGCTTGAACATATCAAACCCCGGCTGCTGGGGCACTGGGGTACTACACCTGGCCTGAATTTTATTTATGTGCATCTCAACCGGATCATAAAGCAGTACGATCTGAATGTCATCTATGTAACAGGTCCGGGCCATGGCGGGCCCGGGCTGGTCGCCAATACGTATCTGGAAGGAACATACAGCGAATACTATCCCGATATTACCCAGGATGAAAATGGGCTAAAAAAACTGTTCAAACAGTTCTCTTTCCCCGGAGGAATTCCCAGTCATGTTGCGCCGGAGACACCAGGGTCCATCCATGAAGGCGGTGAACTGGGTTATTCGCTGGTGCATGCATACGGCGCCGTTTTTGACAACCCCAGTCTGCTGGTCGCCTGCGTCATAGGTGATGGAGAGGCCGAAACGGGAGCGCTTGCCGCAAGCTGGCATTCCAATAAATTCCTGAATCCGGTACATGACGGTGCGGTCCTTCCAATCCTTCATCTGAACGGTTATAAAATTGCAAATCCTACCGTGCTCGCCCGGATCCCAAAAGAAGAGTTGGAAGCCTTGTTGCACGGGTATGGCTACAAGCCTTATTTTGTCCAGGGGGATATTCCGGAAGAAGTTCATCAGTTACTGGCAGCAACCCTGGATACGATCATTCAGGAGATCCGGCAAATACAGCATGAAGCACGCACCAACGGTTTTACAAAACGTCCGGTGTGGCCGATGATCGTTTTCCGTACGCCTAAGGGGTGGACCGGGCCTGACATAGTGGATGGGAAGCAGGTTGAAGGCACCTGGCGGGCGCACCAGGTCCCGCTGGCCGAACTGGCCACAAAACCGGAACATATTAAAATACTGGAATCATGGATGAAGGAGTATAAACCAGAAGAGCTTTTTACCCCCGGTGGGAAACTGGTCCCCGAATTGGCAGCACTTGCCCCGGAAGGGCTCAGGCGTATGGGAGCCAATCCAAATGCAAATGGAGGTCTTCTTCTTCATCAGCTGAAGATGCCCGACTTCAGAAAATATCTTGTCCCAGTGCCGCAGCCCGGCGCTATAGTGGCCGAAGCAACTTTATTAATGGGCGCCTTTCTGCGGGATATCATGACGCTAAACTGGGATAGCCGGAATTTCAGGATATTCGGGCCCGACGAAACGGCTTCCAACCGGCTGACCCATCTGTTTGAGATCACCGAACGCGTTTCCACCGCCGAGATCCTGCCGACGGATGACCATATCTCGGCCGATGGGCGGGTCATGGAAGTTCTTAGCGAACATTTATGTCAGGGATGGCTGGAGGGATATCTTTTAACGGGCAGACATGGCTTGTTTTCCTGCTACGAAGCCTTCATCCATATCATAGATTCCATGTTTAACCAACACGCAAAATGGTTAAAGGTGGCGGGTAAAATACCGTGGCGACGCCCGATCGCGTCCCTGAACTATCTGCTGACCTCGCACGTATGGCGGCAGGATCACAATGGCAACAGCCACCAGGATCCCGGGTTTCTCGATCATGTGGCAAACAAGACCTCGGATATCATCCGCATATATCTTCCGCCGGATGCCAATACGCTCCTGTCCGTAACGGATCATTGTCTGCGCAGCCGTGATTATATCAATGTCATCGTAGCCGGCAAGCAGCCGGAAATGCAATGGCTGGATATGGATGCCGCTGTTCAGCATTGCACCGCTGGGTTGGGTATCTGGCAATGGGCAAGTAACGACAAAGGCGGCGAGCCGGATGTAGTGATGGCCTGCGCAGGCGATGTGCCGACGCTGGAAACCATTGCCGCGGTTCAGATCCTCCGGGAACAGTTCCCCGAATTAAAGGTCCGCGTTATCAATGTCGTAGACCTGATGACCCTGCAGCCCGCAAGCGAACACCCTCATGGATTGAATGATAAAGATTTTGACATGCTTTTTACAAAGGACAAGCCTGTCATCTTTGCTTTTCACGGTTATCCCTTGTTGATCCACCGCCTGACTTACCGCCGCACGAACCATCGCAACCTCCATGTTCGTGGATATAAGGGAGAAGGTACCACAACGACGCCCTTCGACATGGTGGTATTGAACGACCTGGACCGGTTTCACCTCGCGGGTGATGCCATAGATCGTTTACCAGGGTTAGGGTCCCGGGGCGCCTATGCCAAACAATACCTGAAAAATAAGCTTCTCGACCATAAGGCCTATATCTGCATCCATGGCGAAGACATGCCCGAGATCCAAAATTGGAAATGGAACCCCTGAAATACCAGGAGCCGACCATTCCGACCAGTCCGACTAAGCAGACATGGCAAGGGAATTGCAGGCAGTAAGCTATACCTCAACATTTATGACAACAGTAAAAAGATCAGGGATCTGGCTGGACCATTCCACAGCACATTTGATAGAATTTACAACCAGAGCGTATTTCTCTGGACGGTGAAAAATCTCAACCTTCAATTTGAAGCATTATTCAATTATGCTACCATCGGTATCGTGGTGACCGATCATTTGGGGACGATCATCAACTTTAATAAATATGCAGAGGTCCAGTTTGGATATTCAAGAGAGGAGGTAACAGGCAAACTCGTTGAAATGCTGATCCCCAAAAGCCTTTATGGCGTTCATGTGGGGCACCGGGAAGGCTTCTATAAACACCCCGAACCAAGAAGAATGGGAGAAGGCAGGGATCTGTATGCGCTGAAAAAAGATGGGAACGAGTTTCCTGTGGAGGTGAGTCTGAGCCACTATGTAATAGACGGGGAGACCTTTGTCATTGCCTTCGTCATCGATATCACGGTCCGTAAAAAGAGCGAGGCCGTAGTGCTCAGGCAAAATGCCGACCTTGAAAAGGGGACGCGTGATATCCGGCAGCTTAACGCGGAATTGGAGCAAAAGGTGGATGACCGTACAAAAATGCTGCGCGAAACGCTGGTTGAATTGGAAAGATCCCGTAAAGAATTAAGCGAGGCCCTGGTGTCGGAAAAAGAACTCGGGGAACTCAAATCCCGCTTTGTAACCACGGCCTCCCATGAATTCCGCACCCCCCTCAGCACGATCCTGTCTTCGGTGTATCTGCTGGAAAAATATAAGCCGGAAGAATATGAGGGGAAGAAGGGAAAACACATCCAGCGGATCAAAAAATCCGTTGAAGGCATGAAGGGTATTCTGGAAGATTTTCTGTCCCTGGGGAAACTGGAAGAAGGCAAAATACAGGCCCGGATGGAAGAACTGGATGCCCGGCACTGTACGGAAGAACTGGAGGTCGTTATCCATGAAATGGAGCATCTCCTCAAGTCCGGCCAGCAGATCCATTTCCTCCCCACCTTGAAACGCACTACGCTGTGGAGCGATATGCACCTGCTGCAAAACATCCTGATCAATCTGATCTCCAATGCCATCAAATTTTCAGCGGAGAATATGGTTATCGGCATATCCCTGGAACTTACCGCGCAATCGCTTACGCTGTCCGTGAAGGATAGTGGGATCGGTATATCCGAAGAGGATCAGCAACACCTGTTTGAACGTTTTTTCCGCGCCCGGAATGCAGCCAATATACAGGGTACCGGCCTGGGATTGCATATCATAGCCAGATACCTTGAGCTTTTAAACGGGACAATACGTTTGAAGAGTGCGCTGAATGAGGGCTCTTGCTTTACGGTCCAGATCCCCCAACCTGCCTTATCAAGTCATCAGGATGACGAGACGAGTCCCGATGGGTTAAAGTAGTTATTATGAATAAACGAATCCTGGTCATTGAAGATAACATTGAGGTGAGGGAAAATATTGCAGAGATCCTCGAACTGGCTGATTATGCCGTCGTGACGGCGGAAAATGGCATCAGAGGTGTGGAAGCTGCGTTAAAGGAGCCCATCGACCTCGTCCTTTGTGACATCATGATGCCCCAGCTGGATGGATATGGCGTTCTGCATCTGTTGAGCAAGCACAAGGAGACCCGGGATATCCCTTTTATTTTCCTGACCGCGAAGTCCGAAAGAGGGGATTTCAGAAAAGGCATGGAAATGGGCGCCGACGATTATCTTACCAAGCCTTTCGATGGGATCGAATTATTAAATGCCATCGACATCCGGTTGAAGAAAGCGGCTGCTGTCTCACAAAAGATCTTGCCCGGTGCGGAAGGCATCCATGATTTTATCCTCCGGGCCGGCCAGACAGGTGTCGTACAACTGACCTCCACGGAAAGGGAGATAACCGATCATAAGAAAAAATACAAATTATACACCGAAGGGCAGCGACCCAAAGCGGTATTTTATATCATCAGCGGAAAAGTAAAGACCTGCAAGATCAATAAAGATGGAAAAGAGCTGATTACGCATATCTATCAGGAGACCGATTTTTTGGGGTATACCAGCATCCTGAAAGGCGTGAATTACCGGGAAAATGCGGAAATACTGGAAGATGCCAGCCTGATGGTCATCCCCGCTGCCGATTTTCTGGAACTGGTCACCAATGACGCAAGGGTTGCCCAACAATTTATCCGGCTGATCGCGCAAAATGCGCTCGGGAGGGAGGAAGACCTCCTGAACCTTGCCTATAACTCCCTCCGAAAAAAGGTAGCCTATGGTCTTGTACAACTCACAGATACCTTCAGGATACCTGGTGAAGAGCGCACTATCCTGAATATGTCCAGGAAAGAGATGGCACAGGTCATTGGCGTGGCCACCGAATCGTTTATCCGGACCCTGGCCGATTTTAAAGAGGAAAAGCTGATCGATATCCAGGACAGCAAGATCGTCATCCTTAACGAAGGCCTGTTGAGAGAACTGCCGTATTGAATCCCGGCCTCTGTACGACTGGTTTCAGAGGTGCTTTCTAAACAAGATCCCCGCTCGCACGCCCTCTTCAGCCGATCCTGCTGATATGCTCCCCCTCCCTGTTCTGCCGCTCTAAGGTCCAGTCGGCCGTTAAGGACGTCCCGATCCAAAGGCTCCCGAATTTTCGCTGAATGATCACGGATAACCCTGAGTTCTCCCGGATATCTTTTACGAGCTGGGCCACGGTTCTGGAGCTTTGCATATCTAATGGGGCAACAGGGAGGAGCCGGATAAGCGTACCCGTATCCTCCGTCGACGTTATCTTCAGAAAAGGGTACAACGCGGTAAAGTCACGCTGGATCTGTTGAAAAATGGACGTATCGTTCCTCCTTACCATGCTATGCCGGGTTTAAAATCCTATCGCCGCTTCAATCATTGTTCCTTTAAACCTTCCTCCGTTCAATATATTATCCGATGGATAGTGCAGGTATTCCTGGTTGACGTATTCGATCTTCATCATGATGTTCCGGGTCAGAAACCAGCCTGCGGAGGCAACCTCTCTGTTTATGGTAATATCCTTTGAACCGGCCTGAAGGGCGGCCGTTACCGTATTGTAACGAACGCCGATCCAGAAATTCTGCGAATGCTCAGGGAACCGGTAAACCAGGTCGGCCGCATATTGCGTTGCCTGACGGGTGCCGTTCTCCGTGATCGTCCTGCCGCGTGCATTCTCATAGGTACCAAAGAATTCCAGACCCCTGTATTTCAAAAAAGGGTTGATCATAAAAGTCGTGACCGCTTCGCTGAACCCAGGGTTGAACCGTCCGGAGAAGGGGCTATAATCCACTGCATTGGAAAGAACGGTCGCTTTTGCCACGTTTGGATTTTCCATCACATAGAAATAGTGGGACCCCGTCCGGTCGCCACCGAATAAGGTATTGCTGTTGGCACTGTGTACCGTATAGGCCGACGCGGTGAGCCGGAAACGAAGATCTTTTGTGATCTGTTTGTCATACCCCAGTTTTCCGTGGAAGGCGGCCATATACCGGTTCATCTGCCCGGTAGCCGAATCTATTTTTGTAGCTGCAACGGCGGTGGGGTTCAATTCTCCATTGGTGACCCCTCCCATTACAAACAGACCGGATGGGTGGTGATAAAAGACCTCTCCACCGAGCTCGGTGGCAAATTCATCCATGATGTAATTCTCTACGAATGGATTATAGATCGTGTTGCCGCCATCCGATCTCCGGTAATGCTGGTCCCCATAATCCACATCGAACTGCCCCATCTTTATCGTAACGCTTTTCATAATATTATCGATTAACCGGCTATGCAGGAACAGCAGCTTATCAAACTGGATATAGCCGCCCTTTACCCAGGTATCCTCGTGATGTCTGGACGCGAGGTAAGATGTCAGGCTCATCCGCACGCCATCTGATAACTGCGCATCGATATTCAGGTTGGCCATCTCCAGGTTAAAGCCATTGGTAAGGGGTGTCAGGCTATTGACATTACCAGTGACACCCGTCATGGTCAGCGGGGTGGCCGTGTTCTCATCCCTCAATGCCTGGAAAGCCAGCTCGAAGTTGCCACCGACCTTAACCTTCATCTTATGAAAGGAAGTCGTGTCATTCTTTGTCGTCTCAAAGACGTTCAGGCCATTTTGGTCATTTGGCCGGAAATACTGCATTTGCTGATGCTGGGCCATGGTTGAAAAACCGGAGACAAGAAAACATATCGTCAGGATCCGGCGAATAAAAGTCGGTGAATGTTTCATAATTCGTTTTGTTTATTGGTGAAATTCGTTTTAAAAAGTATGGTGATCCTGGGGTGTGCCCTTACGGTTCCAAAGAGGACTGCCGGTGGTTTGACGTCATAGTCGGTCATGCTTATGGATTGCGATCCTTCGAACAGGAGTTTTCCCTGTATCAGCGTCAATGCATCTACCTGCATGGTCACCGGTCTGCATACACCCGCCAGCGTTAAATATCCTTTTAAGGAGAGGGGGCGTCCGCCGGCAATGACCTGCGTTACCTTTACGGGGTCGCTGAGTAAAAACAAGATGTCCGGGTTGGCATCCGACCGGAGTGCGCGATATGTTTTTTTGTCAAGGGCCGGTCCGATATTGCTTCTGATAGAACGCACCTCCATCTTTATGTGGATCTCCCGGAGGTTCACCGTTCCGTCTTCATTCAGGTCGGCGACTATATTCCCCGTAACGGTCCCGACCGAATCTTTCCAGTCCCGGAGATTAGAAGTGCCCGATATCATCACGCTATAGGCTTTGGTCAGTATATACGTGTTTTGAACGGGAACACCGGCGCTGACCCATGCCCAGGTGAAACAGGCAAACAGCATGAGTTTACTCATGACTGCTCTTTTCTGCCTTCTTTACGGTCACCGTAAAATCAATGGTCAGTTCATTGCCGGTCTTCAGCGTGCCCAGCATAAAGGAAGGGGGTTTGATCTGAAAATCGGTCATCTTTAATTTTTCCGACCCTTTGCAGGTGATGGTTCCATCGGCATTTACCAGGCCGGTCACATCCATAGTGACCAGTTTCGTCACGCCGGCAATGCTCAGGTTACCGGTTGTCTTTACCTGGAATTGATTCTTTTGAGCCGGAATAATGGAGGCGGCCGTCATTTCAAATACGATGGAGCTGTATTTCTTTTCATTTAAGGCAGTATAAGCCCTGGAATCCATCGATGACTTGCCGCTTTTTAATTGCCTGACGGGCACGGATAGCTTGAGCACTGTAAGGGACTTTGGCTCATTACCGTTATCTGGCGAAAAAACGAATGCCGCCGAAAAGGAAATATTCTTTGCCTCCATGGTCCAGTCGTGGAGGTTAGACGTGCCCGATACTTTTATATCGGCATCTCCGCCGCCCCCCGAAGCAGCTGATCTGTATGCATCTCCCGCCACACGGATTCCTGAAAATCCCGTCAGGCAAATGACGATAGCGCCGAGTGCGTATCCGAAATATCTGGAAGAGCGTTTTCTTGAGTTTGTGCCTTTTTTCATGTTATGATTATTTAAGGCCCAAAACTACCACCGGCAGATCGCCGTTTGACTGATGGTTATCATGTGGCAGGATGATTGATATCATGTGAGGATTGCACAGCAGGAGGAGGGGCAGACATGATCATTGTCATACCCGCACCTGAGCAAGGTCATCGGACTGGCGTCCTTGTCTTGTTATTTTCGGGAGATGAAAAATAAATTAATAGAAGACATTTATCCTTGCCACGTGCCGGATAGGTTGCTGGATGATCAATTACTTACTTTCGATCTTCCTGCGATCATAAGGAATATAAAAAATGAAGATGCCTGGAAAAAGGGAGACCGGAATGCCATAACGCTCCTGAAAAACTCTTCCATGCGGATCGTGCTTATTGCCTTACAGGAGAGGGCTGAAATCAATTTTCACCAATCGGGTAATCTGATCAGTATGCAGCTCCTCGAAGGGTATCTTAATTTCCAGACGGAAAATCAGTCTATCCTTCTCAGGAAGGATAGTTTACTGACGCTGCATCTGCCCATGAAACATTCGCTGATCGCCATGGCAGAATCGGTACTTCTTATGACCATGGTGATCTGTCCATAATGTCGGAGGGCGGGGACGCCAGAGGGTCGGAACGGTTGAGGGACACTACGCCGGCGGCTGCAGGACTGAAGGGTCGTATGCTTCATCAGAACCCGTCCCCGTCGAGCATGTTACCGAGGCCTCCGAGGATACTGCCTTCCTCCCGACGTTTACCGAACTGCGGACTGTACTGAATGATGCGGCTGGCCAGACGGCTGATAGGCAGTGACTGCAACCAGATCTTACCGGGTCCTTTCATCACGGCAAAGAACAATCCCTCTCCACCGAACATCCAGTTGCGGATGCCCCGGATAAATTCGATATCGAAATCCACGGAAGGC
>DATHHO010000059.1:0-46784 GCA_035317125.1 Puia sp.
CCCAACTCGTCGGCGATCCGCGAGATCGTCTTCCGCAGGATGGAGACATCCTTGCGCGCCTCCTCAATATTCCGGCAGATATCCGTGCCTACTTCCACGACGGCCTGGTGCATTTCCGCTTTGACCTTGTCCCGGATCACCTTCTGTCCTTCCGTGACGATCTTCTGCTCATGGCTCTTCAATTCCCGGGTCTTCGGATCCACAACCATGTATTCCTCTTCCACGCCAAGGGTGAAATTGTTATAATTGATCTCTGCCATGCTGATATTTATTTTATAGTTTTACCTTATCCGCACTTCTCTTTATATATTCTCCCCAGGTGAGGTTGTCCATCCCTTCCTGGTGCGCAAGCGCACGCTCGATCGCATAATCGGCCGAGGTTTCCACCACCCAGCGGAAATTATCGTCGCCCACGCTGCTCCGCTCCGCGTCCGGCGCCGGATTGCAGAAATCGATCGCATACGGAACGCCATCGCGCAGCGCCAGCTCCACCGTATTGAAATCGTAGCCCAGGCATGCATTGATGCGCAGCACGATCTCTTCCATCTGCTGCAGCCTTTCAATGGTTGGGCTGAAATCCGCGGAATAACGCAGATGGTGCGGATTGCGCGGCTCATAGGACATGATGCGCGTGTACTTGCCCCCGATACAATAACAGCGGTAATACTCGTCGAAAATGATCTCTTCCTGCAGCATCATCACCAGTTGTCCCGTTTCGCCATGCTTCTGGAAAAATTCTTCCTGGTCATGCAGCTTGTAAACATTCTTCCAGCCACCTCCCGCAAACGGCTTCATATAAGCAGGGAAGCCCACATACCGGAAAATGCCTTCCCAGTCGAGGGGGAAGGCGAGATTGGAAAAAGACCCGTCCTTTGTGTCCACAGGAAGTTCCCGGGAAGGCAGGATCACCGTCTTCGGAACAGGTATCCCGGTCTTCGTCGCCAGACAGTTATTAAAGAATTTTTCATCGGCGCTCCACCAGAACGGGTTGTTGATGACAGCCGTTCCACAAAGCGCGGCATTCTTGAGGAAAGCGCGGTAGAACGGCACGTCCTGGGAGATCCGGTCGATGATCACATCGTATCCGCAGGGCTCTCCCTGCACTACTTTATCGATATAGACGGGCTCTGCGACGATATCCCTGATATTCCTGCGGTTCACGGCCTCGATGAAGGCGGTGGGGAAGCTTCTTTCCTGCCCGGATAAAATGCCTATTTTTTTCATGACACCATTTTTTACATGTACTTCGGTTCATCCCAGCAGCGACAGATAATGCGGGAACATCTCCTTCCATACCGGCCAGTCATGGTTCCGGTCTGGACGGATATCGAGCCAGTGATTGATATTCTTCGCGGCCAGCAGTCCGCTCAGCCGCTCATTCTGACCCCGGCAGCTGTCATGTTCCGCCGTGCCAAGCACGATCCCCATCGTCCAGAGACCGGGGTCATTCGCACCGGGAAGGAAGTCCACCGGATTATTATAATAAACATTGTCGTCGTAATATCCGTCCGCGAACGAGCGTATATCGAAGATGCCGCTCATCGGGAAGCAATGGCTCGTGATGTCCGGATGGCGGAAGGCGAAATTGGCCGCATGATAACCTCCGAAGCTACAGCCGGCCACGGCTACCCTGGGATAACCCGTTTCATTGCGAGCCCTGCTGTAGATCTCGTCGGCCAGCAGCCGGTCATAAAGGGACTGATTGTGCGCACGCTGCCAGGGTGGAATGGATTTGTTATACCAGCTCATGGCATCCAGGCTGTCCGGACAATAGATCTTTACTTTTCCATTCTCGAGGAACCACCGGGCCGTTTCGATCAGTCCCTGGTCTTTGTTCTGATAATAGCTGCCCTGTGAAGTGGGGAACAGGATCACGGGATGGCCGGCGTGACCGAATACGAGCATTTCAAACTCTCTGCCGATGATCTGGGAATGCCATTTATGATACTCTTCGCGGAAAGCCATATTAACAGGGTAATTGTATATAATCCGTGTAATTCAAACCTACTGAAAAAAACTCATATGATTATGGGACATCGGCCTCTATGCCACAAAAAATATATAGTTTTGGCGATATGCAAGTTGAAAAGAGCAAACGGATCACACAGGAAAGCATAAAATTGGAATCAGCGCACCTCGATCGCACCGTCCAGGTGGATCTCTATTTCACCGGAGGAGCAATCGCCCCGGACAACCGGGCCTCTCTCTTACCGGACACCAGCCTGTTGCTGATCAATGATGGGCAGGACATGGAAAAATTGGGATTGGCGGATCTCCTCGATGATCTCTGTGGCCAGGGACTTCTCTCACCCCTTTTATGTGCAGGCATTCATGCAGGGCCAGAACGGATCATGGAATACGGGACGGTGCCCACACCCGATTGCCAGGGCCGTGGCGCCCGCGCCGCCGACTATACCCGCTGTATCCTCGAAGAGGTCCTGCCGGCCATCCGCCAGAAGTACAAGGTTGCCGGTTTCAGGGAAAAAGCATTTGCCGGGTTCTCCCTGGGCGCCCTCAGCGCCATGGACATCGTCTGGCATCATCCGCAGGAATTCACCCGTGCCGGGCTCTTCTCGGGTAGCTTCTGGTGGAGGACCCGGGATAAGACCGATCCGCAATATAATGAGCTGACGGACCGCATCATGCAATGCCAGGTGCGCAACGGTGAATATTATCCCTGGCTGAAATTCTTCTTTGAATGCGGAACGGAGGACGAGCAGGAAGACCGCAATGGGAATGGTATCATCGATTCGATAGACGATACACAGGATCTTATAAAAGAGTTGATGGCCAAAGGTTATGTCCCGGAGAGGGATATCCGCTATCTGGAGATAGAGGGAGGGAGGCACGATGTGGCCACATGGGCGCTGGCCATGCCCGAATTTTTGAAATGGGGATGGGGTAAATAATAAAAAAAAGAGGCCAGACGGCCTCTTTTTTTTATTCGGGTTAAATAGTTATCAGTTGAACAGATACCGGATACCGAATTGCATCTGCCAGCGGGAGAAGATGCTGGTAGTTGGTGCAAAGCTGTTGACCAGGGGTACCTGGTTGGTAGCGTCGGCATAAGGGAAGGAGAACAGTGGCGTCTTGAGGTCCGCTGCAATCCCTTCGAATTTCAGGAAGTTGGAGATGACCGGAGCCCTTGCCACACCCCAGTTCCTGTTCAGCAGGTTGCCCACATTCACTACGTCCATGCTCAGCCGCAGGGTATGCCTGTCCTTTGAACTTCCGTTCTTGGTAAAGAAATAAATGTCTTCTGTAACGTTCAGGTCCAGATGCTTGTAATAAGGCTGTACGACGGAGTTGGACTCGGCATAATGCCCTTTGTGCTTGTACAGATAGTGGTCCTGGTTGATAAAGTTGTTCAGTTGGGTCCAGATCTGTGCAGAAGACCTTGGATCGGCTGCTGTACCTGTGGTGGTACCGATATGCGTGGTCTTGTTGTAGGAACCGGCATCGATCAGATGGATATCGCTGGAACTGGTCGGGATGTAGATCAGGTCATTACCCGTGTTGCCATCGCCGTTAAGGTCGCCATTGTAAACATAGGAACTGGCCCCATTGCTTTCCATCTCATATACCGCGCCGATCGAAGTCGCGAAATGTTTGGCATATTCCGTCCTCCAGTTGAAGTACGCGATCACCCGGTTGGGCGAATACCACGAAGGGCGGCCGATGGTCGCTGCGTTGGGATCTGTATTGGCAACTGGCCGGGAGCTCCATAGCGAGCTGGCCGTGCTGCCGTTCTCCATCGTCGATTTCGTATCGCTGTGCGTATAGGATACCCCTGTCTGGAAGTTGCGGATCGTTTTCGATATCCTGGCCGTAGCCGCGTAGGAATAGCCCTTTGAGGAATTACCAAGCCAGATGACATTGCCCAGGTTAGGGTTGTTCAATGTCGTACCGGCATAGTAGGTGCTGCTGGCGTTATAACCGCTGACGGCCGTAGGGTCTGAATTATACCGGGCACGCTGATCGCCTCCGTTGTTGATGGCAAACGCGGACTTCGTCGTGTTCAGGTTCTGATTCGCCATATAGGTGGCGTTGATGTCCTTGGAATAGGTGAACTCGCCGGTAATTACCCAGTCATCCGGCAGCTTCTTATCCAACCCGATGCTGGTCCTTAATTTGGTAGGGTATTTGAAGTTCTTCGAGATCACATTCACGGAATAACCCGTAGGTGTAGACGTCTGGCTCTGACCGGAGGTGGCCAGGTAATTGTTCAGACCCGCCTGGGCCGTAGGGTAGAAGGGTACATTCTTGGACGTAAAAGATCCCAGCTGCACACCGTTGTTGGCGGCCTGGTTCTCGATCCATACGAATGGCGGTGCGCCTTCGAAGATACCCGCGCCGCCTCTCAGCTGCCAGGACCTGTCGCCGGTGATGTCCCAGTTGAAGCCGACACGGGGAGATACCACCAGAAAGCTGCTGGGCGCCGAACCTACATTATAGCTGGCCCCGTTCTTAAAGGCGAGGGCATCGAAGTTCGGATTATCGGTGAACTTGTTCTGATAGGATGTATAGTCGAAACGGATACCGTACACCAGCGTGAAGGTAGGCGTGACACGGTATTTATCCTGCGCAAAAAGGCTCAGGTTGGTCGCCCCTGCATAAGCGAAGGGGAATGCACCGCCTTTCAGCGTGGAATACGACTGGGAATAAGAGGCTGCGGTCCCTCCGGCCAGGAACTGGTCCAGGCTGGCGAACTGATAAGCGCCCTGATAGCCGGGCGCAAATGCGTTCTGGTATTTTTTATAGCTGTCCTGTGTTCCCAGGGTCAGCTCATGCGCACCTTTATACGTAGTAAAAATATCCGTGAACTGGTAGGAATCCATGTTCAGCTTGTTATTATACGTGAAAGGCTCGTAACCGAAAGTAGTATATACATTGCCCCCGTTGAGGATATCCACCAGCGGAAAATCGCCTGAGGGAGAGTGCGGGCTGCGGAAATCCCTTTCCTGGGTAAGGCCGAGCTGCAATTTATTGGAGGCGCTGTTACCAAACCTCGTGTTCAGCTCGGCAATATAGATATTCAGGTTATTGTTGATCTTGTAGCCGGCTGCATAGTATGGCATGGCAAAGGTGCCGGGGCTTTGGCCACCGACCAGACCTCCCGCACCCACCGACCGGCTGGTGCTGGCGAACTGGTCCTGATAGGATTTCAGGTAGTTATATTTCAGCGTAAGGGTGGTGGAGCTGCTGATGTTATAATCGATACGCGCATTGATCTTATAGCTGTTGGTCTGAAAAGAATATCCCTGATAAGCGCCTGGATCGTAATTGTATTTCGTCTTCAGGAAACTGGACAGGAGGTTCAGCGTATCCGCATTGGCCTGGGAGACGGTATTGCCCGATGGGGGATGTGTCGCATCCGATGCGATCACGCTCGTAGCGGGGGCAGTCTGGATATCCCGCTCGGCATTGACGAAGAAGAATAACTTATTCGGGATGATAGCGCCGCCAAGACTGGCTCCCTGTACTTTGAGGTTGAGGGGTGTTTTGGCGACCACGTTGTTATCGGCCTTGTAACCGATCGTGTTCTGATTTTTAAAATAATCATAGACGCCACCTTTCCACTGATTGGTGCCGCCGCGGGTGACGGTGTTGATACCGGCGCCGGTAAAACCTCCCTGTCTTACGTCATAAGGAGAAACGTTCACCTGTACCTGGTCGACCGCGTCCAGCGCGATCGGCTGAGCGCTCGCCTGGCCGCCCAGCGTTCCGGAGAGACCGAATGAGTTGTTGAAATCGGCCCCGTCCACGGTTATATTGTTCATACCGGGGTTGGCGCCGGCAAAGCTCTGGCTGCCGAAATTGGAAATGGCTGTTGGTTCCAGCCTGGTAAAATCCTGCAAAGAACGATTGACAGTGGGCAATTGCTCCAGCTGTGCCCGGTTGAGGATCTCCTGGCTGCCCGTATGGCTGTTGTTGAAGATCTTATTCTGACGGGCTGCCGACACCGTGATCCCTGTCAGTTCCTTGGATTCGGCTGTCATTGTAAAATCGGAGGCAAAATCCTGACCGATCGACAGGAAAATGTTCTCCTGTTTTTCTTCTTTAAAACCTACATAGCTGATTGTCAATACATAAGGACCGCCAACACGAAGGCCGGCCAGATTGAAACGGCCATCTTTACGAGTGGTGGTCGTGTAACGGGTTCCTGTCGGGGTATGCAAAGCCACCACAGTAGCTCCCCCCAGACCTGCCTTGCCATCGGAAACGCTTCCCAGCATCTGGGAAGTAGTCTCCTGAGCAAAGGAAACATAAGCAATTAGAACGGTGAATGCCGATAATAGCAGTCGTTTTATCATATACAATTGTTTTGCGGATGCAAAGAAATGCACGAACTATGTAACTCTAGTCACTTGTGCATTATGAAATTATTAACAGCTTGGCGGGGCAACCGGTGGTTTTTGCGAGGAGTAGGAATAAAAGTAAATTAAATGTTAAAGAAAGCCAAAACTAAAAAAAAGCTGCACGGTACGGCTCATTTTATACTGACAAATTATGAACAGTTAGGCGATCCCGCTTGAAAATACCCATTTCCGGGTCTTTCCTCCCAGCCCGGAGGGCAAAGGCATCCTTTGCAACCTTTCCGGCGTTTTTATTGTTAATTTTGCAACTAAACCATTAGAGAGATGTTGGCTACTATTGAAAGCGCAATTGAAGATATCCGGCAGGGCAAGCTTGTGATCGTGGTGGATGACGAAGACCGGGAGAATGAAGGCGACTTCATTACGGCAGCCAGGAACGTGACCCCTGAAGTGATCAATTTTATGAGCAAATACGGGCGTGGCCTCATCTGTGTCCCATTGGTAGAAGAACGTTGCGACGATCTGGGGCTCGAGCTCATGGTCAACAATAATACAGCCCTCCACGAGACGCCCTTTACGGTTTCCGTCGATTTGCTGGGCCACGGCTGCACCACCGGTATTTCCGCGCGTGACCGGTCGAAGACTATTCAGGCGCTGATAGACCCTGCTACCAAACCGGAAGATCTGGGCAGACCGGGACATGTTTTTCCTTTAAGGGCAAAGAAAGGCGGCGTACTGAGAAGGGCCGGCCATACAGAGGCCACCATCGATCTGGCCAGGCTGGCAGGATTCGAATCCGCCGGTGTGCTGGTTGAGATCATGAATGAGGATGGCAGCATGGCCCGCCTGCCCGAACTGCTGAAAATAGCCGGCAAATTCGACCTGAAAGTAGTCTCCATCAAGGACCTTATCGAATACCGGCTGAAGACGGACTCCCTTATCGAGGAGATCGTCCGGGTGGACATGCCCACGCAGTATGGCCATTTCAAGCTGGTCGCGTTCCGCGAAAAAAATACCAGCAACGAGCACCTGGCTCTGCTGAAAGGGGAATGGAAGAAGGACGAGCCCGTGCTGGTGCGGGTACACTCTTCCTGCTTCACCGGGGATATCCTGGGCTCCCTCCGCTGCGACTGCGGCGAACAATTACACGAAGCCCTGCGTCTCGTGGAAAAAGAAGGCAAGGGCGCCATACTTTATATGAACCAGGAAGGCCGTGGCATCGGTCTTATCAATAAATTGAAGGCCTACAAACTCCAGGAGAACGGCATGGACACCGTAGAGGCCAACCTGCACCTCGGATTTCCGATGGATAAAAGGGATTATGGGGTAGGGGCGCAGATCCTGCGCTATCTGGGCATCACCAAGCTTCGTCTCATCAGCAATAACCCAAGGAAAAGGGCCGGCCTGCTGGGATATGGGCTGGAGATCGTCGAGACCGTGCCCATCGAAATAAATCCCAATCCCCACAACGAAAAATACCTCCAGACAAAAAGGGATAAGCTCGGGCACGAGATCCTGAAATAACCGACTGCCTGTCGCCAATCCGCACGCCGCGATCGGGAGGGTACCCTTTTACCCCGGGTCTTTGCTCACCGTTGTATCTTCCTTGGGTGGGGTCGCCGGCGGAGGCACGTGCTTTTCTTTCTTTTTCTTCTTTTTCCCTTTGAACAATTCATCTATCCGGTCGAACTCTCTCCGGTAGGATATGCTGCTGCCCGAACTGTTTTGCGTATGGTTGCCCCCTGAGAGATAATTATAAGAGTCCCGGTAGAAAAAAGTGAGCGCCACTCTTCCATCGGGCGTGATCTTGTATTCCGCATTGATATCCGGCAGGAACTGAAAAGACGAGGTCTGCGCCTGCTGTGCGGTCACGCCAAAATCCAGTGCGCTGCCAAAGGTCAGCGTCAGCTTTTCATTCATAAAGCTCTTTCCGATGGAAAAGTTCAGGTCCGTACGGTCCAGCACCAGCCTGCTCTGATCGACATTATCGACCAGATTGCTCCCATTATAAAGGGTCGTGTTGAAATTCACCCGCAGGCTCTTGTCTTTGAAGATCCGTTGCAGCAGATTGTACATCTGTTTGCTGAAGGCGTTGGATATGATCCCGGAAATACTGTTGACCACCACTCCGGTAAAGGCATTGCCGGCGTCAAAAGCATTGGTGCTGCTGGACAACGGTACGAAACTGTTCAGCACCACCAGACAGGAGACCTGCTTGTACAATTCATTCTGATCGTTCTGGATCTTTTGCAGCAGGGCAAGGGCCTCCTGGTTATTCTTCAGCGTGCTGTTTGGCGGCAGGTCGATCTGGAATTTGATATCGGGTTTCATCAGCGCGCCCGAGAGATCGGCCGTGACGATCACATCCCCCCGGTAACGGTTGATGATATTATCGCTGCTGATGGATATGCCACTGGAAGGGGAATTGAACCCGAGATCGCTGAACCGTACGTTCTCCGCTCTGTACACGGCTTCGATGCCGATACGCGCGTCATAAGGGTTGCCGGTCCACTGGATATAGTTGCCTACTCCTTCGCTGAGGATAAAAGGCTTGTGGATAAAGGACTGGAACGTGAAGTTGTAATTACCCCTGTCGATATCGTAACGCCCGGTGATGCTCAGGTCTTCGCTGGTCCCCACGGTCATGCTCAGGGTACCATGGCCATTGGCCTTGATGATGTCCCCGCTCAGCGGGTCAAGGATCATATAGACATTTGCGTAATTATTTGCCGTAAGATCCATGGAGACATGGATATTGGTGCCCTTTTTATCGGATGGCTGGACCTTCATTTCCTTACCATAGACCTTCCAGACGATGAAGTCGGCTTCCCCGCTTTCCCGCGTGACCGATGGAGGCAGATAGATATTGGAGCTGTCGGTTGGCGCCCCTTTGATGCTCATCTGCATGTTTTCTTCAGGCCCCGTGAGGGTCATATTGGCTTTGCCGATCACCGTTCCATAGAACTGATTGTTATCCGTCGCCTTGGTGTCCAGCAGCAGCAGCCGGTTAGTATTGAAGGCGAAGTCAAAGGCCAGATCGTTGAAAGCATGGTGAAAAAGCCTTCCTCTCGTCAGTTCAGCAGTATGGCCGAATTTATCTTTCAACTGTATGGAGCCGAAGTCGATCGTGTCTTTTTTAAAACGGATGGTAGCCGAGGGGATCTTATACGTACACTGGGTATAATTCACCTTCATGGAACCGTCTTTCAATTGTACGGTTCCCAGATACTGGAGATGGTCCGCCGGCCCGATCACCTGCAGCTTGCCCGTAGCATTCCCGCTCAGGTTGCTGAAGATATTGCCGAGGTATTTTTCCAGCAGCTCGATCCTGGTGTCCGTGACATCCGCGGTGATATCGATGGGCGGGGCCTTCGCGCTGTCGGAGGTATTGATCACGCTCTTTATATCGAAATGATAGTTCTTATTGTCGGAATGCGCGGCGCCATTGATCACGCCACTTGCCTTATTATAGGTCGCGGCGAGCCCAAGCTTGCCGATCGAGTCGTTGTTAAACCGGAACTCCTGCGCCTCACCGCTGAAATTGAGGTCCGTCTTCCCGAAAGGATCGGTGATGTCCGCGCTGCCGTTCAACAGGCCTTCGACGCGCTCGGTCTTTACCAGGAAAGGAGTGAAATCACCGATGTTTATCTTCTTCAGCTCAACATGGATATCATTCCAGTTCCCTTCCTCCGATGGATGAGAGGTGATCTGCACCTGTTGATCGCCGTTGTAGATCCGCAGGCCATCCGCGGAAAGGATATTATTGGTCAATGCCAGCTGCCCGTCCTTATCGATCGTCCAGGTCTTGCTGTTCAGATCGAATGTGGAGGGCTCGAACCGGATATTTACGCCGGTCCGCGAGGTCCTTACGTCCGCTGAGATATTAGCCGAGTTCAGCGTCTGATTGGCGCTGGTAGTGATCTGTACTCTGGACTGGTCATCCGAAGAGCGCAGCTGGATATGCGTCCCGGGGAAATGCAGGCTGTCGTTAAGATAGACTTCTCCAATGGTCGTTTCCATGGAAAGGCTGTCCAGGTTACCCCTGCCTTTCAGGTTGAGATTGGAAAACGCGATGTTCTTATAATTGAATAAAGGAAATTCCACGTTAAGGTCCAGCAGGTTGTCACGGGTATTGATACGACCGCTCACGTTGCCATTGTTAAACCCTTTGAGGTCCTTATTAAAGAAATCGATATACTCATCCACTTTTTTCGTGGTGATGACAAAGCTGAAATTCTGGTTGCCCGGTTTCGTTTTCGCTGGCTCGATATAGCTCGGGTAATATTTGTTCAGGAAGGTCTGGAAAGATGCGGGCAGATCCCTGATCGTAAACTCCCCGACGATGGCCCCGTCAAATTCGTTGCTCACCACCGTGATCGTTTTATTGTTATCCACGATGCTGGACTCAAGGGTCAGCGAGTCGAAGGAGATCCTTTGTCCGTTCTTGCGGACGGAGGCGTCATAGATACGGGCGCTGCCCAGAAAATTGTCGATATTATCACCGGTGAAGTTTACCCGGAACTTTCCATTGAACTCTACCTGCTTGCCGATGATGTGCAGTTTCGTTAGATCGGCCTTCGAGACGTCCGCCCCGAAGTCGAATTTCGGATGGTCCAGACTGAAGTCGATAAGGCCGTTGAGGCTGGCCGTCAGATTCGGATCTGCGAAGACCAGCCGGCCATTGAATTTCTTCTGCGCGACGGTGCCGTTGACCTGGATATTCTGGTAGCTGTAATTATTAAAGTCGAGGTTGCGGACGGTGCCATCCAGCGTCGCATTCAGCGTAGCGGATTTCAGGCCTGTGCCATTCACCTTTCCCTGAAAGGATATTTTTCCGAGCTGGTCGTTATCCATGAATTGTCCAAGATCGAAATTATCCGTGCTGATATTTCCGGAATAGACCGAAGGCTTTGACCCGGATAATTTCATATTCACATCGGTCGTCACGGTGCCCAGGTTGGTCTCGATCCTGCCATTGGTGACGAAATCCATGATGTATCCGGTAAAATTGCCCGAAAAGCGCAGCCATTCGATGCGGTCGATCCTTGGCTGTTCAATGCTTTTTATCTGTGGGACAAGCGTGACCATATCCCGGTACACCGTCCTGAAATCGTTGGATTTAAACTCGATAAAGGTCTTGTCGATATCTGGAAGGCCCTTCATGTGGAGGTCTCCGTTGAGGTAGGTGCTTTTCCCGGCCTCGAGGACCAGGTTCTTTCCATGCAGGTCTGCGATGGTCCCCCGGATATGACCGGTTAGACGGATGCTTTTCTTCCAGTCTTTTAATTCCGGAGCGAACCAGGAGATATCGTCACTGTCGACCGTCGCATCGTTAAAATCGGCCTCCAGCCTGACCCTTGTAACGAAGTCCGACATATCGTCGAGGGTCCTGAAGCGCATGGCAAAAAAGTTCCGCAGGTGGCTTTTGCCTGTCTGAAGGTCCAGCCGGTTAAATTCCATGGCTTCCGGGAACCATTTGATCCTGGCCGTCAGCTTTTTGACTTCGAAGCCACTCCGTTCTTTGGTAGTAAGCGATATCTGTGAGGTGATCGTATCCTGTTTGAGCCGCAGGTCCGCAAAATCCGCATTGACGGAAAAGAAATTTATATGGCTGCCGTCAAAATGTTTGCTGGGATGCGTATCGGCCAGCTTATCATCGCTGAACGAGCCATTCAGGATCTTCAGCGTTCTGGCGGTCACATCCCATCCATCGGGGTTCAGCCTCAGGTGCAGGGGATCGTTGATGATCTTTTCCGTAGTATCGGGTGGGACCGTCCTTCTGCCCGCATAATTCGAGATGGCAAACCGGGGCCCGGTAAATTCGATGGAATTGATCCTTGCAACCTTCGCGGAAAAATTTAGCTGCTCCGCATCGAGGTCCATGGCGGACAGATGAAGGTCCATGTCTTCTCCCCTCCATTCGTCCCTTTTCAGAAAATGAATATGCGTCAGCACCAGTTTTTTCAGATCGAGCTCCAGCCCTTTTTTCGCTGTGTCTTTTGGACCGGACCCCGCAAAATAATCCGCAAGGAACTGATAGTTCCAGACCGAATCCTTCCTCTGGAGCTTGATCGTTGCTTCGTCGAGCCCGATGTATTGCAACACTGCCTTATCCTTCAGGAAGAACCAGTCCGTTACATTCACCCTGGCCTCCCCCGCGTACAGGAGGGTGTCCTTGTTGTTGTCTTCGATCAGCGTGCCTTCCAGCAGCATTTTATTGAAAAGGGAAAAATCGACATGTTTTATGCTGACCCTGGTATGCAGATCGTGAGAGAGCTTGCCGGTCACCTGACCGACCAGCCAATTCTGGACAAAAGGGGTCTGGATAAGCAACCATAGGGTCACTAGTAATAACACTAAAATCAGCAATGTGTAACGGAGTATTTTCCAGATCTTTCTCAGGGGGTTGACAATTACAGGATGTAAAATTACTATTTACATCCTGATGTGCAAATTCAATACCAATTAAAGGCGTTTTTTGCTATAAAACCTTTGTTTGCAGGCATTTCACGGTTTTTTAGCAATTGAGGCCCTTATTTACCTCCCTGCATCTGTTTATTATAATCCTGCGATTGCCCCTTCGGGATCGAAAGGCTGGTCCAGGAACCATTTCTGATAAGCTTGCCGATATAAACGATCTGCCCTATATGATGGGGGTAGTGGGTGAGCTGACGATTGATGGCATCTATGGCCGTGAGCGGTTGGTGGCGGATATAGATCGTTTTCAGGAGGTCTTCTTCTTTCAGGGACCGCAGTGTGTCCAGCAGGCATTTCCAGCCCTTTTCCCATATATCCAGCAACTGCGTTCTGCTCAGGTCCTGTTCGCTGAATTCCGTGTCCCGGTTGCGCCAGTCTTTTTCGCCATCCTCCGTCAGGAAATTGGTCCAGCGGCTGAGCATATTCCCACTCACATGCCGGACAATAATGGCAATGCTGTTGGATTCGGAATTGGGCTTATAATTGATATCCTTTTCCCCCAGCTGGGCAAAGGTTTTGTCGCCGAGCTCCTTATAGTTGAGCAATCGTTTGACAATGGATTGAAGATATATTTCTCCCAGTGACATAACAATGATTTTTTACCTGTTAATTAATATCCATCCGCCGTATCTTCTCCACGGCCGTCTCCAACGGCTTCTATCCTGCCTCCGTCGATCCTGATGACCTCGGTACGCCCGATGCTGCCGCGCTGGCTGACCTTGTATCCCATTTTCTCCAGCTGTCCCCGCACGTCGGCCGGGAAGCCGGGTTCCACGAAGATCTCATCGGGTAGCCACTGGTGATGGAATTTGGGTTTGTTCACGGCGTCTTCCGTGCTCATCCCGAAGTCAAGAATATCGATAAGCGTCTGGAAGACGGAAGTGGTGATCGTAGTACCTCCTGGAGTACCTACGACGATGATCACCTTGCCTTTGTCCAGCACGAGTGTCGGGCTCATCGAGCTCAGCATCCGCTTGCCCGGAACGATCGCATTGGCCTCCGCGCCTACCGCTCCATACATATTCGGTACGCCGGGCTTGATGCTGAAATCATCCATTTCATTGTTCAGCAGAAAACCGGCCCCTGCGACCACCACCTTACTCCCATAGCCACCGTTGAGCGTAGTGGTGATAGAGACGGCATTGCCTTCTTTGTCATAGACGTCCAGATGGGTCGTCTCTTCGCTGAGCGGCGAAATGACCCCGGCCCGTATGTCCTTACTGTTACCTGCTTTATCCGGATCGATCTGGGCCAGCCTTTTATGGAGATAGGCGGAACTGGTAAGCGTCTTTACCGGCACCGAATAATAATCCCGGTCACCGAGGTATCTGGCCCGGTCGGCATAGGCCAGGCGTTCTATTTCCGTCATGATGTGCACGGCTTTTAAAGATGCAAACCCATATTCCTTCAGGGGCTGCTCTTCGGCCATTTTCAGCATCTGTTGCAAGGGTACACCCCCGCTGCCAGGAAGCGGCATCGTCACTACGGTATAGCCTTTATATCCGAATACGGCGGGCTCTCTCTCTTTCGCCTTGTAACCGGCGAGGTCGCTGGCCGTGATGATCCCCTTGCCCCGCTGCATTTCTTCCGTGATCAGTTTCGCCGTCTCCCCCTCGTAAAACCCTTTGGCCCCCTTGTCGCGGATCCGCCGCAATGTGGCGGCGAGATCTTTCTGCACAAGCGTATCCCCCGCTTTCCAGCCGCCATCCTTTACGAACACCGGCCTGACCGTATTGTATTTTATAAAAGCTTCCTGTGTCGAGTTGAGATTCCTGGCCTCTGCCGCAGTTATGGCAAATCCCTTTTCCGCCAGCTCGATGGCCGGTCCCACCAATTTTGAAAAAGGCAGCTTTGCATAGTTCAGTTCGGCGAAAATGCCTGCGACCGTTCCCGGTACACCTGCCGCCAGATGCCCGTTCACGCTGAGATTCGGCTGCGGGTTGCCGCTTGCATCCAGGTACATATCACGGGTTGCCTTGGCGGGGGCCCTTTCCCGGTAATCCAGCGTGATGTTCTTCCCGCTTGTCAGATGCGCCACCATGAATCCACCGCCGCCGATATTGCCCGCGCCGGGATATACGACGGCCAGGGCAAGTTGGGTCGCTATAGCCGCATCGACAGCATTGCCCCCCTCTTTCAGGATGGACACGCCGGCCTGGCTGGCGAGAGGATGGGCCGATACGACTGCGCCATGGGTGACGTCGACCTTTTTGCGGATACTGTATTGATATGGGGTGAGACCCGTCTGGGCACAGAGGACGGAGTGAATGCAGGCCAGCAGCAGACACAGGATCTTACCAGTTGGATTATTGGTCATGATAAAGAAAGATTTATAAGTAAAGTTACCATCAAAAATTCTATTTGGGCAGTTTTGGGTCATCCCTGGTGCAACATTGAATTAAAAATGCCGGAATATGATGGGCTGCTTTTTTTATTTTGCCGCTTTACTTACATTCACCGCTCATATTATAATTCTGGGTAAAGCATGAAAAATATCATTTCTCTTTTTTGCGGTTTATCGATCTTCATTTGCCATCTGGTCGCCCAGACGGTGCCCTCCCCCGGGTCTTTTCTGGGATATCCGCTGGGAAGCCGGTATACCCCGCATTTTAAGATCGTAAATTATTTTAAGCAGGTGGCCCAGACCGCACCCGACCGGGTGAAACTGGAGCAATACGGTGAGACCTATGAAGGACGCCCGCTGTTGCTGGCCTATATTGCCTCGCCTGAAAATATGCAGCGCCTCGAATCGATCCGGCTGAATAACCTCCGGCTGGCGGGTGTCGCCAATGATAAAGCGGCGCCGGACGAAGCTGCGCCCGCTATCGTTTGGCTCAGCTACAATGTACATGGCAATGAGCCTTCCTCGTCCGAGGCGGCGATGAAAACCTTGTACGAACTGACGGACCCGAACAATGCAAAGGCGAAGGAATGGCTTCAGCATACGGTTGTCATTATCGACCCCTGCATAAACCCCGATGGGCGCGACCGGTATGTGAACTGGTACAATACCGCGGTGGGCAAGGACCCCAACACGGATCCGCAGTCGAGGGAACATATGGAGCCCTGGCCTGGAGGCCGCACCAATCATTACAATTTCGATCTCAACAGGGACTGGGCCTGGCAGACCCAGCAGGAGACCCGTCAGCGGCTCAAAAAATACAATGCCTGGCTGCCGCAGGTGCATGTGGATTTTCATGAGCAGGGTGTGAACAACCCTTATTATTTCGCTCCGGCCGCCGAGCCCTATCACGATGTGATCACGGCCTGGCAGAGAGAGTTCCAGATCATGATCGGAAAGAATAATGCAAAATATTTCGACGAGCGCGGTTGGCTGTTCTTTACCAAAGAGGAGTTCGATCTTTTCTATCCCAGCTACGGGGATACCTACCCGACCTACAGCGGTGCGATCGGCATGACCTTCGAGCAAGGCGGCGGCAGCAGGGGCGGGGTCGCGGTGATCACTTCCGACGAGGACACCCTCACGTTGACCGACAGGCTGGAGCATCATTTCACCACGGGCATGTCCACGGTAGAAGTGGCTTCCAGGAACTCGGCCAGGCTGATCAGGGAATTCCGTAAATATTTCAGTGACGCAAAGACGAAGCCGACCGGCGAATTCAAAGCCTGGCTTATCCGCAACGACCAGTATGGCGACAGGCTGGAAAGATTGGAAAGCCTGCTCGAAAGGAATAATATCGAATGGGTGCCCGCCGGCGGTGGCGCCTTTACAGGCGTGGATTATGAAACAGGAAAAACCGCCAGCTTCAGGACCGGTCCCGGAGACATCGCCATATTGGCCAATCAATCGCGATCTGACCTTTTACGGGTGCTGTTCGAACGCAGCTCCCGCATCAGCGATTCGGTCACCTATGATATAACGGCCTGGTCTATCCCATTTGTGTATGGCCTGCAGGTTTATGGGCTGAGCGTCTGGAACGGCCCTTCCACGCCTGTACGCGCAGGAAACACGCCCGGAACGGCTCAGGGTATCACCGGTAATGTCACCGCCAACGGCGCAGCACCCGTTACCGTCACCGGCCCGGCATCCGCCTCCGCAGCCCAGACTCAGCAGGGAGAATATGGCTGGGTTGTCCGCTGGACGGGCATGAACAGCGCTAAATTCCTGACCGACCTGTTGAAAAAAGGCGTGAGAACACGCTATGCCGAACTGGCCTTTCAGTCAGGAGGAACAGCATTCGAAAAAGGAAGCCTTATCATAACGCCCACCAATAATGGCTCAATTCCTGGAACGGGCGCTGCCGGTAAGAACCTGGCTGCTGTCGTTACCGAGGCGGCGCAAAGGACTGGCGTTATCCTTACTCCCGTGGCCTCCGGATTTGTGGAGAAAGGCGCCGATTTCGGCAGCGGTCGCGTCCATCTTATACACCGGCCAAAGGTAGCCGTGCTTACCGGTGAGGGAGTCAGTTCACTGAATGCCGGTGAGGTGTGGCATTTCTTCGAACAGGAGCTGGACTATCCCATCAGCCAGATCAATGCCGACGATGCCGCCCGCATCAACTGGAAAAATTATGATGTCGTTATCCTGCCAAACGGCCGCTATAAATTCCTGAATGATAAAAGCGCCGCCGAGCCCTTCCGGAACTTCGTAAGGGAAGGAGGCCGGATCATAGCCATGGAAAATGCGGTAGTACAGCTGTCGAAATTGGAATGGGGGATCAAACTGAAAGCCGGAGATGAAAAGAAAGAGGGGGACAAGGATAAAAAGGCCGAGGATTATTCGGCGCTTCATCGCTATGAGAACAGGGAGAGGGAACAGGTGGCCAGTTCAGTGCCCGGGTCCATCTATAAAGTGGAACTGGATAATTCACATCCGCTGGCCTTTGGCTATCCCGATCATTATTATACGCTGAAACAAGATGATCATGTCTATGAGTTTATCAAAGATGGCGGCTGGAATGTCGGTGTCATCCGGAAAGATAATTATGTCAGCGGGTTCACCGGCAACAAAGCCAAAGAAAAGTTAAAGGATGGGCTGATCTTCGGCGTCCAAGATATGGGCAGGGGTGAGATCGTTTATCTTGCCGACGATCCTTTGTTCCGCAGTTTCTGGGAGAACGGGAAATTGCTTTTCTGCAATGCCGTGTTCCTCGTGGGGGAATGATCGGCTTCACAACCGCAACGGCCTTGAACACCGGTGATCGCGCGGGCCCGGAGCGCAGCGTGACGATAATTTAAAAAAACAGTGAATGAGAAAGACAACGGCCTTATGGATGGTATATAGTTTGATCCTGAGCGCATGCTTTTTTGGGCCTGCCCTGAGGTCGTCCGCGCAGGCGCCGGAGACGCTGGGCTCCGCGGAGATCTTCCTCCGGCTGAAAAAACTGAATGTGCTGGGTTCGGTGCTGTATGTCGCCGCGCATCCCGATGATGAAAATTCAAGGCTGATCGCGTATATGGCCAAGGACAGGCTGTACAGGACGGGCTATCTGTCCATGACAAGAGGAGACGGCGGGCAGAACCTCATAGGCGACGAGCAGGGCGTGGAACTCGGATTGATAAGGACACAGGAGATGCTGGCCGCAAGGCGGATCGACGGCGCCGAACAGTTTTTCACCCGGGCATTCGATTTCGGGTTCACCAAGACAACGGAAGAAGCGCTGAAGACCTGGGATAAAGAAAAAGTATTAAGCGATGTCGTCTGGGTCATCCGTAAGTTTCAGCCCGATGTGATCATCACCCGCTTCCCTCCCGACGGCCGTGCCGGGCACGGTCATCATTCTGCCTCTGCTCTGTTGGCGCATGAGGCTTTTGCCGCGGCCGCCGATCCCACCCGGTTCCCTGAGCAATTAAAATATGGAGTAAAACCCTGGCAGGCCAAACGGTTATTGTGGAATACCTTCAACTTCGGCTCAGCCAACACGACCAGCGATGACCAGATGAAGATCGATGTCGGTGGTTACAACCCGATCCTTGGGAAAAGCTATGGGGAGATTGCTGCCGAGAGCCGCACTCAGCACAAAAGCCAGGGCGCCGCACTGACCCCTGCCCGGGGACAGTCGCTGGAATATTTTACCCTCGTATCCGGCGACGGAGCGCATAACGATCCGATGGAAAATGTAGTCGTATCCTGGAGCCGTGTGGATGGCGGAGAAAGGATACAGGTATCGGTCGATGCGCTTATCAAAGACTTTTCTCTCTCAGACCCGGCGAAGTCCGTTCCAGGACTGGCCAGCCTCTACAAAGATATCTCGCAATTAAAGGACGGATACTGGAGGACACAGAAGCTTAAGGAAGTGCAGCGGCTGATAGAAGCCTGTAGCGGCCTGTGGCTCGAGGCGTCCACGCGCAGCGGGTATGCGGTGCAGGGAGACGCGCTCCCCATCTCCTTTGTGATGAACAACCGGCTGAATGCAAAGATCTCCGTCAGCGAGATCACCGTCGATGGCTTCGACACGCTCTACAAACAGGATCTTTCCGGGAATAAGAATTATTCCTTCGCACAGAATATAAACATCCCGGACCAGCAACCGATCACCCAGCCTTACTGGCTGGCCCAGGACATGGCGCCTGGTTCTTACAACGTAAAAGATCAGATGCTCATCGGGGATGCGCAGAGCAGACCAGCACTGGAGGCAAAGTTCAGGCTGAATGTCGGGGGGCTGGATATTGTTTTCACCCGACCGGTTCAATATAAATATACCGATCCGGTGAAGGGGGAATTATATCAGCCGTTGACCATATTGCCACCCGTCACCGGCCAGTTCGACCCCGAACTGGTGCTGTTCACAGATGGAGAGCAGAAGGGGTTCGAAGTACTGACAAAGATCGAGACCAGCCGGGATATCCAGCCAAAGATCAGCCTTACGAAATCCAGCGATATTGCCGCCGCCCAGACAGGCGGTGGTCTCACCAGTTTCACCTGGTCGGCCAGGCCGCTCAACAAAGAAACAAAGCTCGTTTATTCCGATCTGCTGTTCGACAAGAATGGAAGGTCCGATACCGCCAGGGAATTAAAGACCATTTCTTACGATCATATTCCCCGGATCGATTATTTCCGTACTTCGAGGGAAAAGTTCGTGATAGCGGATGTCCGGATCTCGGGCAAGCGGATCGGGTATATCGAAGGCGCGGGCGACAAGGTCCCGCAGGCCTTGCAGCAGATGGGCTATGAAGTGGTATTGTTAAAAGAAAAGGACATCAGCTCAGGCAACCTCCGGCAGTTTGACGCAGTTCTTACCGGTGTCCGGGCCTATGACGTGCATCCCTGGCTGATGGCGAAATATGATATCCTGATGGATTATGTGAAGGAAGGCGGCAATCTGATAGTGCAGTACAACAGGAATAATATCGGTAATGCAAAAACAAAGATCGGGCCTTACCCCTTTGCGATCTCCAACAACCGGGTGACGGAAGAGAATGCAAGAATCGATTTTCTGCAACCCGACCATCAGGTATTGAATTTCCCCAACAAGATCACGGACAAGGATTTTGATGGATGGATCCAGGAGCGGGGCATCTATTTTGCCGGCCAGGCCGATGCAAAATACGAAACGGTATTGTCTATGCATGACGCGGGGGAGCCCGAACAGAAAGGCAGCTTACTGATCGCCGGTTACGGACAGGGAAAATTTGTTTATACAGGCCTCGTATTCTTCCGGGAATTGCCGGCCGGTGTGCCGGGAGCCTACCGTTTGCTGGCCAATATCATTGCGTTGAATCATAAGAAAGGGTTTTAAAAAATAAGTATGAACCGTAGAAGGGATGTCGCTATCGTAATAGCTATAGTGATCGCATTGGTGGTCGGGCGCATTATCAAAAGGACCACATTCGGATTGTTGCTGGGTCTTGCCGTGGGCCTGCTGGTCGCCTCGCTGATCTCGAACAGGGAAAAAAGGAAATAGATAGATAAAACAACTTGCCATGAATGAAGATGAACCAGAAGATAAATCGCCTCTGTTCCCCAGATGGAGCTACTGGTATGCTCTGGTGATCGGCTTCCTGCTGGTGATCATCGCCTTCTTTTATTTTCTCACCAACTATTTTGCATGAGCAGGCCCGATTGGATAGTGCTGGTCCTCACCCTGCTGGCCATTATCGCCTATGGGCTGTACAAAAGCAGGACGACCAAAGATCTCGACGGCTATTTTCTTGGCAACAGGACCCTGCCCTGGTATATCGTGCTGATGAGCATAATGGGCACCCAGGCCAGCGCCGTTACCTTTCTTTCCGCGCCCGGGCAAGCGTACACGGATGGCATGCGTTTCGTACAATATTATTTCGGCCTTCCGCTGGCGATGGTCGTTCTCTGTATAACATTCGTTCCCGTCTTTCACCGGTTGAAGGTCTATACGGCCTATGAATTTCTGGAGAACAGGTTCGACCTCAAAACCCGTGCGCTGACCTCCTTTTTATTCCTCCTGCAGCGTGGCCTTTCCACGGGTATCAGTATTGCCGCCCCGTCGATCATCCTGTCCTCGCTGCTGGGCTGGGACATCACCTGGACCAATATCTTCATGGGAGGACTGCTCATCATCTATACCGTCACCGGAGGGGCAAAGGCCGTAGCCTATACGCAGCAACTTCAGCTGATCGTTATCTTCGCCGGAATGTTCATGGCCGGCTATATGGTAGTGCATAGGCTGCCTGCTCATGTTGGCCTCCTCGATGCGCTGCATATTGGCGGACAGGCGGGGAAAATGAATATCATCACTACCGGCTTGCGCGAAGGCACGGCGGCCGGCGGCAGGGGAGGGTTCGACTGGAACGACCGCTACAACCTGCTCAGCGGTATCATCGGCGGCTTCTTCCTCGCCCTTTCTTATTTTGGAACGGATCAGTCGCAGGTAGGCAGGTACCTTACTGCCCGGTCGATGGGCGAGAGCAGGCTCGGACTGCTGATGAATGGATTGGTAAAAGTGCCCATGCAGTTCCTCATCCTCCTGCTGGGCGTGCTGGTATTCTCCTTTTATCAGTTCAATAAGGAGCCCGTCTTTTTCAACAAATCACAGATTACGTTGCTTGAACATTCCAGGTATAAGGATTCGCTGGTCCTGGTGAACAGAGAATACGATGCGGCGGAGACGATGAAAATAAAGGAAAGGAACTGGCTTTCGGCCAACGAAGGGAAGAAAGGGCAGGCCATCTATGTGGAAGCGGAACAACGGCTGCATCAGGCAGAGGGGCTCAAGGCCTGGGCCAGAGGAGTAATCAAACGCTGGCTTAACGACAAACAGGTAGGAGGAGATAACAACGATACGAACTATATCTTTCTTCGTTTCGTGACGGATTTCCTTCCACGCGGTCTTATCGGTCTGCTGATCGCCGTGATCTTTCTGGCTTCGTGGGGATCGATCGCGGCCACGCTTAATTCTTTGTCCTCCTGCACCATCGTCGATTTCCACAGGCGGTTTACAAAAAAAGAGCTGACCCCCTATAAAGAATACAAGCTCTCCCGCATGTACACGCTTTTCTGGGGTGTTTTTTGCGTCGGGGTGGCTCAGCTGGCGTATAATATCGGAAATAGCCTGATCGAGGCCGTTAACCTCTTGGGATCCTTATTTTATGGGGTGATCCTGGGCATCTTCCTCGTGGCTTTTTACCGTAAGAAGATCGGCGGAACCGCGGTATTTGTCAGCGCCGTGATCATCGAGGCGTTCGTGATCCTGCTGAATGTCCTCAATAACAAGGGGATCGTCCACCTCAGCTTTTTGTGGTTCAACGTGGTAGGGGCCGTAGGGGTCGTGGTGCTTAGCGAACTGATCGGGTTGGTCGCCCCACAAAAAAAATAATGCGCCCCGGATTTTCAGGGACGCATCATGCCCGTTATATGCCGCAAGCGGGGGTCTGCAAGCGATGGGTCTTTTATTTCGTTATTTCAGCGACGCGATCAGCTTCTCGTTCAAGGTTACATAATCGCTGTTCTTTGCCTGCTGCGCCAGCTCTATTCCTTTCTTTGCCGTAGCGATGGCATCCTGTTTTTTACCCAGCTTTGCCTGGCATCTGGCCTTTTGATAGACCACAAAAAAAGCAGTCGGATCCTGCTGGAGCGCTTTGTCGAACCATTCGAGGGCCTTGTTGAGATCCTTCCCGTTCTCCAGGTAATAGAACGCGGCTGAATAATAAGGACGGTTGTCTTTATTCAGGCTGTTGTCGATCTGTGTCATGATCTTTGTGTCCACCTCGGTCTTTATCGGCAGGCTGACAAAGGTCTTATCCCAGATCAGATCCAGCGAGCAGGTAGTCGGGGTAAGATTGCTGAACAGGATGGAGAAGCTCTCGAGCGAAAAAGACAATTCCCGGGCTGGGACCGTCACCCTCAGCACGTCCTGGTCCTGTTTGTACGCAGCAGGGGTGGTGACGTCCAGTTGTTTCGTGATAATGATCGTCCATTCTTTTTCGTTTGGGATCGTGAGCAAGCCGTATTTCCCTGCGGGTACTTTTGTGTCACTGATGATCACGTCGTCACCAAATACAAGAGTAGTAGCCTGATTGGCGCCGGTACGCCATACTTTCCCATAAGGCACAAGATCACCGAATATAGTACGGCCTTTCACTCCCGGTCTTGAATAGGACAATTCGATCGAGGAGAGGCCGAAATCCTGTTTTACATATTGAGGGGCGGAAGGCGCCGGGGTCCTCAGCTGCTGAGCTTCCCCATGGATGCAGGGAAATGTTACAAAGGCAAACAAGATCAGATATTTGTTCATCATACAATGGTTTTTGAACGCCGAATTTACGGTAATGAGGATGAAAAGGCCCGTTAAGTTTATATGAGCGGTGTAGTGGACTACCCTGGACCGGGAATCGGTCCCCGACACCGCTTCAATACGAAACGGTTACTACAGCCCGACCCTTCTTACCTTTCAGCGGCCGCCATGCCGGACCCTGCCGGATGAGGCGTATAAAGGATGAATCGTGTGCGGGAGAAAGCGATTGCTCTATTTTAAAGGAGGATAAAGCCCCTTTTTTATCTACGTTGAAAGAAATGATCTCGTCACCTCTGAGCGTGGAATCGGAGCCGTCGCTGCCTTTCAGGCCGGTCACGACTGTCCCTTTATTTTTTTTCAGCCAGGTCTCATATTCCTGCCAGCCTTTCACCGGGACAGCGCTTCCCATAGCCTCCTCCGCTGTTTTTTCTTTGTCGGCTTCCCCCATTCTTTTCCTGCTGGCCGGATCCAGTCTTAGCTGGCTGCCCAATCTGGTCACCACCACTTCATTCAAGGATTTGGTGGCCTCGGGCTGCAGATAGATGATATTGCTGCTGGCATTTTCCGTGCTCATGGAGATAACGGTAGGTTCGTATCCGGCATAGTTTGCCATAAGCCGGTAAGCGGAGTCCTGCTGCCGGACATTCAATTTGAAAATCCCATTGTTGTCCGATACCGTCGCAAAACCTGGATGATCGACCAGGGTAAGGCTCACACCGGGCAGGGGCCTGTTATGCTGATCGAGCACCTTTCCGCTGAAATTATAATTGGATCCCCCTCCCACAGGAAGATTCCCATAGGCCCCGGCGCCTGCATCTGAAGACTTTGCCAGCAATCTGGCCTTGGGGTTGAGACCTGCGGAATCTTTATTATAGACACCAAAATCCCTGCTGCCCACCTTTTTCTCAAGGTCTGCATACAATCTCAGGGAGTCCAGCTCCTGCCTGCGACCATTGGCATAAAAGGCGTTCCTGAGCTTGTCTATTTTCATTCCTTCCGAGTCTTCTGCTCTGGCCGTAGCGGGCAGGTTCCGGCGAAGCGGGGCCGTTTTCGGAAGTCTGGCCCGGGCAGGCGCTGACAAGGCTCCGGCCGGTGCATCCTTTGCGGCAACCGCTTCGCTTTCTGCCGATGGCACGGTTGCCGGTTTGACCAGGGATCTGCTGGTATCGGCCTGTGCTGCGTTGCTGTCGCTGTGTGCAGCCTTCTGATCCATTACGGCCAGCGGAGCATTTTCTTTACTGCTGACAAGATACCGGTAGCTGATCGTGGCAAGCCCGGCAAGCAGGATAACGGCGGCAGCTACCCGCCAACCGGAACGGAAAAAAACGATCGGCGTGCGCATGTTTTTTTTGTTTGTCCTGTTTTCCAGCCGTTTGTTCAGATCGGCCAGCTCATGCTTCAGCGAGACATCACCGCGGAGAGCGCGGGCATTCCCGATCCCTTCGATGGCATCGGCAAGGAAAGGATCTTCGAGAGCCGCTTTTTCGAGGGCGTTCATTTCCGGGCCAGACAATTCCCCGTCCAGATATTTTTGAATATCCGTGGCCGTATACCGGGTCATATTTTTGTTGTTCCCGTTCATTTTGACAAGGTAGCTTCCTCGTTCTTTTCCATACACATTTTCAGGTTCCTTCTTCCATTCTGTATAAGGCTCCTCACTTTATTCCAGTCGAGGCCGGTCAGTTTCTCGATCTCTTTATAAGATTTGTCCTGCAGATAAAACAATTCTACGGTCGATTTTTGTTCGGGAGACAGCGTTTCCAGGCATTTCGACAGCTTGTCCAGATGCCCTTCTTTCTCCAGCATGCCATTCAGATGCACATCTTGCTCCATTTGCATACGTTCCGGGTCGAGTTCGCTGGTCTTTATTCGTTTTGAGGAGCGCAACTGCATCAGACAGTGGTTCTTAGCCAGGGTATATAGCCAGCCTCTGAAGTTCTCCACCTCGTGTCTGAGCAGCTTTTGCGCCAGCTCTTCGAAGACCGCCATTACTGCATCTTTGGCTGTTTCGGGGTCCGGGAGATATTTCAGGCAGACGCCATAGACGAGCTCCATATAGCGCTGATATAAAGCCGCCAGTATTTTAAGATCGGCGGATTGGCGGTATAAGGCGACCAGTTCCTGGTCTCCGGCAGAATGGGTTAATATGGTTTTTAAAAATGGCAATAGTCCCCGGTCTCTAAAGTAAGAAAAATTCACAACCCATTTTATGTAATTTCCCATGTTCGGGCATCTGGTTAGTAACTCACATTCCTTATAAAAACGGATGCCATGTCAAAAAATCTACAAATACACATCGCCGAACCCTGTCATGAGAGCTGGGAAAAAATGGATGAGGCCGGAAAAGGCCGGTTCTGCTCCTCTTGTTCGAAGACAGTTATCGATTTCACCCTGATGAGCGATCAGCAGGTGCTGTCGTATCTGAATGATCCGAAGAGGAAGGTCTGTGGCCGGTTTGCATCAGATCAGCTGGACAGGGACTTCACCGTGGTAAAAGAGCGGGGTAAGAAGCCCTGGTCCGTGGTCTGGCGACTTGCGGTGGTCGGCATGCTGCTTTCTGCGAAGGGGCAGGCGCAGCAGCGATATCCGAAGCCCGGTATCAGCAAGCTGGTGAAAAAGAAGGCGGCAAAAAAGATCGTGGGCGCGCCGGTGAGTGAAATGGGTACAGTGGGAATGATTACCCCAAGGATCGTAACTGATACGGACAGCTTTGCCCTGCCCGGTGGTATTTATTTTGTAAGGCTCAGCTCAACCGGATCGGGCGCGGTATATACGCAGAAGCTGGTAGTCCTGTAGGTTATCCGCAACCGCGCGAGCGCGTGCAAACCCTGGCAGCATTTTCCACGCGCTGCGAGCTTCGGACAATTGCCGAAGACGGCGCTCATGCCGTCAATGCGTTTGCCGCCCCCGGCCTCCCTGCTGCGCGGTCTGTGGACTTTGGAATGCCGGATGATAGCGGTGCAGGGTCTCGCGCAGATATTCCCGGTCAAGGTGGGTATAGATCTCCGTGGTAGTAATGCTTTCATGCCCCAGCATTTCCTGGACGGCGCGGAGGTCTGCTCCTCCTTCTACAAGGTGCGTGGCAAAGGAATGGCGGAAAGTGTGGGGAGATACATTCTTGTGGATGCCTGCCTCTCTTACCAGGTCCTTCAGCACCAGGAAGATCATGACCCTGCTCAGTTTGCTGCCGCGACGGTTGAGAAAAAGGATGTCCTCATTCCCAGGCCTGACCTGAACGTGGACGCGGAGCTCATGGAGATAGATGCCGATGTATTTGATCGCAGAGCTGCCGATGGGTACCAGACGTTCTTTATCTCCTTTTCCGATTACGCGGATGAAACCGACATCCAGATAAAGACAGGAGATGCGGAGGTTCACCACTTCGCTGACACGAAGCCCACAGCTATACATTGTTTCGAGGATGGCCTTGTTCCGGCCACCTTCCGGCTTGCTCAGATCGATCTGCCCGATAATGGCTTCGATCTCCCCAAAGGTCAGCGTATCCGGTAAGGCCCTTTTCAGCTTCGGAGCTTCCAGCAGGGCCGTGGGGTCTTTTTTGGTAATCTGTTCTATGGAGCAATACTTATAGAATGAACGGACCCCTGAAATGATCCGGGCCTGTGAGGCAGGGGTGAGACCCGATTCACCGATCCACCGGATGAATTGCCGCAGGTCTTTCAACTCGATCTCCGCAGGCGTTTTGAGAGAATTCGTGGCTTGCAGGAATTGCGTAAGCTTTTCTATATCCCTTCCATATGCTTCAACTGAATTATCCGAAAGAGACTTTTCCAGTTGGAGCCAGGCCTTATATCCTTTTTTATAGGGTTCCCACATGCGGCAAGTTTAAAGTTTAATATGCAAAAGCGGAAATTTTCTTTGAAACTCTCTCTCTTTGAGGCATATTTGTATTTATAATATATTTTCAAGTTACTCTTCATTCATGGCAACAGTTAATCTACGATCCTTCAGGCAGATAGTCCGTCACCATAAAAAGCGCATAAAAAGTTTTCTGAGCAGGTTGGAAAAGAAAGCCCCCCGGGGACTGGACAGATTTGTCGTAGAGGCGGACAAGGAAGTCTGGAAAAAAACGGATTGCCTCGATTGCGCCAACTGTTGCAAGACCATGTCGCCCACCTATACCCAGAAGGATATCAAACGTATTTCTACCCATCTGGGCATGAGCGGGAAGGCATTTATGGAAAAATGGCTGTACAAAGACAAGAGCGGAGATTGGATGAATGTAAAGCAGCCATGCCAGTTCCTTGACCTGCAGACCAATATGTGTAATATTTATGCGGTCCGGCCAAGGGATTGCGCCGGCTTTCCACATCATACCAAAAAGAGGATGGTGGATTACATGCACATGTACAAACAGAATATAGAATATTGCCCCGCAACCTACCGCCTCATCGAGACGATTATGGATAAGGCAAAGAGCGGAACGCTGAAATGACCTTGTGTTATTCTGAACAAGAAGACGCACGCGGGTGCAGCTGATCCTGGAAGCACCAGCAATGAGCGCGGGTCACTCCGATCTTAGACTTTTCACCGGGTTGGCCCATGCCGCCTTTGCCGCCTGAAAGCTTACCGTCACCAGGGCGATCAGCAGCGCGATGACCCCCGTCAGCAGGAATACCCAAAGGTTAACAGGAATATGGTAGGCATAATTTTGCAGCCATTGCCTCAGCACATACCAGGCCACCGGCCACGCGATCAGATTAGCGATCAGCACCAGCTTGATAAAATGAACCGATAGCAGGGAGACGATGCTTTGCATCGAAGCGCCCATAACTTTCCGGATGCCGATCTCTTTTATTCTTTTTTCCGCCGAATATGAAGCCAGCCCGAACAGGCCCAGACAGGATATGATGATGGCAAGCGTTGCCAGGATGCCAACCATCTTGCTCACCTGTGCATCAGCCTGGTAAACGGTCTCAAAATGCTGGTCGAGGAACTCGTATTCGAAAGGATGATCGGGGAATAATTTTTGCCAGGCGGACTGAATAAAGGAAATGGCCTCTTTGGTCTTTCCTCCGTTGATCTTTACCGATACGGTCGAGAACCCCCAGTCTTTCTGGTTGAAGATGAACATGGTCTCGATCTTGTATTGCAGCGAATTGAAATTAAAGTCCTTCGCGATACCGACAATGGTCCCCAGCGAATCGAAGCCGAAGGGTTTGCCGATCAGCGAACGGGCAGGAGCTTTTGGATGATCCTTTAATAATTCCTTTGCCAGCGTCTCGTTGATGATGTATTCTTTTCCATTGGCTGTTTTTTCCGGGGAAAAATTCCTTCCTTCTGCCAGCTTGAGCTGGTACAGGGTCAGATAGTCGTGGTCGACGATCAGCCGCGTCGTAACGAAGTCCCTCTTAGGTCCGTCTCCCCTGAAGGTTACCCCCGACTGATCGAGATGGCTGCCCAGCTGGTCCTGCGCCGCCGTCACTCCCTTCACCAGCGTGCTGCCGGATAATTCTTCTTTCAGCAGCTCATATTTCTTGTAGGTCATCTGATCCAGTGGAATGGTCATCACCTGGTCACGGCTGAACCCAGGGTCACGCTCCTGCATATAGCTGAGCTGCCTGACTACAAAGACGGTAGCGATCATGAGAAAGATCGCGCTGGTGAATTGTCCGACGACCAGGATATTCCGCAGCGTTCCCTTGTTCCTTCCCGTCTCGAACGAGCCTTTCAGGACCTTGATGGGCTGGAAAGAAGATAAATAAGCTGCGGGGTAGATCCCTGAAAGGATACCGAGGACCAGGGTGCCACCGATGAGGGAAAGCAAGAGGCGGAGATCGGAGAATACATGAAAATGAAGGCTCCGCTGGCTCAGCTTATTGATATAAGGCAGGGACAATTGAACGAGCACCGCTGCGAATACCAGCGCGATCAGGGACAGCAGCAGGGTCTCGCTGATGAATTGAATGGCCAGTTGTATCCGTTGTGCGCCAATCGACTTTCTCACCCCCACTTCTTTTGCCCTTTCTGCCGAGCGGGCAGTGGCGAGGTTCATAAAATTGATACAGGCAATGACCAGGACGATCAGGGCGATGAGAAAGAAGATATTGGTATAGGTCTTGTCGAATTTTTGGTAGTTGATATAGTCAAGCCCGATATCGGCTGCATTGGCATGTACATCGGCCAGGGGCAGCAGAAATAATTCGTAATATTTCCAGTTATCATCACGGGCAAGGTATTTTTTTAGGTAGGCGGGGAATTTTTTTTCCATCGCAGCCACGTTGGTATTCGGCGCCAGCTCGAAGTAAGTATCCAGCCAGTTGCCGCCCCATCCGTTCATCCAGTCCGGTTTGTAAATGGTATTGAAGGACATCAGCCCATCGAATTGCAGCTGTGAATTTTCAGGGACATTTTCCAGGATGCCCGTCACGACAAAGCTGGTGGTATCGTTTTCATAATGCGTCACCCTTTTTCCAACAGGGTCTTCCTTGCCGAATATTTTTTCGGCACCCGCCTGGGTCAGCACGATACTGTTTGGCTCTTTCAGGACGGTTTCCCTGTTGCCTTTGATCAGCTTAAAATCGAAAATCTGCAGAAAGGTAGAATCGACGAAAAAGGTCTGGGGGAGATAGACCCTTTTTTCCTTGTAGGTCATCTGAAACTTACTCCTCCAGGTGATCCGGGTATAGTTTTTTATTTCGGGGAATTCATTTTTCATCGTGGGCCCCATGGGGAACATGGAAAGCGCTACTTTCTGCGAGGACAGCATGCCCGGTGGTTTCTGCACCTCATTGAGACGATAGATGTTCTTCGTATGGAATTTGTCAAAGCTCTTTTCATAGGAAACGAAGAGCATAATGACAATAAAGGCAGCCATTCCTATCGCAAGACCGATAATATTGAGCGACGAATAGACCTTGCTTTTCCAGAGATTGCGCCATGCAATTTTGAAGTAATTTCTAAACATAGGTGCTTTTTAGATAGTTCAGGTAAGACGTATCCCGCCATTGTAAGGTTACCAGGAGAGTGCCATTTTTTTATCGAGTTGATGATCATAGGATTAGGGGGCCAACAAAATACGAAATTGTTCGTTTTCGATACAGCCATTGTACGGTCCATAAAGGTCGGATCGCCGAATTCTGATCGGGCTCTGTTTCGATCAGTTTCTGCATCGGTCCAGCAAGTTGCTCCCACAAGTCCACCCCCGCTTTATTCATACACATCCCCGATCAGAAAATATTCCGGTGCTTCGCCTTCACGGATGGTAATGGCCAGCACATCGTACTGGATCCTTTTGGGACCGGGAAATTGCTGTAGCCATGCGGCGGCGCCCTTCATCATATTCCTTATTTTTTGCTTGCTGACTCTTTCTTCGGGGTGACCGTAGTCATCCGACCGGCCGGATTTGACTTCGATGAAATGATAAATACCCTGGTGGCGGGCAATGATATCCACTTCATACCGTCCCTTCCGCCAGTTCCGGTGAAGGATCTCATATGCTGAGGAAATGAGCCATGCTTCCGCCAGGTCTTCTCCTTTTTTCCCAAAATCAATGTGCCGGGCCATTATTCTTCTTTTTTGCTTTATTTTGCCGCCTGAACGGCATAACGTTTGTGGCCAGAGCAGGCATGGTCACATCCCGAAAGGTCGCAAAAAAGCAGACAGCGCAGCGCTAAAATTATCATGTATGATGGAACAGGATCAACCGGAGCAGGAAAGAACTAAACAGGACAACCGCATATTCAGGCTGAATGGGAAAGTGCAGCATTACGCATGGGGAGGATATTCTTTTTTACCTCGGCTGTTGTCTGTATCCGACACGGAGGGGAAGCCTTTTGCCGAGTACTGGCTTGGCGCCCATGATAATGCTCCTTCGGAGCTGGTCTTTACCCCGCCGACCGGCGACACCGCGAACTGGTCGCTCACCGTAAAGCTGAATCAATATATCGGGGAATGGCCTGAGGACCTGTTAGGGGCTGCTATTGCACAGCGTTTTGGGCGATTGCCCTATCTGCTGAAGATCCTCGATGTAAGAGACATGCTCTCGATCCAGGTACATCCGTCAAAAAAGAATGCGGAAAAAGAATTCGCCGAAGAAAATAAAAAAGGGATACCGTTGTCCGCCCCGGACCGGAATTATAAGGATGACAACCATAAGCCGGAACTGATGCTGGCGTTGAGTGATTTCTGGCTGCTGCATGGCTTCAAGCCGGAAGATGAGCTGGAACAGATCTTGCAGCGCACTCCTGAACTGCGTTTTCTGTGGCCTGTATTTGTGGAACAAGGATATCAGGGATTATACAAGACCGTTATGGTAATGGAGCCTTTGAAAGTGAATGCTATCCTGCAACCTTTACTGGACCGTATCCTTCCTGCTTATGAGAATGGCCGGTTATCCCGGAGAGAAGAGGATTTCTGGGCTGCCCGCGCAGCGCTGACCTTCAACGAGCCGGGCAGGATCGACCGGGGCATCTTTTCCATTTATCTGTTCAATCTGGTCAACCTGCTTCCCGGTGAAGCTATCTTTCAGGACGCGGGACTTCCACATGCATATCTGGAAGGGCAGAATGTGGAGATCATGGCCAATTCGGATAATGTGTTGCGGGGTGGACTGACGCCCAAACATATCGATGTACCTGAATTGCTGAAACATATAAAGTTCGGAGAGACCTTGCCCCAGGTGCTGCAGGGAGCAAGGGACGACGACCATGAAGGGCATATTTCAGTGTTTCGTACGCCCGCCCCGGATTTTGAACTTAGCCGGATCGGATTGCCCGGGGATGAGATCATTACCATCGGCGTCAGATCGGTTGAGATCTTCCTGGTGCTGGAAGGAGAGCTGCTGGTAGAAGAGAATCCCGGAAATTCTTTCATTCGGATGAAGGGCGAGGCCTTCGTAGCGTTCGACGGGGCCCGTGTCAGCCTTAAGGCGCATAAGGATAGCGTCGTTTACCGGGCTGCCGTACCTCAATAGTGCCCTTTCAAAAACCTTTACTTCGCATTTTCTTTTTCAAACTCCTCATCCACCTCCAGATCGCGCCCGTCGGCCGCGGTCGTGGCGAGTATATCGCAGCGGTTGTTGTTTACATTGTCCGCGTGCCCACGTACCCATTTGAAGCGGATATGGTGTTTTTGCGCAAGCTCATCATAATCCAGCCACAGGTCCCTGTTCTTTTTGCCACCCTTGAAATTTGTGGCGATCCAATTCTTCAGCCATCCCTGTTCCACGGCCTTCACTACATACTGACTGTCGGAATAAACAGTGATCCGCATCCCCTCTTTTTTAATGGCCCGCAGGCCTGCGATGACGGCCATCAGCTCCATCCGGTTGTTCGTCGTACGCCGGTATCCGCCGGACAGTTCTTTTACATGGCCACCCCACATCATGATCGTTCCATAGCCCCCGGGGCCGGGGTTACCACGGGATGACCCATCCGTGTACATGGTGATTTCGTTATTTGACAATGGTTTCAGTTTAATGGATTACACCTGTATCACCCCTATTTTAAATTCCGGCATATCCGGGTTATGGTCCGCAGCCTTCAGACCTTCTGCAATGACCTTGCGGGTATCCGCCGGGTCGATGATGCCGTCTACCCACAGACGCGCTGCGGCATAATAGGGTGTGGTCTGTTTTTCATATCGCCCTTTGATCTCATCCAGCAATTTTTTTTCTTCCGCGGGGTCGATCTCTTTCCCTTTTGCCTTCAACCCGCCCACCTCTATCTGAAGCATGGTCTTTGCCGCCTGCTCGCCGCCCATGACGGCGATCTTTGCGGTGGGCCAAGCGTAGATGAACCTCGGGTCATAGGCCTTCCCGCACATCGCATAATTTCCAGCTCCATAGGAATTGCCGATGATGATGGTGATCTTCGGGACCACGGAATTGGCGACTGCATTCACCATTTTGGCTCCGTCCTTGATGATCCCGGCGTGCTCGCTCCGGGACCCGACCATAAATCCGGTGACATCCTGGAGGAATATCAGCGGTATCTTTTTCTGATTGCAGTTCATGATGAAGCGGGCCGCTTTATCCGCGGTGTCATTATAGATCACCCCGCCCATCTGCATCTCTCCTTTTTTATTCTTTACGATCTTCCGCTGGTTGGCCACGATGCCCACTGCCCAGCCCTCGATGCGGGCATACCCACACAAGATCGTCTTGCCATAATCTTCCTTGAACTGTTCGAATACGGAATCATCTACTATCCGTTCGATGATGTCCAGCATATCGTATGGTTTGCTGGCATCCGCGGGAACGATGCCCTGCAATTCCTTTGCATCTTTCCTTGGCGCTACTGGTGCTGCCCGGTCAAACCCTGCAGACGCTCCACCCGGCCAACGACCCGCCCCGCTTTGTTCACCCTTTCCCGAGGCCCCGCTCCGTTCACCCCGTTCACCCCGTTCAACTTCGTGGACTGCCCGGTGGCCCAGACGGCCCATGATCTTTCTGACCTGGTCCAGACATTCCTGTTCCGTCTTGAATTTATAATCGGCGATCCCGGAAAGTTCGGTATGCGTAACGGCGCCGCCCAGGGTCTCTGTGTCGACGTCTTCTCCGACCGCCGCCTTTACGAGATAAGGACCGGCCAGGAAAATAGAGCCATTCCCTTCCACCATCAGGGTTTCATCGCTCATGATCGGAAGATAGGCGCCGCCTGCCACACAGGCGCCCATCACAGCGGCGATCTGCGTGATACCCATGGCGCTCATACGGGCGTTATTGCGGAATATCCGGCCGAAATGCTCTTTGTCGGGGAATATCTCGTCCTGCATGGGGAGGAATACCCCCGCGCTGTCCACCAGATAAATGACGGGCAGATGGTTTTCCATGGCGATCTCCTGCATACGCAGGTTCTTTTTGCCCGTGATGGGAAACCATGCACCCGCCTTCACCGTCTGGTCGTTGGCCACGATTACGCACTGGCGCTGGCTGACATAACCAATCCCGGCTACCGTTCCTCCGGCAGGGCAGCCTCCATGCTCTTCATACATTTCATAGCCGGCAAATGCGCCGATCTCGATGAAAGGACTGTCCTCGTCGATCAGGTAAAGGATGCGCTCCCGGGCTGTCAGTTTGTTTTTCTCCCGCTGCCGTTCGATCGCTTTTTTACCGCCGCCCAGCGCGATCTTATCGAGCCGGGTCCTGAGCTGGCCAAGCGCTATCAGCATGGCGTCTTCATTTTTGTTAAAATCCAGTTTATCCGGGTTCATTGCTGGTAGTTATAGACCGCAATTTAACATGGATGCTGTAATATTGGGCGTATTTTTAACGGGTATGCCCATGAAACGAAAAATAATATGGATAGGCCTGGCTCTTCTCGCCATTTGCATCAGGGTCTTTTCCTTGTTCCCGGGGGCCGTGGAGAAATATTATTCCAATGGGCTCTATCTGGTGATAGCCCGTTTGCAGCGGATCTTGTTTGGCTGGATCCCCTTCAGCATCGGCGATATTTTTTATCTGGTTGTGGCAATATGGCTGGTCTACAGCCTGGTCCGGTTTTTAAGAACGATCATCAAAAAGAAGGCCACCCGGGGATATTTTTGGATTGTCGCCAGAAAGATCCTGTTCTCCGTGCTGCTCGTATATGTGGCGTTCAATCTTTGCTGGGGTTTGAATTATGACCGCAAAGGCATAGCCGAACAATTGCACCTGCAACCCTATCGTTATGAGACGAAGGACCTGACCTTTTTCCTGCAGCTGATCGTCGCCAGATTGAATGAGCTCGACAGCGCTGCAAGAGTGAACAGGCCGCCCCTTGCCTATAAATCCAATCTTTTCAGGGGTTCCGTTCAGAGCTATAATAATCTGGCGGAAAAGGACCCGCATTTCGTCTATCATTCTCCATCCGTCAAACCCTCTATCTTCAGTTATCTGGGAAATTATCTTGGCTTCAGCGGATATTACAACCCTTTTTCGGGAGAGGCGCAGGTGAATACGACCACGCCTGTGTTTACCCAGCCTTTTACAACCTGCCATGAGATCGGCCACCAGCTAGGATATGCCAAGGAGAATGAGGCCAACTTATCGGGTTATCTCTCGGCCCGTTCATCCGGCGATCCGGCCTTCCGGTATTCCGTCTATTTCGATCTGTATTATTATACGGCAACGGAATTGTATTTCCGCGATTCTCTTCAGGTGAAACCTTTGCGCGATCAGCTGCACCCCTCCATCCGTAAAGACTTTCAGGAGCTGAGGCAGTTCTATCGTCGGTATCAGAACCCGCTGGAGCCGCTGATCACTCATCTGTATGGGAATTATCTGAAGGCGAACAGTCAGCCACAGGGCATGAAGACCTACAACGAGGTCATTGCCTGGGTGATGGCTTATTATATCTCGAAAAACGGAAAGGAGGGGATCTGAAATTCTACCATTTATTCTTCCACATCATGCTCTCGACAGGCTTATTGATCTGGCCGCTGTATTTGGCGTCCTTTTTCTGATTGTATTTGACCATTATCTCTCCGTCCACCGGGAAATAGATGAGCTGCCCCACCGGCATATAGGGGTACACTTTCACCGGTTGTTTTACCGAGATCTCCAGGGTCCAGTTGCCGCAGAATCCGACATCTCCTTTTCCGGCCGTTGCATGAATATCGATGCCCAGACGTCCGGTTGAGGATTTGCCTTCCAGGAAGGGGACGTGTGCATGCGTTTCCGTATACTCCTGCGTCACGCCCAGATAAAAGATATGAGGATACAATACGAACCCATCCTCCGGGATCTCAAAATATTCTATCTCGTTATGCTTTTTGGCGTCCAGGATATGTTCGCGGTAGGTGGCCAGCCATTTCCCAAGGTGTACGTCATAGGAATTGCTGCCCAGACAGGTGCGATCATAGGGTTCGATCTTTATGGTGCCTTTGTTTATCTCCTCAAGGATACGCGTATCGGACAGGATCATAATGAAATTAGTTAAGTTTGCAAATTTGGCGCAGTTGCAGGGAATGCAAGTTTGGCGCAAGCAGCGCAATCTGCAAATATGCCTTTATAATTCATAAAATGCCTTTATTTTATCAACATAATATCAACCAGGATACCCGATTGGGCATCTGGCATATCAAAGAGCCGGAATCTTTTTTTCAGGAAAAAGTTCCGGTAAAAAAGGATGTATCGCATCCCGCCAAGCGTTTGCAACACCTGGCTGGCCGTTATCTCCTGTCTTTTCTGTTCGATGATTTCCCCCTCGAAGAGATCCGCATCGCAGACACCCGGCAGCCTTTCCTCGAAAGTGAACAGTATCATTTTTCCATTTCACATTGTGGCCATTATGCGGCAGCGATCGTCAGTCGCAACAGCAAGGTGGGGGTGGACATCGAGCTCATCACACCCCGTATCGAATCCGTAGCCGGGAAATTTCTGAGCGAGGACGAGATCCATTTCTTTAATGAAGATTATGCGATGTTCCTCGAACAATGGGGGCTCCGGGGTCGTGTGTACCAGGAATTTCTGACGCTGATCTGGAACGCCAAGGAAGCTATCTTCAAATGGTACGGGCGGGGTGAGCTGGATTTTAAACAGCACATGCAGCTGGAAGATAATATCAGTCTCGACGGTGACAGCATCCTGCTTCCTTTTGCCTTTAACAAAGGGAAGAAGACCCATCTCATCGTCGAAGGCAGGGTCTTTGACGAACAGGCGCTTACCCTGGCCTGGGTGCTTACCTAGTCCAGGACCAGATCGTCATCTCCATCCTCCAGCAGGTTGATGTCGATGACATCCTTGCCGGCAATCCCTTCGATGGAGCCGCGGACGTGTGCGGCATTGAGCAATACCTTTTCGAGTTGTTTTTCCCGGGCTTTCCATAATTTCTCCATGGCATCCCTTTCTTTCTGGATCGATTGCTTCATGGAAAGGAAGCCTTCCCGGATGGCCTTCCACTGCTCGCCGAATTCGCCGCTGGTGAGATAATCGTACAACAGGTGCATCTTATCGCCCCTGTTCTCCCGGGACCTGGCGGCGTTGAACAGCTTGACGATCCCATCTCTCAGTACATGAGAGAGTGCCTTCACTTCCGCGAACGAGCAGATCCATACGCCGTTCTTTTCTCCGAAACGCTCCATATCCTTTGGCATGGCCTGGGTGACGATCACCGCTACCAGGGCTCCCTGTCCGCGCATATCCGCTTTTAGTTTCTCGATCCAGTCCTGTGAGAAATCACGCGTGCGCTTGCTCTCGAAGATGATCTTGCCGCATTCCTGTCCGAAATTATTCCGTATGGTCATGATGCAGTCGGCGCCCTTCACTCCCTTGCCTACAGGCCCGATCTCGTCGAAGGGGAAGCTCCCCCTCAGCAGCTCTTCGAGGGCCAGCTCCTGCACTTCCCCCTGTAGCTGCATAGAGCCCTGGTCTGCCTTACGCCTCATTTCCTCCGCGAGCTTTTTCTGATCGTCGAGCTGTTTTTCCAGCTCTTTCATCCTCAGCTGGTATTCCGTTTCCCTGGCCGCACTCTTTTGCTCCTCAAGACCGCGGATCTCTTCGGACAGCTTGCCTCTTTCTTCCTGGAGCTTCCGCTGTACGGAGAGTTCCAGCTCCGCAGCCTTATTTATCAGCTCCTGCTCTTTTTTCAGGAACTCGAATTCTTTCTGACGGGATGCCTTCAGCTTTTCCTCGCTGTCCTTATTGGCCGTTTCCAGCAGCTTCAGCTTATTTTCAAAATCGGTGGAGATCGACTTACGGAGAGATTCTTCCAGCGTCTGCTGCAACTGCCGCTTTTCTTCCCCCAGGCGCCTGGAGAATTCGGATTCCTGTTTCTGCGATTGCAACTGCCATTCCTGTTCCTTGCGCATAAACTCCTCCTGCCTCTTCTGCAATTCTTTCTCCTTGTCCTTCTTAAAGGCCTGCATCTGCTCTCTCAGCTCTTTCTTATACTCTTCTGAGACGGCCTCCTCCATGGGAAAGAGGTGACCGCAATTCGGGCATTTTATATCAGTGGCCATCAGGCTGTTTTTTTTGCAATGTACTCGAAAATATAGAAAAGAATTTGACAGGTTTTTTCCTCACCCGATCCCATGCTCTTTCAGATAATGCTGCGGGCTCTTACCCGTAATCATTTTGAAGTTTTTGTGAAAGCAGGTGAAATTATTGAACCCGCTCTCATAGCAGAGTTGCTTGATGCTGATCCGGTTGTCGATAAGCAGCTTGCAGGCATGCCCGATCCGGATCCCGGTGAGGAACTGCGTATAGGTCTTGCCCGTCCGGGATTTGAAATACCTGCAGAAAGAATTGGGCACCAGCCCTGCAATGGCCGCTATCTCCTCGAGATAGATCTTCTTCGAAAAATGGCGGAAGCTATGATCGTAGATGGCATTTATGCGGTCGTTCTCGGATTCGGAAAAATCGTGCTGGAAACCGATTGAAGAAAGCACATGTTGCCGGTCCGAGCTCGCAAAGCGCGAAAGGCATTCGATCAGCGCTATGATCCGTCCCACACCTTCGGCGGTACGGAGCTTTTCTATCAGCTCGGCTATTTTTTCGCCTTCTTTTGCCGTCACCAGGATTCCCCGGTGCGCCTTGTCCAGCAATGTTTTTATAGGTTTTGTCTCCGGCAATCCGAGAAAGGGCTCGCCCCAGAAATTTTCAGAAAAATGGATCACGGTGGAATGCACCAGTTTCTTATCATCATCCCGGAAGTAAACGTCGTCATACCTCCAGTAATGAGGTAGGTTGGATCCGACCAATATGATGTCCCCGGGATGAAACCGCTTGATATGGTCACCCACGAACTGCGTGCCGCTACCCAAATGGAAATAGATCAGCTCGACTTCGGCGTGATAATGCCAGCGGTTGTTTATAAAAGGGTCCCTGTCCTCCCGGACGCTGAAAGAATGCGTGGGTGTTCCTGGGACCTTAAGGTATTTAGGCTTCACAAGACAAAGGTAAGACGTTCCGCGCATCACCCCGGTCTTAACGGATCACGACAATCTGCCCACTATATCCGGGGCATTCCCGCGTCCTAGAACTGCAGATGGAAGCTTCCCAAAACCCCGAAATGCGGCCCCTGGTTCGGCTCCGGCACAAGCCGCCACACCAGGTCGAGGCGGAAAAATTTACAGATATTGTCAAGCCCCGTGCCCGCTTCCATATAAGGGGCTCCCTGCAGAGAACGAAGATGATAGCTGCCCAGCTCGGTCCGGTTCAGCCTCCGGTTCTCCGGTGAAAGGTCCCCCCATACGGCCTTGAAGGTCCAGAATTGCCGCATATTGGTCCTGCGGATCAGCGGCAGCAGGTTCAGCAGTTTCTTCCCGAAGTTATGCTCGACCGTAAACCCCGCAAACTGGTCACTGAAATATTCAAAGCGGTTCATGAGATTGAAGGCCTGTTTGCTGTAATACCAGACTTCATTGCCCGGATGCAGCTCCAGCAACATGAAAGGCAGCGCATCACTGAAGATCTTACCCGCATAGGCCCGGTAGCTGACCTTTCCCCAACGGGGTATCCGGAAATCCTGGGTCACCGACACATTCACTTTCTGATAGGCATACTTTCCACCCATCACATCCGGCAAACCTCTTGAATACCGGGCCTCGAATACGGGATCAGAGCCAGCGAAGCGGATCTCTTTGCGGGCGGTTATCACTTTGTTCTCACCCGGCGCATACCGCAGCCTGATCCCCAGATCGGTATTGATCAGGTCTTTCTGATTGATGGCGATCTGCCATTTGGGTGGCAATGGATTGAATGTTTCATAATCGCTCCGGCTGAATATAAGCTGCGCGGAGAGGTTGTTTTGCCATGCCTTTGTGACCGATCCTTTCATTTCATCGACCTGCAGGAATTTTTGCCGGATACCCGGCCTTCGAATCAGCTGGCTGAACATATTGTCGGTGGTCGGGTCCTCATCGTTATAACGGACACGACCATTGTCGAGGTCGTGCAGGTAAGAAGCTTGCAGGGTAATGCCGCTGTGGCCTGGGATCCGGTAGATGGATTCCGCCTTTCCTTTGAAGGCCTTGTCCGCAAACCCATAGGCGAGATAGCCGTGGAGCCTCAGATGCTCGGAGAATTTTGCGGTGGTCGCAATATCGAAACGCAGTCTCAGTCTTTCCCGCTGATTGCCGCTGATCCATTTGAACCAGGGACCGATCTCGATCTTGCCCAGCTTCTTCCTTCCATCTACGACAAATTCCACGGTGTTGGTATATTTCCTGAACAAAGGAATGTTCTTCAGCGTATCGATCATTTTATAGACCTTCTGCTCGTTTACGCTCAAAGGCTCATACCGCTCTTTCTGCCAGTATTCCGTGCTGCGCATTGTGGCGCTGTCGGTCATGATCACCTGTTCTTTTTTACTGTTCTTTTTCAGGTTTTCCGAGATCAGGGACTGATCATATTGTATGTTCCGGTATATGCTGGTCTTTCTCGCAATCAGCGATAGTTTGTCTTTTTTCAGCGGGGACAGCTCTACCACCAGCTTGTCTTTCCCGAAGACCCAGGTGCTGTCATTCACCTGTGCGAATTCCTGGATGATGTTCATCCGTTTCACATAGTTGATATTGGCCAGCGGACTGACGGTGAGGTTCACCTTTTTGATCGCCCAGGTCTGATAGTGTATCCAGCAATCGCCCGAGAAAACATTCTCCGTCTCGCGTTTGGGCGAAAAGAAAAGGTGCAGATAACGCTGGCCCGAAACAGTCTGGGTATCCCCGCCCCGGTAGTTGTAGAAGTTCCCGCCGATGCTGCCGAGGGGGCTGATGAACTCCTTGCCGAGGAGGCTGATATAATTTTTATAGCTGTTTATTTTTGGGTGCATCTCTTCCAGAAAGTGAAGGACCATTTCATTCTTGATGCCATTGGTCTGGATCGCTTTTATTTCTTCCCGGGTCTCCCAGGGGTCCGTGCTGATATAATAATCCGAAAGGCTCTCGGTCATGAATACGGGAAGAAAGGGATTGTTCTCCGACAGGCTGTCGATATTATCCAGGATGAAACCGAAAGGCCTCAGCAGCTTATAATGATTGAATCCATCGCGGTGGATATTGTTGATGTCCAGCTCGAGCTTGTTGTATAGCTCACAGGAATAAGCTCCTGATCTTTCAGGGTCATTTACGGGCTTGTTCCTGACGATCTTCTTCCACCACATAAAGCCTCTGTTATACTGGACTTTTACCAGCACGCTGTCCGCCTGCTTTCCTTCGGAAAGATAAAGGCTCAGGTTATCCGTTGTTTTGAGAATGTCCAGTGGGACATGCAAAGAGATGAAACCACTATAGCTGACCACCAGCGTGTCATGGGGCATTCCGCTGAGCTGTAAACGAAAGTTTCCCGCGCTGTCCGTAATGGTTCCCGACCGGGCTTTTTGCCACGCAACACTGGCGAATGAGATCTTTTCCCTGGTGAATGGATTGGTGACGCTGCCCCGTATCCACCTGTGCTGTGCACACAGGCAAGCGCTGATCAGACAGCAGAAAAGGCATATAGCCAGTCGCCGTCGCAGACGTTTATGGTTGTAATCCGGGATCTGGGGGTGTTTTTATGTTAGCGGCTTTCAGAAGAGGCGGATGATCAGCGTGGGCAGCCCGGCTGCATTGGCTGTGATGCAATATATGAAATTCCTTTCCCGGAAAAGACTAGTTCAGTAGTATATCGATAAAATTTTGACAGGCCCGGAAAAAACGGTTAATTTCATGAGCAACGGTCGTTGCCATTTCATCTTCAAATCAATTTCTCAGCTATGGCAATAAGGGTCGCCATCAATCATACAACGACTTATAGTTACGACCGTCTGGTCTCCTTATCCCCCCATGTGTTCCGGTTGAGGCCCGCCGCCCATTGCCGCATTCCCATCGAAGCCTATTCGTTCAAGGTAAAGCCAGAGAAACATTTTATCAACTGGCAGCAGGATCCCTTTGGTAACTATCAGGCCAGAGTAGTGTTTCCCGACCAGACCATGGAACTGCGGGTGGAAGTGGAGATCATTGCCAATATGGTCGTGATCAATCCATTTGATTTTTTTGTCGAAGAATACGCGGAGAAATACCCCTTTGCCTACCAGGGCGAGCTTCCCAAAGAACTGATCCCATATCTGGAAATAAAAGAGCATGGCCCCCAGCTTATGCAATGGCTGTCCCAGATCGACCGGAGAAAGGTAATGACGATCAACGATTTCCTGGTCATGATCAATCAGAAGATCAATACAACTATCGGATACTCCGTTCGTATGGAGGTGGGCGTACAATCCTGTGAGGAGACGCTTGGACGGGCCATAGGCTCCTGCCGGGACTCTGCCTGGCTGCTGGTGCAGGTGTTAAGGCATCTCGGATTGGCTGCCCGCTTTGTTTCCGGATACCTGGTCCAGCTCACGGCCGACATCCCATCGCTCGACGGTCCGGATGGCCCCGCAGCCGATTTCACCGATCTGCATGCCTGGACGGAAGTATATATTCCCGGGGCTGGTTGGATCGGGCTCGATCCTACTTCCGGGTTGTTCGCCGGAGAGGGGCATATCCCGCTGGCCTGTACCCCCGATTATGCCAGCGCTGCCCCGGTGGTCGGAGCCACCGACAAATGCGAGACGACGTTTTCCTTTTCGAATACCGTCGCGCGGATCCATGAGGATCCGCGGGTAACAAAGCCTTATACGGAGGAGCAATGGGCTGCGATCGTCGCGGTCGGCGATAGGGTCGATGAGGACCTGGAGCGCGGAGATGTCCGTCTCACCATGGGCGGAGAGCCAACCTTCGTCTCGATCGACGACATGGAATCCCCGGAATGGAATACTGCAGCAGATGGCAAGACCAAACGTATCCTTTCTCACGACCTCATCTTCAGGCTGAGAGAGCAGTTCGGACCAGAAGGAATGCTCCATTACGGTCAGGGCAAATGGTATCCCGGCGAACCGCTGCCGCGCTGGCAATACGGGCTCTACTGGAGAAAGGATGGCTATCCCGTCTGGAAAGATGCTGCGCTGATCGCCCACGAGAAGACCTGGCATTTTCACACGGAGGAAGATGCCGCCCTGTTTGCAAAAGAGCTGGCCAGAAGCCTTGCAGTCAGCGAAGAAAATATCAGTCCGGCTTATGAAGATATCTTCTGGTATCTGTGGACGGAAGGCAAGCTGCCTCTTGACATTGACCCCAGGGTGGCCGATCTGAAAGATCCCATCGGGAGAAGAACACTGATGCAGCTGCTGGACAAAGGCCTGGAAAAGCCCGCCGGCTTCGTGCTGCCGCTCAGATGGAATTACTGGACCGGTAAATGGCAGAGCTGCAAGTGGCTGCTGAAGAGGCCGCATCTGTTCCTTGTGCCCGGCAATTCTCCTGCAGGGCTCAGGCTTCCGCTGGATTCTCTGGCCGACGCCGCCCTCGAAAAAGATGAGGAGAGGGTAGAGCGCAGCCTCTTCGATGAGCTTCCCCAACTGGAACGGTTTCACGAGACCATCACCTCCCGCTACGGAACGGTGAGCCTTCACCCGGAGCTGGAATTACAGCGGATCTCTCCGCAGAAGCTCGCCATATCCATGCAGGAACGAAATGTAAAAGGCGAACGCATCTGGCCCAGAGAGGAACGTCGCATTCCCACAATAAGGACCGCTCTCTGCGTGGAAGCGCGCGATGGCATCCTGTATATATTCTTTCCTCCGTTGCAATACATCGAACACTATCTCGACCTGATCGCGTCCGTCGAAGCCGTGGCCGCCAGACTAAAGATGCCGGTACGCATAGAAGGATATGAGCCTCCCCGTGATTACAGACTTGAACGGCTCATCGTGTCACCCGACCCCGGCGTGATAGAGGTCAATATTCATCCGTCTACCAACTGGAAAGAACTGGTCAGCACGATCGACACCCTGTATGAACAGGCCCGCCTGTCGAGACTAGGCACAGAGAAATTCATGCTGGACGGCAGACATACCGGCACCGGTGGCGGCAACCATATCACCGTTGGCGCCTCCAGCCCTTCCGACAGTCCTATGCTGAGAAGACCCGACCTGTTGCGCAGCCTGATCACCTACTGGCAACATCATCCCGGTCTTTCCTATCTGTTCTCCAGCGCCTTTATCGGCCCGACCAGCCAGGCTCCGCGGATCGATGAAGGACGCGATGAGAAATTGTACGAGATGGAGATCGCCTTCAGCCAGGTGCCTGAAAAGGGGTTTACCCCGTTCTGGACCGTTGACCGGATCTTCAGGCACCTGCTCACGGATATTACGGGAAATACACACCGCTCGGAATTTTGTATCGACAAATTATATTCCCCCGATACTTCGTCGGGCAGGCTCGGCATTCTGGAATTCCGCGCATTCGACATGCCTCCACACCGGCAGATGAGCCTGCTGCAGATGCTCCTTATCCGGGCGCTGATCGCCCGCTTCTGGGACAAGCCATACAAGAAAGACCTTGTAAGATGGGGCACAGAGCTGAATGATAAGTTTATGCTTCCGCATTATGTATATCAGGACATCGGAGAAGTGGTGAGCGAGCTCGCGGATGCTGGTTATCCTTTCCAGCTGGAATGGTTCGACCCCTTCCTGGAGTTCCGCTTCCCCCATTACGGGACGGTGAGCCTGCATGGCATAGAGATGGAGATCCGCATGGGGATCGAGCCCTGGCATGTGCTGGGCGAGGAGATGTCCAGTTCCGGAACGGCCCGCTTCGTCGACTCTTCGCTCGAAAGGGTGCAGGTGAAGCTCCGGGGGCTTAACGGATCGAGATATGTTCTCCTCTGCAACGGGATCCGCGTTCCCCTCAAAGAGACCGGCGTCCTGGGCGAATGGGTCTGCGGGATAAGGTACCGCGCCTGGCAGCCGCCTTCGGCGCTGCATCCTACTATCGGTGTGGATGCACCGCTGACCTTCGACCTGGTGGATACCTGGAACAGCCGATCCATCGGGGGATGCACCTATTATGTGTCCCATCCTGGAGGCAGGAGCTATGACAGCTTCCCCATCAACAGCAATGAGGCCGAATCGAGACGGTTCAACCGGTTTGGCGATACCGCCCATACCCAGGGTGTCCTGAGCCCAAGACCGTACCTGACCGGTCTGCGACGTTATATTGAGCAGAACAGACTGCCGTTCGCAGCCGACGTTTCACAACCTACCCTGAATAAGGAATACCCTTGTACGCTGGACCTCAGACAGTTCCATAAACGAACGGATTGACCGGCCTTTCCCGCAGCGATCGGCATCTCCCCGGCAATCAATGATTTAATCTTTCAGAGAAGCAAACCTTCTTTCAAATTTTCACGTATTGTAGGGAAAGCAGGTGCCGGATGCCGGTCGATACCCACCGGATTGGCGTTATTATTCTATGATTTACGGCTTTATTGATCGATATTTGACATGGGTAAAAATCCGTAATGTTCATGATTGTTCGTCTGGTAAGATTTCTCTTATTTGCCTTATTTGTGCTCCCTTTTTCCCAGGCGTCCGGGCAGGATCAGGCATGTCCCGTCAACAGCAATTTTTCCCAGGGTACGCTTACGAACTGGTCGGCCTACACCGGTAACAACAGGCTCGGCAACGGTGAGATCTCCATCAAAGAGAGGTATCCCGAGACGGCCAACGCCCCGGGTGGCACCATCGGCGCAGTCGCGATCCCCGAATACCAGCTCCCCTCCGTCAGCGGGATAAAAATAATCACCACATCCTATTCGGATCTGTTCGGCGGATTTGCCACCATACCCAGGATCAATGGATATCAGTATGCCGCCTCGGTGCTGCTCGGCTCGACGTCGATCTCACGTGGTGGCAGCGGTGGGGCAGTGCAGGGAGGCTATACCAGGGGCATCAGCTATAAGATCAATGTGCCCTCCAGCCCCTCCACGCAACCTTATACCATGACCTATGCCTATTCCATGGTGCTGGAGAATGGTGCGCATAATTCCGATCAGCAGCCGCTGATCTCCGCTACGCTCAGCGTCCATGACTCCATCATCACCTGTGCCTCCCCTTCCTATTTTCTGCCCACCCGGAACAATGCCTCGACAAACGGCGGCGGAGCTACTCTGGACAGCGCCGTGGCCTTTGCAAACGGATTTTCTCCAAGCCCGGTGGCTTCCCCCAATCCGAGCCAGAACGGCGGGGCCCTGCTCCGTGATGTCTGGACAAAAGGATGGACGGAAGTTACTTTCGATCTGTCGCCATTCCGTGGTCAGCAGGTCACCCTCACCTTTGAGGCCGATAACTGCGTCCCCGGCGGCCATTTTTCTTATGGATATATCGCGCTGAGGAACACCTGCAACGGGCTTACCATCAGTGGCCCTAAAGTAGCCTGCATCAACACCGATCTTATCTACTCCATACCTGCTCTGGGGGAGGGCAGCTATGAATGGCTTATCCCATCCGACTGGAGCATCGTCGGCGGCGCAGACGGCAATATCCTCCAGGTAAAGGTCGGCAATGCACCCGGCAAGATCATT